>JAKVKY010000010.1 GCA_022484685.1 Acidaminococcaceae bacterium | reverse complement strand
CGCCGGGATAACGCCGCCGTGGGTAGCTGCCGGTACCGCCGTCAGTTCCTGCTGCGCGGCGTCCCAGTTCAGCCGTCCTCCCAGCTGTGTCAGGATGGAAGCGATGGCTTTGTCACCTTGTAAGGATGTCGCCGCCAGTCCCCGGCAGGTAACCGCCCCGCTCAGGGTGCCCGCCGCCAGCCAGAACGCCGCCTGGGACCAGTCGCCTTCCACCAGGATGCGGCCCTCCGGGCTGCGGTACTGCTGCCGGCCGGGTACCAGATACGTATAGTCCGGCTGCTCCTCAATCCGGATGCCGAAACGACGCAAAGCCGCCAGGGTCAGGCCGATATAACTGGCTGACTCCACCGGCGGCAAAACTTTTATTTTAGATGTCCCGGGCAATAAAGGCAGGGCAAAGAGTAAACCGGACACAAACTGGGAGCTGACATCGCCCCGCAGCACGAAGTTACCGGGCTGCAGTTTTCCCTGCAAGGTTAAAGGCAGATGTCCTGCCGGTCCCGTCGTATACGCCAGACCCTGCTCCGCAAAAATCCGGTAGTAAGGGTCCAGGGGCCGGCTGCCTAATTTGCCGTGGCCCACAAAAGTAACGCCGCCCAGGGTCGCCGCCACCGGGATAAAAAAGCGCAGGGTGGAACCGGACTCTCCGCAATCCCAGACCGGCCGTGTAATCTTGAGCGGCAGCCGGGTACGATAACTAAAAGCCTGCCGGCCGCTAAACCGGGACGGCAGACTGAGCACTTCCACCCCCAGCGCCTGCAGGCAGTTATTCGTCGCCGTGATATCCGCCGACAGCGTGATATTGTCCACGGTGCTGACGCCGCCGCTTAAGCCGGCGCAGATAATATTCCGGTGCCCCATGCTTTTACTGCTGGGTACCTGTACCGTGCCTTGTAAAGGGGCCGGCGTGATTCTTACGGTTGCCATGGCAAAACTCCTTCTGCTGCTACTCTGCTAACACTCTGCCGTCTTTCCCACTATTCCAGCTGTTGCCGGGTACGAACCTGCGCCCGACAAAGCTTACCCGCTGCCTACAGATAAGCGGCAATCTCCTGAAAAGCTATTTTTTGTAAAAAACTCTCGCCTATCTGCCGCAGGAGCACGATGGTCAGCTGATGACCTTTTTTCTTCTTATCCAGCTGGACCGCCGCTAAAAATTCCGCCGGTGTCACCGCCGCCGTTAACGGCAGATGATACTGCTGCAGGATATTGGCCAGCCTGGCCGCCGTGCCAGGAGCCGTCTGTCCTTTCGCCTCGGCCGCCCTGGTAAAAGCCAGCATGCCGATACCTACGGCTTCCCCGTGGGAATATTTAGCGTAATGATAGGTCTTTTCTACCGCGTGGCCCAGGGTATGACCAAAGTTCAGGACCATGCGGTCGCCGTTATCAAACTCGTCGGCTTCCACGATACGGGCCTTGATGTTGCAGCAGGTAGCGATAATACCGGGCAGCGCCTTGTCCATCTCTGCCGGCGCCAGCGCCTCCAGCCGGGCGAACAGCGCCGCATCCTTGATGCAGCCGTATTTAATAACTTCGGCCATGCCGTCGTTAAAAAAGCGTACCGGCAAAGTCTTAAGTACCGCCGGATCAATATAGACAGCCTTGGGCTGATAGAACGCGCCTACCAGGTTCTTGCCTGCCGGCAGATCTACCGCCACTTTGCCGCCCACGCTGCTATCCACCATGGCTAAGAGCGAAGTGGGTACCTGCACAAAGGCCACGCCCCTAAGGAACGTAGCCGCCGCCAGACCTGCCATGTCCCCCGTCACGCCGCCGCCTAACGCTACCACCACGTCGCTCCTGGTAAGGCCGGCCTTGGCCAGGCCGGTGTACAATTCCGTCAGGGTAGCCAGGTTCTTGCTCTGCTCCCCCGCCGGGAAGGTCAGCGTCACCACTTGGAAACCGGCCTGGCGCAGGCTGCGCGCCAGCCGCTCCCCGTACAAGGGACCCACATTGCTGTCCGTGATCACCGCCGCCGTCTCGCTCTGAGATAACAGCGCGCGCAGCCTGGGACCAACCTGGTCCACAAGGCCGGCGGTAATAGCGATGTTATAACTTTTAGGACCTAAATTAACTTTTACCTCTTCCATGCTTCCATCCTCGAGACGAACCGTCTTCGTCTGCTGTCAGTATAACTCCCGGCGCTTGGGACCGGCCTCCTGCATCATGGCCTGCAGCGCCGCCGCATCGTCCTGTTCCAGGGCCCGGGTCCAGCGCGCCAGTTGCTCCTGATACTTGCGGATCTCGGCCAGGGTATTCTCCTTATTGGCCAGGAACAAATCGCTCCACAGGTCCGGATTAATATCCGCCACCCGGGTGGCATCCTTAAAGCTGCCGGCGATAAAATATTTCGTATGTTCCGTGAAGGAAGCGCTGTTCACCAGGGACACCGCCAAAATATGGGGCAGGTCGCTGGTATAAGCGATGATGCTGTCATGTTCCGCCGCGGAAATCTTGACCGTACATTTGCAGCCCAGAGCCTTGGCAAAATTTTCCAGCCAGACAATGGCCGCCGGCGTATTATGCGCAGCGGGGACGATAATATAATTGGCGCCGTCAAAGATCTCGGCCGCCGCCATGCCCAGACCGCTGCCCTGCCGTCCTGCCATGGGATGTCCGGCTAAAAATTCGCAGCCGGCCGGCACAAGCGCCTGCACCTGTTCCGGCAGCCGTCCTTTAATCCCGGTGGCATCCGTAAAGAGCGTACCCGGCTGAAAATGCGCCGCGTTATGCCGCACAAACTCCAGGATAGCTCCCGGATAGACGCAGCAGATGATGACCTCGGCCTTACCCAGGGCCGGACTGCCGCTCTCCACGATCTCGTCAATCATATGGGCATTGAGACAGGCCTTGGCAATACCCCGGCTGATATCCAGACCCAGGATATGCTTCACGCCCAGCCGCCGCAGAGCCTTGGCGTACGAACCGCCAATCAGGCCCAGCCCGATAATGGCAAACGTCAACTCGCTTAGCTTTTTCTGTGTAAACGCTGCTTCCACTCAGCTTCCTCCTCACTACTACCTTCCTACCTGAAAACTACCTATCCTGCTACGAACTGCCTTCTTTTATGCCTGCCTGAAACTTACCATCCTACCGGAAACTGCCTTACTTCCTTCCTGCTAACCTGCCGGCAGTTGTTGCTCTTATTATAAATCCCGGCCGATGATTTGCGCAATGCCTTTCAGCTCGCCCATCAGATGGGCAAAGCGTTCCGGCTTCAGGGACTGGGCCCCGTCGCACAAGGCATTCTCCGGATCGTTATGCACCTCGATCAACAGTCCGTCGGCGCCAACGGCTACCGCTGCTTTCGCCAGAGGCTCCACCATCCACCAGAGCCCGGCCGCATGACTGGGGTCCACGATAACCGGCAGGTGGCTTAACTTTTTAGCCGCGCAGATGGCGCTTAAATCCAAAGTGTTGCGGGTATAGTTTTCAAAAGTACGGATGCCCCGCTCGCACAGGATGACATTATCGTTGCCGCCGGCCAGGATATACTCGGCGCTCATGATCCACTCTTCCACGGTGGCCGCCAGGCCCCTCTTCAAAAGGATGGGTTTCCTGGTCTTGCCCAAAGCTTTCAGGAGGGCGAAGTTCTGCATGTTGCGGGCGCCCACCTGGATCAGGTCCACATCCCGTTCAAAACGGTCCAGCACATCGGTGCTCATGATCTCGGTTACGATAGGCAGACCGGTTTCCTTCTTGGCTTCCAGCAGCAGATCCAGGCCGGACAGGCCCATGCCCTGGAAAGAATAAGGCGAGGTCCTGGGTTTAAAAGCGCCGCCCCGGAGCAGCGTCGCGCCGCCCAGTTTCACGGATTTCGCCACGCTGATAATCTGGTCCCTGGATTCCACGCTGCAGGGTCCGGCCATGACCTGGAGTTTCCTGCCGCCAATCTTGACCCCGGCCACGTCCACGACGCTGTCATCCGGATGGAAGGCGCGGTTGGCCCGTTTAAAAGGCTCCTGCACCCGCATAACTTTCTCTACCCAGTCGTTAACCTTCAGCATGTTAATGTCCAGGACGCTGGTATCGCCGATGATGCCCAGGATAGCCATCTGCGTGCCAACAATCTCGTTAATCTGGAAGCCCTGTTTCTCTAAGTTCGCTTTAATCTTGGCTCTTTCTGCCGCCGGCGCGCCCGGTTTCATGACGATGATCATAATGTTTAGCTCCTCTACAAATTTATTTTTTTCTTTTTCGCATCCTGGTGCTGCCAGGAGCTGGGAAACTGTTAATCTGACTGCAAGCAGCGCAGTCCCACAACAGGATCTACGTGATCTAAAAGATAATTAAATGGTCCGGCCTACGGCGCCGGCAATGATGCGCAGGGAATTCATCAGGTTATCAAAGCGTTCCGGCTTCAGGGACTGGGCCCCGTCGCATTTAGCATGCTCCGGATCGTTGTGCACCTCGATGAGGAGGCCGTCGGCGCCAGCCGCTACCGCCGCCTTGGCCAGAGGTTCTACCAGCCACCACAAACCGCCGGCATGGCTGGGATCTACGATGACCGGCAGATGGCTGAGTTTTTTCACTACCGGGATGGCGGACAGGTCCAGGGTGTTGCGGGTATACTGTTCAAAAGTACGGATGCCCCGTTCGCACAGGATGACGTTCTCGTTGCCCTCGCTCATGATGTACTCGGCGCTCATCAGCCATTCTTCGATGGTAGCGGACAAGCCCCGTTTTAACAGGATGGGTTTCCGGGTGCGGCCCAGTTCCTTCAAAAGTTCAAAGTTCTGCATGTTGCGGGCGCCCACCTGGATCAGGTCCACGTCTTCCACATAGCGCTCGATCATCCGGGCGCTCATGATCTCCGTGACGATGGGCAGGCCGGTTTTCTTCTTGGCAATCTGCAGCAGATCCAGGCCTTCTTCCCGGAGACCCTGGAAAGAGTACGGCGAAGTCCGGGGTTTAAAAGCGCCGCCCCGCATCAGGGTCGCTCCCGATTTCTTCACGGCTTCCGCCACCGCGGTAATCTGGGCTTCGGATTCCACGCTGCAGGGACCGGCGATGACCTGCACCTTGTTGCCGCCGATCTTGACCCCGCTCACATCGATGACGCTGTCCGCCGGATGGAAGAGCCGGTTGGCCCGCTTGTAAGGTTCCTGCACCCGCAGGACCTTTTCCACGCAATCCTTCACCATCAGGTTGCGGACATCAAAGGCGGCCGTGTCGCCGACCACACCCAGAACGCAGAAGTTGGCGCCCCGGCTTTCATGGATGGTAAAGCCCTGGGCTTCCATCTCTTTCTTAACTTTCAGTATTGCTTCGTCGGTTGTTCCCGGCTTAATAACGATGACCATGTTGTACGCTCTCCTTAAATTTATTTTAATTTTTCCTAGCGCTTCAGGCAACGGCTCCTGCCGTCCTGCTTACCAATGGCTGCCCTTCCCCGGGGCTGCCGCTTGTCTGTCCTTACCTGCCCGGTAGTCACTACGCAACCGCCCGGCTGCAGACAAGCTATAAAAAAACGGGCTTCCCGTTAAGGAAGTCCGTAAACTTTCGCTGATTAGTCCGCCAAAAGGCGGTATCGGCTGCTCACGCACACATCCAAAACGGTTTCACGGCACGCAAAATAACCAAAGCTAAAATAATAGCTCTGGGTAAAGTAACCGTATGCGCTTGCTGCTAACCGTGTCTGTAAATGCATGTCTGTCACCTGTCATTTAATTTAAAACTTGTTGTCAGTTTACCGCTGCCGGGCGGCACTGTCAACCAAAATTTACGAAATACGTAAATTTTTTTTAAAAGTCGCTTTTTGTGTAAACTTTGTGACAAGAAAATCCAGTCTAGTGGGACCGTTCCACCAGATACGCCGCCGGTAGAACTTGCCCCTCATCATATTTCCCGCCGCCTACTTGGCCAGAATACCGCCGATGCAGAGCGACAAGGCGCCAAAACCAACCAGGAGCTGCACGATCCTGGTAAACAAGTGCTGATTTATCCGGGTGATATAATGCATTCCCAGCCAAAATCCCAGCGCCAGCCCCGGCAGGATATACAGTAAATCCCGCCCGCTGCCCAGCTCGCGGGTGGTGCCCAGACAGTATCCAACTACCACCGTCAGAAGATTAACGATGGTAAAAACCCAGATCATATTGGCGCGCATGTTCAGCTTCGGCATGTCCTCATTGGCGAACCAGAGCGCCACCGGCGGACCGGCCATGCTGGTACTGCCGCCCAGGAAGCCGGCGCCAACCCCGGCCAGGAACCTGCCCCAGGTCAGGTTGCGTACCGGCAGGCGCACCTGGTAAAACATCAGGAGCAGCGCTACGAACAACAGGAGGCCGAAGAAAATTTTTAAATCGGCATCGGCAATTATTTTCAGCACGTAACCGCCGGGGATTAGTCCCAGGACAATGCCGGCAAACATGGTGCCTACCACCGGTTTCTGCCAGTCGTGGCGGGTATGCCAGAGCAGGATGGGACGGCACAGGACCGCAGCCACCGAGACATAAAGCACCGCCGCCTTCGGCCCCATGATGAGGCTCATGAGCGGCATGGACACAATGGCAAAGCCAAAGCCCACCGTAGTTTCCAGGAACATGGAAATAGCGAGGAACAGCACGGCTAAAAGCCCGGTCGTCACAGTCATGATCTTGCCCGCCTCCTTTGGCTTTCATTATAACATATCCGCTGCCGTAAGGGACAATACGAAACCGGAAAAATGTGGTACAATAAGTGCAGAGGGAGGGATAAGCATGCGCATCGCCATCGTGGACGATATCAAAGCCGAACAGGAATTCCTGGGCAAATGCCTGAACCGTTATTGCACGGAACAACTGGTTCCCTGCGAGGCTGTTACCTTTGACAGCGGTTCGGACCTGGTCAAGACCGGCGCCTTTGATTACGACATCATTTTCCTGGACATCTACATGCCCGGCTTAAACGGGCTGGATACTGCCGCCCGCATCAGGACGGTCAACAAAGATGTGCTGCTGATCTTTACCACCACCAGCGCCGATTTTGCCGTGAAAAGCTACCGGGTGCGGGCCTTTGACTATCTGGTAAAGCCGTTCACCTATGCCCAGTTTGCCGAGACCATGCGTCTGGCCACCCAGGCCCTGGCGGAAACTGCCAGCTTTCTCACCCTCAAGACCGGCCGCAGCCAGACCCGGGTCCTGCTGCATAAGATTCTCTACATCGATTATTCCAACCATTATATCCAGCTGCACACGGAAGACGGAGCCACGGTGGCCAGCCGTATGTATTTTGAAGAAATTACCAAGCTGCTGGCGCCCTATCCCCAATTTTTATACTGCAGCCGCAACTGCATCATCAACATGGACAAGGTCACCCGCCTGGAAAAAACGGATTTTATCCTGAGCAGCGGTGAATGTATCGCCATGAACCGCAACACGGTGGCTGAACTGCGCCAGAAATATGCGGATTACATCTTTCAGAAACAGAATGGGGGTACCTTGCTGTGAGCGCCACCACGTTTTTCCTCTTGTCCCTCTTCTACGAACTGCCTTTTTACTACCTGCTGTTCGTACCCTTTGAGGAACATCTGCAACGTACTAAGAGATTAATGCTGGGCGCGCTGCTGTGCCTGGCCGGTTCCTGCCTGCTCATCCACCTGCTGGCCCCGCTTCTGGGCACAGAGAGCGCCAGCCTGCATTATGTGCGTACCGCCTATACCCTGCTGGCCGGTTTGCTGCTGCTGTACCTGCACGTGGACCAGAGCCTGCCCAAGCTGCTCTGCAATTTATTCCTGATCAAATGTTATATCGACGCCATGGATATCTTCATGGGACTGATCCGGGACGTGCTGGAAGCTATCAGCTTTTTAACCGACCCCATCCTGAGCACCATCTTTACCTGCCTGTTCCTGCTGCTGCTCACGGCGCCTTCCCTTATTTATTACCTGCGCAACCTTTTTGAACCGCTGCTGGAAGAACAGGGCGCCGCCGGTTACTGGCACAAGCTCTGGCTCATCCCGGCCGTCTTCTGGCTGCTGCTCACCATCCTGACCGTGACCACTAATGTGCGGGGCACCGTAGCCAGCACCTATCTGCCGGAACGGTTTACCGCCTGCGTGATCTGGACCCTGGGTACCTTCATGAGCTGTGGCATCCTGCTGCAGCTGCTGCGGGAAACCGGCCGCAAGATGCTGATTGAGGAGCGGCTGCGCCTGGCCAACCTGCACCTGTTGATGCAGCGTAAGGAATACGGCCGCCTGCAGAACGTCATCGACCTGACCCGGAAACAGCGCCACGATATGCGGCAACAACTGTCCGTCATCAAAGGCCTGGCGGAACAGCAAAATTTTACCGGCATCCTGGACTACGTGGAAGATTACCTGCATACCTCCCAGATTGAAAGCAGCACCGTCCTGTGCGACAACTACGCGCTGAACGCCATCCTGCAATATTACCAGGCCCAGGCCCGGGCCGACGGTATCGATACTGAGATCACCGTGAGCCTGCCTGCCGCTCTGCCTTTGCCGGAATCGGACCTGGCCGCCATCCTGGGCAACCTGGTGGAAAATGCTTTAGACGGCTGCCGCAGTCAGAAAGCCGGGCACAAGTTCCTGCAGGTCAAGGGCAACCTGGTCAACGGCACCCTGATTGCCCTCACCGTACGCAACAGCTACGGCAATCTCATCATCCGGGACGGGGAAGCTTTTATTTCCACCAAACGCCAGGAGCAGGTGGAAGGTATCGGCATCGCTTCTATCCGCAGCATTGCCCTGCGCTACCGGGGCGTCACCAAATTTACCTATAACAAAAATATCTTTCAGGCCTCCGTCCTCTTGAACCCGGACCAGGAAGCCTGAACCTAAACCGGTTTTCCCTAACAGTCGCCACCTGCCGGTTTCATCTTAACTCTACAAATTCTACGCAGCCCAAATAATAAATCCTCCCGCTAAGGCCCGCTACATGCCGGACCTGCCCGGGAGGATTTTTTTATTTACTTTTTACGTAAAACCTGTCTGGCAGCTGTTCACGCGTCAATCAGCTGGCCCAAGACCTGGTATACTTTCCGGGTATCTACCGGCTTGGACAAATGGGCGTTCATACCGGCGGCCAGACATTTTTCCACGGTCTCCGCGAACACATCCGCCGTCATGGCGATGATAGGGATCGTAGCCGCATCGGCCCGGTCCAGGTTCCTGATGGCGGTGGTAGCGCCAAAGCCATCCAGCACCGGCATCCGCAAATCCATGAGGATGGCCGCATATTCTCCCACGGCGCTGGCCGTAAAGATGTCCACGCCCTTCTGGCCATTCACCGCGTACGTGACCTGCATCCCCTGCTTCCTTAAGATGGCGCCGGCAATTTCCCGGTTCAGGGCATTGTCTTCGCACAACAAAATCTTTTTCCCGGCCAGTTTGACCAGGCTGCTATCTGGCAGTGGTGCGGCAGCCGGCACTGCCGGTGTCTCTGCCGGCTGAATCGGCAGCCGGATGGTAAAGGTCGTACCTTTACCCTTAGCCGTGTCTACCGCGATCGTGCCGCCCATCAAATCCACCAGCTGTTTGACGATGGCCAGGCCCAGACCGGTACCCGTACCTTCGTAACCGGTACTCTGTTCCTGGGCAAAAGGCTCATAAATATGGGGCAGGAAGTCCGGCGAAATACCGATGCCGTCATCCTTGACGATGATAAAACCGGTGTACTGCCCGTCAGTTCCCTGGTTACAACCCATCTGCAGGCTCACATGGCCGCCGGCCGGCGTATATTTTACCGCGTTGGTCAGCAGGTTCAAGATGACTTTCTGCAGATTGAGCCGGTCCGCCAGGATATACGGCAACGCCAGCTCCGACTTATTCGCGGTAAACTCAATACGCTTAGACTCCGCCGCTTCCCGGATGGGGATGACCACGGCGTTAAAGATTTCCGCGCAGGCTACCGGTTCCGGGCGCAGTTTCAGCTTGCCGCTGTTCAGCTTGGAAAGGTTCAGGGTATCGTTAATCAGCTCCAGCAACAGTTCGCCGGAGGACTGAATCTTGTTCAGGTAATCCCGGGCCACGCCGGAGACGTTCTCCTTGCTGGCCAGGCTGGAAAAACCAATGATGGCGTTTAAAGGCGTCCGCATGTCGTGGCTGATGTTGGAGAAGAACTGGTTCTTTTCTTCCGCACTCTTAGCGATGGCTTCCAGTTTAATCTTCTCCTGCTCGTTCTCCGCTTTGGCGGCCAGGATGGCTGCCTTTTCACGGCTGCGGCGGTTCAAGGACACCAGGGCCAGGATCAGGCCGGCGACCAGGAGCAGCATCACGATAGCAAAGAGGGCCGTAAAGAGCGGCGGGATGCGGGCGATAAAGGTAGACCAGGAGGCTTCCTGGGCCGTATTGCTGGCGACGATGCCGTCGAAATAAGCATCGGAAACTTTAATAGCTTTATTGAGGATGGAACTCAGGGTCTCGTTGCCGTAAGCAACGGCGCCGCACAAATCCACGGTCAGCGCCGATACCGGCGCGATGCTGTAGGCCGTCACGCTGTTCTGGTTCACGATCCAGCTGGCCGTAGGCAGACCACAAATCATGGCGTCTACTTCGTGGTTCTTCATGGCGTTAAAGCAAGCCGAGCCGTTGGCATAGGTGATCAGTTCCAACTGCTTATCCGCCGTCAGGGTGCTGGCCAGGGTGCCCCGGGTACGCTGCTTCACAGCTACCTTGTGCATAGGCCCCCGGTTAAGGCCGGCCTCGGTCACAAAGACCATGTTCACCGTGCCGTACTCCCGGGTGGGGCTCAGGCCTTCGTTATAAGCGTTAATCTGACCGTCGCTGAACAAGCCCAAAATATCAGCCTGTTTGTTTTTCACAGCCGCCACAGCCTCGCCATGGGTCTTATATTGCATATATTCAAACTTTAAGCCCGTCAAAGAAGAAATCTTGGCATAAAAGTCCGGCACAACGCCGCGGGGCGTACCGTCCTTGGTCTCATAGAAGTAGGGCTGGTCATTTTGAATGACCGCGATCTTCAAGACCGGATGCGCCGCCAGATAAGCTTTTTCCTGCTGGGTCAGGGCGTACATCTCCGCGCCCCTGCCGCCCACATATCTGGTCAACAGCTTATCGGCGTACAGTGGGTTTTCCGACAGCAGCCGCGCCATGGCATCATCGATGGTATTCTTCAGCTGCAGGTTGCTCTTGGTAAAAATAATATAGTAAGGCTGGGGAGCAAAGAGCAGTACCGTGCGAAAGTCTTTGGCCGGCGACGCCGCCCCCGCCACGACCGCATCAATCTCGCCTTTTTGCAGGGCTGTGTTCAAAGCCTCGATGCTGGTATATTCACGCAGCACCGGCGTAAAGCTATGATCCCTGCACCATTCCTGGAACAGAGCGCCGGACAAATTATCCTTTTCCACGCCAAAAGTTTTGCCCGCCAGCTGGTCGCTGCTGCCAAACTCAAAGCGATTATCGTCTGCACGCACATAGACCGACATGGTCGTAGTGCCAATCTCATGTCTGGCATAAAGATACTGCTGCTGCCGCTCCGGCGACTTGGCCGCATTAAAGGCCATGGCGATCTGCCCGTCATCCAGCGCCTTGAACATGTCGCCCGTACTGGCTAAGAGCACGATCTTAAAGCGCAGGTTGGCATACTGGGCGATGCGGTAAGCATATTCCACGTCCGCGCCGGTCAGGTTGCCATGCTCATCCACGTAGGCATAGCCGGGATAAGCCACCATGCCCACCTTGACCTCGGGCACGGCAAAAGTATCTGCGCCTGCTGCCAGCACCGGCAGGGTCAGGCACAGTAAAAGGCACGCTATGATCAGTGTATGCAAACTACGCAGCAGTTTGGACATGTTGTGTGCTCCCATCCGCTATCTTTCCTTAGCGTTATGACATTTTAGAACCGGATTCCCTATTATTCACTTCTTAGATATTTCTCACGTCTTATATTAGATAATTATACCATTAAAACCGCTAAAACCACAAGAACAATCCAACTTAAGCAAAAGTGAAGCCGCATCCTGACAATTAGGGCTGCGTCTTCCCTTTTACGCCCAACTGTCTGCTCTCCGGCTTACAGCAGATGGTAATAGGGACAGATATCTTCGTAATGGCCGTCCGGCATCCTGAACCCGCCGGGAATCGTGCCCAGCTGCTTAAAGCCCAGCCGCTCGTATAAATGCCGGGCGTGGACATTGGTAGCTACCACCGCGTTAAACTGCAGCACCCGGAAACCGTGGCTGCGTCCCTGGCGCAGGCAGTCCTGTACCAGCTGCTCGCCCACATGCAGGCCCCGGCTGGCGCCGCTCACCGCATAACTGGCGTTGGCGATATGGCCGCAGCGCCCCACATTATTAGGATGCAGGATGTATAAGCCCACAACTTTGCCCGTTTCCGTCTCGGCTACCGCCGTATAAGCCTGGGCGGCAAAAAATTCCCGTCCCGCAGCCTCCGTCAGGTCTTCCTCCTGAGGAAACGCGATGCCGTCCTCCACGACCTCATTCCAGATGGCCACCAGGGCCGGTATATCTTTTTCTGTATACGCACGTACTTTTAGCTGCATTTGTCTTTCCCCCTCATCTTCCCTCATTATAGCACTTTCCCCCGGTTCCGCCACCACTTCCCTCCGTATGGTATAATAAAGTTACAGCTTAAATCTGAGCTGCGCCAAAAATGTACGGCCGTAGTTTGCAACAGTAGTTGGAAGGAGGAAACAACATGGCTTTTACCTTTGCGCATAATAATTTTAACGTGCTGGACCTGGAGAAAAGCATTAAGTTTTACCAGGAGGCCCTGGGCCTGGAAGTAGTCCGGGAAAAGAAGACCCCGGATTTTACCCTGGCGTACCTGGGAGACAAGCAGACGCCCCACCAGCTGGAGCTGACCTGGCTCAAGGACCGCAAGAAACCTTATGACCTGGGCGAAAACGAATTCCATCTGGCGTTTGCCACGAAAGATTTTGCCGGCGCCTACGCCAAGCACAAGCAGATGGGCTGCATCTGCTACGAGAATCCGGCCATGGGCATTTACTTCATTACCGATCCGGACGGTTACTGGCTGGAGATTGTCCCCGCCAAATAAAAACACGCATTAAAAAACGGCACGCCTCACTGTATGAGTACAGTCTGCGTGCCGTATTTATCTTGGGCCCTGCCCGTTGTCAGGCTTAGTCTTTTGGGACCTGCCCTGCCGGCAGGGCTTGTCCTTTTCGCTCGGCCTTTGCGGCAGGGCGTTTTTATTTTAAGATGGTCCAGCCGTCTTCCTGATAAATCTTATCTTCCTTCATCAGGTGACCCAGGGCCCGTTTAAAGGCAGCCTTGGAGAGGCCGAACTTTTCCTTGATGATCTCCTTGGGCGTATCGTCGCAGTAGGGCATCCGTCCGCCTCGTTTCTGCATCAGGTCGTACAAAGCCGCTGCATCCGTGACTAAGGCGTTTTCCTTCTGGGGACGCAGGGACAGGTTCAAACGTCCGTCCTCCCGGATATGGGCTACCCGGCAGGTCAGCTGCTCGCCAAAATCCAGGCGGCGCTTAGCCGGCACCTCGCTGCGATGCAGAAAGGCGATATATCTCTCCGTGGTGAACAGGAAAAAGCCGTCATCCAGGATATTATAGATGGTGCCGGTAACCATATCGCCCACCTTCACATCCTCGGCCCTACGGGAAGCCTGGACGATGTCCTTGTCCACCCGCATGGTCACGGCCGGACGGCCGCTCTTATCCCGGTACAGCTTGACCCACACCTTCTGGTCCGGGGACACATGGCCCCGCATCTCGCTGTAGGGTAAAAAGACGCCGCGCTCCGCTCCGATATCCACGAAGCCGCCGTCCTTAGTCACATCCAGGACCCGGGCATAGCCTAACTGGCCTTCCTTCATCTTGGGCAGTTTCATGCTGGCGGTCAAACGGTGGTGCGGATCTAAATAAATATAGACCTCCACCATGTCGCCAATCTTAACCGGCTCCGTCTGCTGCAGCTTGTGCAGCAGGATATCATCGCTGGTATTGCCGGTTCCTGCGTCCAAAAAGACGCCGAAATCGCTTTCCCGGACCACTTTTAAAGTCACCACGTCGCCGGCCTTATAGGGCACCGGCTTTATAGCGTTCTCCTCCGTGGTCACGGGCGCTGCCTGAGGCGCCGTGGCTGCCTGCAGGTCCGCTGCCGGCTGTTTAGGCGCGTGAGGCGCTGCCGTTTCCCGGGCTTGGCGGCCCAGCTTTTTATCACCCAGACGTTTCACGAAAGTCTGGTTATACTTTTTTAACATCTTCCTTAACCTCAAAAGCCTCTGCCGGCGCGTCAGCCCACAGCTGCTCCAAATTATAAAACTCGCGCTCCTCTTCCAGGAACACATGTAACACTACGTCGCCAAAATCCAGGAGCACCCAGTTGCCTTCGCTGTAGCCTTCCTTGTGGACGGCGAAGATTTCCTCCTTGGCCAGCTCATCTTCCACGTAATCGGTGATGGCCTTGACCAGGATCTTGTTGCTGGCGCTGACGATGACGAAATAATCCGTCAGGAAAGACAGTCCCTGCATGTTCAGGATGACGATCTTATTACCTTTCTTGTTGTCGGCGATAGTGGCAATTTTCTGTGCTAATACTTTAGCCTTGTCTGTCATTGGGTTACCCCCTCCTTTTACTGCTTAACTACTGTATGGTTGCGGCGCTAAGCTCTTGTGCGCCGTTACTGCCTGATACTACTTACCTGCCTGGGCAGCCTGCGCTCACCCGTTACTGCTTGCTGTGCGGGTTAGTGCTGCTCTTGGCCGGCGGCTGCGTCTTCTTAGCCGGCTGCGGGTTCTTCGGCGTATACTTGATCACCGTATCGTTGCTCTTACTGGGCGCCTTGGTCACCGGCGGCACATAGATATAATTTTCCCGGCCCACCGTGGGATCGTTGGTGATGGCGTCTTCCTTGCTGTCCATGAAAGGAATCCCCACCTCGTGCAGGGACTTCTCAATCAGGGTCCGGTTAGTACGCCAGTAACTGATACCGCCGATATCCTGGAAATCGCCTAACAGCATCCCGGAACTGATGCGGTTATCGTCCAGGATCTTAAAGCTCTTGGCGGCCTGCAGCATGGTGTAGGTCGTCATATCCGTTTCCACGTACTGGTTCAAGGTAGCTAATAACTGGGGAATCTTGGGAATATTTTCCAGGGAGAACAGCTGCAGGATCACCGCCTTCAGGAATCTTTGCTGCCGCTGTACCCGGCCGATATCTCCCAGCTCGTCGTGGCGGAAACGCACATATTCACCGCTGCGCTGCCCGTCCAGATGCTGATAGCCCTGCTTGATATCAATATGCAGGTTGGCATAGGGATCGTCGTACTTCATGTTCTTTTCTACATATAAATCTACGCCGCCTAACAGGTCCACCACCTTGATGAAACCCTGCCAGTTCAGGAGCACATAGTAATGTACCGGGATGCGGAGCAGGTTGGCCATGGTCTGCTTGGCCATCATCACCCCACCGTAGGCATAGGCTGCGTTCACCTTGTCAAAGCTGCTGTGTCCCGGCAGTATCACCTTGGTGTCACGAGGGATGGACAAGAGCGAAACCTCGTTATGCACCGGGTCAAAGCTGGCTACCAGGATGGCGTCTGTCCGTTTAGGTTCGTCCGGAGCCGCATCGCTATCGCCGTCATCGATACCCAGGAGCAGCACATTGATGCGGCTGTTCAGACGGGCATCGCTGGTAATCTTATCGTCGGCGCCCACCGGTTTCACCTTCGGCGCCTTATAAATATTTTCATAAGCCCACACCGTGGCCCAGAACACGCTGGTCAGGACCACCGCTAACACCAGCAGCAGCAGGATGACCCTGCCCCACCGCAAGTGCCGTTTTACCTGGCGCGGTTCCTGCTGATTATCTTCCATCTTCATTATGCCTGCTTTCCCAACTTTGCTTCTTTCAGTTTCTTAAACTTGGCGGCCAGCTGGTTGTAACCTTCCAGACAGTCCGGATGTACCAGCAGATCATAGGTCAGCAGGTACTGCATGGTATGTTCCATGGCTTTCAGCATGGCCAGTTCCAGATCCTGTCCGGCCACTTCCCGCAGTTCCTTGATACCCTTAAAATCCCGGGTGGGTTCCAACAGGTCCGCCAGATACACGATCATGGAGGTCTGGCTCATATGGGGCGCCCCCGTGGTATGCTGGGCGATGGCGTCCAGGATTTCCGGGTCGGCAACGCCGTACTTGTCCCGGGCAAAATAGCGGCCCAGCTTGGCGTGCAACAAAATCGGCTGATGTTCTTCCACAAAATCCATGGGGATATTATGCGTGATGGCGTACATCAAACTGTCCCGGGTCGGGATCTCGCGGCCGCAGTCGTGCAAAAGGGCGGCGATGCCGATCTTTTCCAGGTTGCCGTGAAAATGTTTACCCATCTTCAGGGCCGTCTCGTACACATACAGCGAATGCTGGAACCGTTTATGCGGCAACGCTTGTTCTAAAGTTGTTTTCATTTCCTCAAAGGTGAGCATAAGTGGTCCTTTCTCCGCCAGAGCGGCCGGCATTAAGCCTGATACAGATGGTGCTCATAAATATATTTTTCCACGGCGGCGGGTACCAGGCCTTTAATGGGCTTACCCGCCCGCACCCGGGCGCGGATATCGGTAGAAGAAATATGCAGCCGCACCGTGTCCACGAACACCAGGCGTTCCATGACGCCGGGTCCGAAATGATACTCCAGCTGGCTCTGGTCCGGTTTGTACCCGGGCCTTCTGGCCACCACGAACTTGACCTCGTCTAACAGCTCCCGGATATGGTACCAGCTGGCCAGCTGCACCAGGGAATCGGCGCCGATGAGAAAATAAATCTCGTAGTCCGGATGTTTGGCGCGGATAGCCTCCACCGTTTCGTAAGTATAGGAGAGGCCGCCTTTCTTAATCTCCATGTCATCCAGGGTAAAAGCCGGATAGTCCTGCAGCGCCAGCTTGACCATGGCCAGCCGGTCCGCCGCCGGGGAGGAATTCTGTCCCAGTTTATGAGGCGGGATATAGGCCGGCAAAAAGACGATCTTTTCAAAATGCAGTGCCTCATAGATGCTCTGCGCCACCTTCAGATGTCCCATATGGATAGGATCGAACGTACCGCCCATGAGGGCCAGCTGTCTGGTCATCTCTGCCTCCGCCTTAAAGTTTGCAATTCTTTACCTAAAAATATTACATAATATTATATCAGTTTGCCGGCGTTTGCACAACTAGCCCGTACAAAAAATACAACAGGCCGCACACCGCCAGATACAAGAGCAGCCACAAGGCCCGGTCCTTCAGGTCAAAAACAGTTTTAGGCCTCCTCAGATATTCCAAGAAGGCCTGTCCAAAATATTTGCATTTAGTTAAGAAAGACGGTTCCTTATTCATAGCGCAGTGCATCAATCGGGTCTAAGAGCGCCGCTTTCCGGGCCGGGTAGATGCCGAAGAACAGGCCGATACCCACCGAGAAGACCACGGCGATAATAATGGTAGGCACGCTGATGACCGTGTTCCAGCCGGCAAACTTGCTGATGCCGTAGGAGCTGGCCACGCCTAAAAGTACGCCCAGTACGCCGCCCACCACGCCGATCACCATAGCCTCAATCAAAAACTGCAGCAGGATGTTGTGGTACGTGGCGCCTAACGCCTTGCGGATACCGATTTCCCTGGTCCGCTCCGTGACGCTGACCAGCATGATGTTCATGATGCCGATACCGCCGACTAACAGACTGATGGCCGCGATGCAGCCCAGCAGCATGGTAATGGTATTAGCCGTTTCCATCATGGTGTCCATCAGCGCCGCCAGGTTACGGACGGTAAAATCGTCATCGCCGCCGGCCTTGATCCGGTGCCGTTCCCGCAGGATCTGTTCCACCTCGCCCTGCACGGAATCCACCACGTTCTCGTTCTTTGCCTGAATGGTAATATTGTTCACATAGGTAATGCCCATCAACCGGTTCATGGCCGTGGTCAAAGGTACAAAGACCACGTCATCCTGGTCCTGGCCCATGGCCGACTGGCCCTTGGCCCCCAGGACGCCGATCACGGTGAAAGGCGCCTTGCCGATACGCATGGTCTTGCCTACCGGGTCGCCTTCGGGGAACAGGTTGTCCACGATGGTCTTGCCGATGACGCAGACGCGGGTGCGGCTGGTCATATCCCGGTTATTAAAGTTACGGCCTTCCTCCACGGTGTAATCCCGGATATCCAGGATATTGGGGGGCGCGCCCTGGACGTTGGTAGTCCAGTTCTGGTTGCCCACTACCACCTGGTAGCCCTTGGAAACCATGGGCGCTACGTACAAGGCATCGTCCACGGATTTTTCAATCGCCTTGGCGTCGTCATAGGTAAGACGGGCGCCGCTGCCGGCCTGGATGCGGGCGCCGGTGGCCGTACGACCGCCGCTCTGCACGATTAAAAGGTTACTGCCCAGCCGGGAAATATTATTCTTGACTTGTTCCTTCACGCCAAAACCCAGGCTGACCATGGCAATGACGGCGCCCACGCCGATGATGATGCCCAGCAGGGTCAAAAAGGTACGCAGCTTGTTGGCAACCATGCCTTCTAACGCCATCTTGATAGATTCGTTAAACACAGCTTCTACCTTCTTTCATCACTGACCAGCTGACCGTCCCGCATTACCAGGATGCGTTTGGTCTGCTCGCCGATATCGGGCTCATGGGTAACCATGACCACGGTCTTGCCTTCATTATTCATCGCCTTAAAAATATCCATGATCTCGTAACTGGACTTGGTGTCCAGGTTGCCGGTAGGTTCATCGGCCATGATGATGGCAGGGTTATTGATCAGCGCCCGGGCAATCGCTACCCGCTGACGCTGGCCGCCGCTCATCTCGTTAGGCTTATGGTCCAGGCGTTCGCCCAGTCCTACCGCTACCAGGGCCTGCTTGGCCCTTTCCATGCGTTCATCTTCCGGCACGCCGGCATACACCAGCGGCAAAGCCACGTTGGCCTGAGCCGTCAGCTTGGGCAGCAGGTTAAAGTTCTGGAAGACAAAGCCGATCTTGGCATTCCGGGTCTGGGCCAGTTCGTCGTCATCATAACCGGCAATCTCCTTGCCGTCCAGATAATACTTGCCCGAAGTAGGACGGTCCAGACAGCCCAGGATGTTCATCATGGTGCTCTTACCGCTGCCGGAAGGTCCCATGATGGCCATAAATTCCCCGTTCGTCACTTCCAGATGCACATGGTTCAGCGCATGCAGGATGGTATCGCCCATAACATAAGTTTTCATGATGTCTTCCAACCTGATTACTTCGGCCATAGTCTATCCTTTCCTGACGCGCTTACTGCCCTTGCCCTCCGGGCGGGGTACGTACTTGTTAAACCTTACCTAACTTACTGAGACTGCGTGACTTACTGAGACTGCGTGCTTACTTTTTATCCCGGCCCTGCTTACATGGGCGGGCCGCCGCGCTGGTTATTGGTCTGCGTAGCCTTGACTACCCTTACTTCCACCTTGTCGCCCTGCCGCAGCTCGGAACTAGTGATCTGGGTCTTGTCGTTGCCGGCCAGGCCCACCGTCACATCCACCTGAGTGGATTGCTGGGTGGCGTCGTCGTATTTCTTCACATAGGTGCGCTTGCCGTCATGGAAAATACAGTTGTTGGGTACCATGAGGGCGTTCTCCACCTGATTGACCACGATATTGGTCCGGGCCGTCATGGTGGGGAACAACTTACCCTGGCTGTTGGCCACGTCCACATACACCTTGTAGTAAATAACGTTGTTGCTGGTAGTGGCGCTCTTACTGATCAGGCGCACCGTACCTTTAAAAGTTTCGTTGCTGTAGGAATCCACGGTGAACTCTACGTTCTGGCCTACCTTCACACGGCCTACGTCGCTTTCATCCACCAGGTCCTCCACCTGCATCTTATCCAGGTTGGCAATGCTCATGATAACCTGGGGCGTGCTGATACCGGAGCTGATCGTCTGACCAACCGGGGTCGGTTTGCCGATGACATAACCGTCGATGGGGGAATAAATATTGGTATCGTTGGTGTTGGAAACAGCCTGATCGTAGGCAGCTTTCGCCACATCGTAATTCATCTTGGCCGTATCATAAGTCTGCTGGCTGATGGCGCCCATGCTTAACAGCTGGGCATCACGATTCAGGGTCAGCTGGGTATCGTCCAGGGTAGCTTTTTTCTGCACCTGCGTCGCCATCAGCGATGTATCATCCAGGCTGAGCAGCAGTTGTCCCGCCGACACATGGTCATTTTCCTTGACGTTGACCTTGACGATACGTCCCGTGATCTTGGAGCTGATATCCACGTTATCCAGGGCGCTCAAACTGCCGGTAGCGCTGATCTCATCCTTCAGGGTGCCGTATTCCACCGCTGCCGTCTTGGTCGGCGTTTTCACCGTTTTTTTACTCTGATAATATTTGTAACCGCCAAAGGCTGCCGCAAGCACTACCAGCAGCGCGATGAGGACGTACAAATTATTCTTGATGAACTTTGGCATGGTACTCACCTTTCCCCCCTTGCCTTTTCTACTTGTTGCACCCAGTGTAACAGGTATTTATGTCGAATTTGTGGCACTGATGAAAAAGCCTGCCTCCCTGGCAGGTCTTTTTTACCACGCTGTACCGTTCCCGCCGCGCCTTGTTGTGACAGCGCCGGCAGCTTATTCCAGGTACAACTTTTGCAGCAGTTCCATTTTCGTTTCATCCACGCCCAGCACGTTCTGCACGTAGTAGAGCGGCGTACCGGCGGCCTTGCACATCTCTTCCCGGGCCGTCTGCAGGTAAACGTCGTCCACCAGGAACAGCGCCTTTACCATCTCCCGGGCCCTCTCGTTCTGGTATTTCTCCGGCAGCTTGGCCAGGGACTGTTCCAAAACCGGACGCAGGTAGACATTGGTCTGCAAGAAGTCTTCGTAAATGACCTGCCAGGACACGCCCAGCGCCGTCAGTAAAAAGACCGTGGCGAGACCGGTGCGGTCCTTGCCGCCGTTGCAGTGATAGAGCAGGCTGCCGTCTTTTTGGGCCAGCAGCAGTTCAAAAAAGTGCCGGTAAGCTCCCCGGGCCTGGCCTTCGTTAATCAGCTTGCGGTAATTCTCTTTCATGTACTCCAGGGCGCTGAACCCGGGCGCCGCCGCCATGCCGGTCAAAGCATCCAGCACCGTGTTGCCCGTGTTATCGTTCTTGGTAAAACCCAGAGCCGCGTCGCTCAGCACCGGCAGGTCGTAGTGTTCCACGATGCCCCAGCGGGGATCCGGATATTCGCTGATCTCCTTGGGAGCGCGAAAATCCACCACCGTCCTGAGCTGGTAGCGGGCCAGCAAGATGGAGATATCAGCAGCGGTCAGTTCGGTGATGCGGCCGCTCCTGATCAGACGGCGCCGCTTGATGTGTTTACCGTCCAGGGTTACGATGCCGCCTAAATCGCGGGTATTCTTTTGTCCTGTTAATTCTATGTAGGCCATTTACTTTGTCCTGCTCCTTTAATCTTGATTGCTATTCGTGGCTAAGGACGCCCAGGGCTGCCTGAGCGTCCTGCAAATTTTTATGCCCTGACCTGGCCGTCGCCGCTGATCAGATACTTGAAGGTGGTCAGTTCCGGCAGGGCCATCGGTCCCCGGGCGTGCAGCTTCTGGGTGCTGATGCCGATCTCGGCGCCCATGCCGAACTGGAACCCGTCCGTGAAACGGGTGCTGGCGTTCACATAAACGCAGGCCGCGTCCACACACTGCTGGAACTTGCGGGCATGCTCATAATTCCTGGTGACGATACATTCGCTGTGCTTGGTGCTGTACCTGGCAATATGTTCCAGCGCCTCGTCCAGATCCTTCACCACTTTAATGGAAAGGATGAGGTCGTCATACTCCGTAGCCCAATCCTGGTCCGTGGCTGCTACCACGCCCTTGCCCAGTTTCTGCGTGACCGCGTCGCCGCGTACTTCCACGCCTTTCGCCTGCAGCTCCTTAATCAGCGCCGGCAAAAAGTCTGCCGCCGCGTCCTGGTGCACCAGCAAAGTTTCCATGGCGTTGCACACCGCCGGACGCTGGGTCTTGGCATTGATGGCAATCTTCGCCGCCATCTCATAATCCGCCCCCGCATCCACATACGTATGGCACAGGCCCAGACCGGTTTCAATGACCGGCACACTGGCGCCCCGTACCACGGCGTGGATCAAACCGGCGCCGCCCCGGGGGATCACACAATCCACCAGGCCGTTCAAGGTGATCAGCTCCGTCACCGCACTATGTTCCGTGCTGGTGATAAACTGAATGCTGCCCGCCGGGATGCCGGCCGCTTCCGCTGCCTTCGTCAAAACCTGAGCGATAGCCGTGTTGCTGGCAATAGCTTCGCTGCCGCCTTTCAAGATTACGGCGTTGCCGCTCTTCAGGCACAAACCGATAGCATCCGCCGTCACATTGGGGCGCGCCTCGTAGATGATGCCGATAACTCCCAGAGGCACTCTTTCTTTCACGATGGTAAGACCGTTAGGCAGGGTCCTGCCGTCCACCACGTTCCCTACCGGGTCCGCCAGTCCTGCTACCTGCCGGAGGCCGGTAGCCATCTCTTCCAGGCGCTTGTGGTTTAAGAGCAGCCGGTCCAGCATAGCCTGCCGCATGCCCTTCGCCTTACCCTGGGTCATATCCGCCGCATTGGCGGTTAAAATTTCTTTTTCCTGAGCCAGGAGCGCCGCCGCCATAGCCAGGAGCGCCTCATCCTTTACTTTGGTCGAAGTCACGGCCAGCTGCCGCTCGGCCTTAACCGCCGCCTGCGCTTGTTCTCTGATAGACATCATGCTCACCTCACAGGATAATCAAATCGTCGCGATGAATCACTTCGTCGTAACTCTTATGTCCTAACAACTCTAAAATTTCCGTACTCTTGTGGCCCTTAATCTTGGCCAGCTCCGCGCTGCCGTAGTGGGTCAGTCCCCGGGCCAGTTCGTGCCCGGCGCCGTCTACCACGCTGACGGTGTGGCCGGCTTCAAAAGTGCCTTCCACCCCGGCGATACCCGCGGGTAAAATACTGCAGGCGCCTTTTTTCTGCAGCGCCTTGGCGCAGCCTGCGTCCACGATGAGCTTACCTGCCACCCGGGCGCCAAAAGCCAGCCAGCGTTTCCGGAACTGCAGCCGGTTTTCCCGGGAAATGAACAGGGTGCCCACTGCCTCGCCGCTCAAGATGCGGGTGATGGCGTTCTCTTCCGTCCCCGAGGCGATGACCAGGCTGATACCGCTGCTGGTAGCCGCCTTGGCCGCCTGAATCTTGGTCGCCATGCCGCCGGTGGCAAAACCGCTGCCGGCTTCCCCGGCGCTGGCCTCAATCTCCGGCGTGATGGCCGGTACCTCCGGTACTAACTTAGCCTCCGGATGGGTAGACGGGTTCGCCGTATACAAACCGTCCACATCGGACAGGAGGATGATCAAATCGGCGTCGGCGATGCCGGCTACCAGGGCCGACATGTTGTCGTTATCGCCAATCTTTAAATCGTCCAGGGCGACCACGTCGTTCTCGTTGACGATGGGAATCACCTTCTGCTTGAGCAGGGTCATGAAAGTGTTGCGGCTGTTGGTGTAATGATGCCGGTCCAGGACCTCGGTCCGGGTCAGCAGCACCTGCGCCACGATCTGACCGTACTCGCTGAAAAACTTTTCGTAAGTGTTCATGAGGATGCCCTGACCCACCGCGGCAGCCGCCTGCTTGCCGGGAATAGTCTTGGGCTTGCTCTTCAGTCCCAGGCGCTCCACGCCTACCGCCACGGCGCCGCTGGTCACCAGGATAATTTCCTTGCCCTGGTTATGCAGGTCGGCTAATTCCCGGGCCAGTTTATCGATGCGGGCAAAATTACGACTGCAGTTGGGATAGGTGATAGTACTGGTACCCACCTTCACCACGATCCGCTGTACCTTTTTTAACGCTGTGCGAGCCTTCGTCATAGGGCTCTCCCCCTTCTCTACGGCACTACCCGTGCCTACGCCGCCGGCGGTGCTTACACGGCACTGCCTTCCTTATAGTTAAAGACCATGTCCAGGATGCGGACCGTCTGGCCTTCCTTAATGCCGGCCGCCTTTAAAGCTTCCTCGATATGCAGCCGTTTCCAGATCAGCTGGAAGCGGTACAAAGCTTCGTCGTTATCAAAATTGGTCATGGCCACCAGGCGTTCGATGGCCTTGCCTTTGACCTCAAAATCCGTATCATTGCCTTTGATCACTTCAAACTTATCCTGGTCCAGCTCCTCGCCGGCGCCCAGGGTAGGAATGTCCGCTGCCTCCGGTTCCGGCACGTAGGCCTGCACCAGGTTAAAGGCCTTGTTCATCAGTTCTTTCAGCCCGGCCCCGGTCACGGCGCTCACCGCCATGATCTGGTAACCCTGGCCTTCCACGTACGCCTTCAGCTTCTCAAAGTTAGCGGGGCTGTCCGGCATGTCCATCTTGTTGGCCACTACCAGCTGGGTACGTTTGGCCAGCTTGGCGCTGTACGCTGCCAGTTCCTTGTTAATCTTGTTAAAATCGTCGATGGGGTCCCGGCCTTCCATGCCGCTGACATCCACCACATGGAGCAGGACCTTGGTCCGTTCCACATGCCGCAGAAAATCGTGGCCCAGGCCTACGCCCTTGCTGGCGCCTTCAATCAGGCCGGGGATATCCGCCAGCACAAAGCTGCGTTCGCTGTCCAGCCGTACCACGCCCAGCACCGGGGTCAAAGTGGTAAAATGGTACGCCGCAATCTCGGGACGGGCCGCGCTGACCCGGGAGATGATGCTGCTCTTGCCTACGCTGGGATAACCTACCAGGCCCACGTCCGCCAAAAGTTTTAATTCCAGCTTTAACCAGGTATGGGTACCCGGCTCGCCTTTTTCCGCAAAGGTGGGGGCGCGCTTGATGCTGTTCACGTAGCAGGCGTTACCCTTGCCGCCGCGGCCGCCTTTCGCGGCGATATATTCCTGGCCGTCCTCGGTCAGGTCCGCGATCCTGGCGCCGGTCTGGTCGTCTTTCACCAGGGTGCCTACCGGTACCTTGACGATGACGTCCGTCCCCCGGGCGCCGGTGCAGTTCTGGGTGCCGCCGCCGTTGCCGTTCTTGGCGATAAACTTACGCTTATAGCGAAAATCCACCAGCGTGTTCAAATCCGCCGTGGCTTTTAAAATGACGCTGCCGCCCTTACCGCCGTTGCCGCCGTTAGGACCGCCCATCTCCACAAACTTTTCCCGGCGGAAGCTGCTCATGCCGTCGCCGCCCTTACCGGCCTCCACATAAATCCTGGCCTTATCTGTAAAAATCATGATAAACTCCTTAATCACGCTCCGGCAGGCAGCTACAAGCTCCCGCCCGTCTACGCATACTTATAGATATATTATTATATCACAAGTCGGAGGGATATGCTATAATAAAGACAAGGAGCTGTCCATGTAAGTTTTTCTCAGTTTAGTAAAGGAGCGCGCCATGGATCCCAAACTGATTTATCCACGCAAGCTGGACCATCACACCGTGTATCTGAAGAACGTGGTCTGGGGGCCGAACATCGTCATCGACGATTTTACCTTTTACAATGATTTTGAGAAAGACCCCCGGGATTTCCAAAAAAATAATATTCTCTATCATTACCCCATCAACGGGGAATTCCTCATCATGGGCAAATACTGCAGCATCGCCTGCGGCGCCAAGTTTATCTTTACCAGCGGCAACCATAATCCGGACTCCCTGGCTAACTTTCCTTTTCCCATCTTCTTTAAGGAATGGAACCTGGTGCCCGGCAGGATTCAGGAGGCCTGGGATAACAAGGGCGATATCGTCATCGGCAACGATGTATGGATCGGTTACCACGCCACCATCATGCAGGGCGTGACCATCGGGGACGGAGCCATCGTCGGCGCCCGGGCCGTGGTGACTAAGGACGTGCCTCCTTACGCCATCGTGGGCGGCGTCCCGGCCCGCATCTTAAAGTACCGTTTTGACGAAAGCACCCGCAAAAAGCTGCTGGTGCTGAAGTGGTGGGACTGGGACCCGGAAAAGATCAAGGCCAACCTGCCTTATCTTACCAAAGGCATCCTGGAAAAATTGCCTCAATACTAAAAAAACGCTGCTCTGTTTAGAAGCGGATATGTTATAATAGGAAACAAATTGGGGAAATTGGGGAGGAAAAAACAATGCAGATAAGAAAGCGTACCCTGGCCGCTTTTCTGGTGGCCGCCAGTATTTTTGCCACGGCCTGCGCCGCAGAAGCGCCGCGCGTGGCCAGCGTCCTGGACGCACCGGTCAGCGCCGCCCAGACGCCTGCCCGGAACGGTTTTGCTAATTTATACTATGAGAACGTCCAGCAGCGCTACGGCGACGTGATTTATGCCCAAGGCAGCGACGCCCAGAAAATGGACCTGTACCTGCCCGCCCATGCCAAAAAACCTTATCCGGTAGTCCTGGCTATTCACGGCGGCGCCTGGGCCACGGGTGATAAAGCCACCGGCGAGGTGAACCCGGAGATGGAGGCTTTAAAATACGGTTTCGCCGTGGCCAGCATCAACTACCGTTTAAGCAGCGAGGCCAGCTTCCCTGCTCCTTTGCAGGATTGCAAAGCCGCCGTCCGCTTCTTAAAAGCCCATGCCAAAAAATATAAGCTGGAAGATGACAAGATCGTAGCCTGGGGCGACAGCGCCGGCGGCAACTTAGCCGCGCTTTTAGGCACCACCGCCCGGGTAAAAAATTTAGAAGATAAATCCCTGGGCAGCCCCAAGGAAAACAGCAGCGTGGCGGCAGTAGTAGCCTTTTTCCCGGCCGTCAGCCTGAGCAATTATCCGGAGATCCTGCGTCAGAACGGGATCAAGTCCCGCTTCTCCCCTGCGGAAAGCGAGGCCTACGCCAGCCAATACATCGGCGGCAAATACGATCCCCAGTCGCCCAAGGTCAAGGCGGTTAATCCCCTGACTTATCTTACCAATGACGCCCCGCCTTTCTTTATCATGAACGGGGATCAGGACGATATAGTGCCCGTCCAGGAAAGCAAGGCCCTGGCCGATGCCCTGGCTAACGCCATCGGTCCCAAAAATGTAGCATATTACGTGATCCGCGGCGGCAGCCACGGCGGCCCGGCTTTTGAGAACCCCCGCAACCTGGCGACGGTTTTCGCGTTCCTGCACGACCAGATCGGCACCCCGGACACGCTGATCAAGATGAAGACGAAACGCTAACAGTTGCGCCGGCGGCGACCGTGAACAAGCGGCGTGCAGCCGGCGAGGAAGCATTTTGTGTACCTAACAGAACAGGAGCAACTACCTGGGTAGCTGCTCCTGCTTTTTTATGGTTGTAAAGTTTAGCCGTGCCGCCTCCGCACTTACTGCACTGGCTTACTGCTGCCGCTTACTGCGGCCGTTTATTTCTTGGCGGCTTGCTTCTCGTTGGGATAAAAACTCTTATCCCGGTAGTAGTTCGTTCCCTTCAGACCAATTTCCATCGCCAGGCCCTTGGTGGTCATCTGGTATACCCAGATGCCGGGCGCTACCTGGAAAGAACCTTCCATGGTGCCGCCGGCCACGCCGTCCGTAGCCGCCATGGTCCCCTGTCCGCCAAAGGACCAGCCCTTCTTCACAAAGCTGTCCCAGGCATCCTGGTTGCCAAAAACAAAGACCAGGGAGTATTCCTTGGCGCCCAGTCCCAGACCGGCCTGATATTCCTGGGTCCGCATGTACACTTCTTTCCTGGTGGCGTTATTCACCGCCAGGCCGCGGCCGTGAGAAGTACCCACGATGCCCAGCTTATACCCGGAATTCACAAAGACCGCATAACCGGCGGCGCTCTCTACCGCCGTCCGGGCCTTGGGCTGAGACGCATACAGCTTGTCCAGGGTTACGGCCACCTTATGGTGCACCTCCGCCTGCCGCTGAGCCAGGGTCAACTTTTGCGCGGAAGCCGTCGCTCCCAGCATGGTTACCAGAACGCACAGGACCATCGCCATCTTCCAGACTGTTTTCTTCATCTTTACTCCTCCTCTGTGTACCACTTTTATAGTTTCTTTACCAGATAGTGGGTCACCGTACCCACCAGGATCAACACCAATACCACCGACACATAATATAATCTTGGCTCCGGAACCGGCGCCTTTAAAAGCGGGAACACCCCGGTCGCCCGCTGCCACAAATCTATTTGCAGCGCCGCCGCGACCCCGGCCAAAGCTGCTAATTTCCACACCAGTCCTACCAATTTCTGGACCAGTCCGCCCTGAGGCGCCAGCCTGGCCACCCTACTGCCATGGAGCCCCAGATGCACCGCTACCAGGAACATGGTCAGCCAGCCCGCGATCACATGCAGGCGCATATAGCCCTGAGGCAGTCCCAGGGTATTGGCAAAGCCGGTATGTTTGGGAATCAGCTTCACGCTCACCATGGACACTGCCAGTCCTGCCGCCAGCAGCACGTTCACCGCCGTCAGCAGTACCCGGCGCCGGCTCCAGGGTCCGTGACCCCAGGCGGCAAAAAAGCGCCAGTTCAGCAACAGATGACACACCACCACCCCGCACAGCACGTACGCCATCCGGGCGTGGTTACCCATATTGGTAAAGCGCGGATGCATCAGCGCCACAAACAGCGCCAGCATGGCCACATCCACCAGGATGCGCAGCCAGGCTAAACCCGTACCTTTTTCCTTACTTGTTTCTGCCATCAGTACAAACCTCCGTATTTATGTTATAATCATTGTATAACATTTGTCAATCACACATCAAGAAAGGAAAATATCCCCATGAACTATCAAGCAGTAATCTTTGATCTGGACGGCACCCTGGTCAACTCCCTGGACGACCTGGCCGACAGCGCTAACGCCATGCTGGCGCAGCTGGGTTATCCCACCCATCCCGTAGAAAAATACAAATACTTCGTTGGCAACGGCAGCCGCAAACTCATCGAGCGCATCCTGCCGGCGGACAAACGCAGCAAGGAAGAAGTGGACGCCTGCCTGAAACTCTACCAAAGCATCTACGACCTGGGCAACATCAACAAGACCCGCCTCTATCCCGGCATCACGGAGATGGTGGCGCATTTAAAAAAACAAGGGCTGAAGCTGGGTGTCTGCACCAATAAACATGTCAGCGCGGCGACCCTGATCCTGGATCATTTTTTCAGCAAGGATACCTTCCCGGATTTTGTCGCTGACCGTCCCGGTACGGATTTTAAACGCAAACCCGACCCTACCGAGGTGCTGAAACTGGCCGCCCGTTTAGGCGTGCAGCCGGAGCAGGTGGCCTACCTGGGCGATACCAGCGTCGACATGGAAACCGCTACCCGGGCCGGCTTTTTACCCGTGGGCGTGCTGTGGGGTTTCCGCACCAAGCAAGAACTGCTGCAGAGCGGCGCCAGGATTCTCTTAAGCCAACCCGCCGAACTTTTGGAAAAAGTAACGTTCGCCAAGTAACAGCCATAAAAAATTCCCTCCCGGACAAGGTTCCGGCAGGGAATTATTTTTTTGCCTGACAGGCTTTACCTGCAGTTATTTTTGGCTGACGCCAGCGGCGCGCCGGTTACGCTTTTTTATGTACAAAATAGCCCGGCACCAGCATGATGAGGCTCACCGCCAGGCCCACAAAAAGCGGCTTGATTGGCGACGGGATGACCGTAGCCACGATGGCGGCGCAGGTGCTGAACACAATGGAAGCGATGACCCAGCCCTTATGCAGGTTGCCCGGGAAGAACACCGCCACCGACAAAGGCAGGAAGACGCCGCCGCCACGAAGCGCCATGGACATGTAGTTCCAGAACAGGATCTGGGAACCTTCGTTCAGGAGCGCTATCACCGCCGCCAGGATCAGCACGCCGATAACCACGAAACGGTTCAAGCGGAGCAGCGAGGCGCCGTCCCGGATGCGGAGCAGGTCGCTTAAGATATCGTGGCTGACCATGGTGCCGATACCCAGGGACAACCCGGCGATACTGCCGATTAATGACAACATGATGCCGCCCATGGCGATGCCCCCCAGCCACACCGGTTCGTACTGCAGCAGATAGGTAGGCAGCACCAGGATAGGCGTGGTCCCCGGCGCCACCGCATGCATGTACATGCCGATCACCGCGCAGGGCAGGCCTACGGGAATGGTGACCAGGGCCGCCGCAAAAGCGCCGATGGACGCCGTCTTAGGATCCGAGGCCGAGAAGATAGCCTGGATATAGGTCTGGGTACAGAGGATGCCCACGATGAGGGACAACAGGTTGGCCAGCGCGGCCGCATGACCGGCGCCGAACAAACTGAACATATGGGGCGGAAACGCCGCCACCAGATCCGGCCGTCCCCGCAGCATCGTGAAAGCGGAAAAGCCCGCCAGGCACAAGCTGACCCAGATGATAACCATCTTGAGGATGCCGCCTACGCCGGCGCTTTTCATGCCGCCAAAAGAAACGTACGCCGCGACCAAGACCAGGAGCAGCAAAGCTGCCAGGGGATGACTGATATGCAGCACGGCGGCAATGATCTGGATGCCCGGCAAGGTGCTGGCCACGGCGCTAAAGAAAATGCCCAGGGACGACACGATGCTGGCCAGGTCCCCCGCCCGCTTGCCGTAATGCAGGACCAGATACTGGGGAATGGTTTCCAGGGCCGTCTTGCGCAAAGGCCGCGCGTAAAACAAGCCCATGATGATAAAACTGATGCCGCTGCCCAGGGTGAACCACCAGGCAGACAGGCCCACGCTGTACGCCAGCTGCGCCGTACCCACCGTGGCGCCGCCGCCGATGATGGTGCCGGCGATGCTGCCCGCCACCATGATGGGACCGCTGCTGCGCCCGCCCAAACTATAACCTTCCGCCGTCTTCACGCTGCGGGCCGCGTATAAACCGCCGCCGATAGCCACGGCGATGGTCACTACAATAATTATTAAATGTAAGAATGTCAGTTCCACCCCGGGAATCCTCCTTGCGTATAGTATAGTTTATTTTAGCACAAACTTTGGGCAAATGCTATTGTGCCAGCCTACAAAATGCGCTTTCTCAATAAACAATCTTTATTAAAATTATTTAACTTCTTTTAAATAAGTAGTATAATAATAATATATTTTTTATGTTTTTTCGTACGACTAAATCCAAGACGGTTGCCCGGGCAGTGTTGCCTAGCGGGACCGTATCTTGCTAAAGGGAGAAGGGGTTTTTGTGCCAACCGGTAACCACACCAAGGGAGACGCCGTACTGGCCCAGCTGGATGCCCAGGCTCTGGCCACGCTGCTGGATTATTCCAGCGCCTACGTCTACATCATCAACCGTCAAACATTACTCATCGAATATATCAATAAGACCGCCCAGCAGCGTTTTCACGCCCAGGCCGATGGCCGCACCACTTGTTACAAGGCCATCTTCGGCCGCAGCAGCCAGTGCCCCTGGTGCCCCATCCGCCAGATCAAGGACGGTACTTTCTTTAAGGACCTGTTCGTCCCGGACACCAGACAGTGGTTTAACTTCAACATGCACACCACCACCCTGAACGGGGAAGAAGTAGTAGCTTCGTATGTACGGGACGTGACCCAGCTCAAAAGCAAGGAACTGCAGTTTGACAAAACCCTGCAGGAACTGTTGGTAGTAAACCCCAAAGCCCTGTGCGCCTTCCGGCTGAACCTGACTAAAAATACCTGCAGCATCGGCCATGGCTCTTCCGAATATATCAAGAAACTGCTGCAGGCCGATACCGTGGATGAGGTCCTGAGCAAGATTGAAAGCATCATCACCGATCCTCAGGACGTGCAAACTTTCCGGCAGACTTTTAACCGGGAACACCTGCTGCAATGCTACAAAAAAGGGCAGGACCGGCTGAACTTTACCTACCACCGGCTCACGGAAAGCGGCGATACCCACTGGGTGACCTCGTATTTTAAGATCCTGCAGAACCCTTATACCGGCGAGGTTGAGGCCATCGCTTATTCCGTGGATGCGGACGAGACCAAGAAAAAGGAAGCCATCCTCCATTCCCTGACCAAACAGGAATATGATTTTATCGCCCTCTTCAACGTCTTCACGAAAGCAGTTTCTTTCTTTTCCGCCGCTGAAAACATCACCGGCTTTAATCCGGTTCGGGGTAAGGGTTATGTGAAAAACGTGCAGCTGGCTGCCGACGAGATTCTCTGGCAGCACCCCCGGGATAAGGAAGCCTACCTGCAGAACATGGCCCTGGTCACCGTACTGGCGAAATTAAACCGGACCGGCGAATATGTCTTTTCCTACACCTGTCAGGACGAACAGGGACGGCAGCATAAAAAACAAGTCAGCTTCCACTACCTGAACAAGGACCGCCACGACATCGTCTTTGCCCGGGCGGATATTACCGCCGCCTTCGAACAGGAACTGGCCAATGCCCAGAAGTTACAAGAAGCCACCCGGGCGGCGCAGCAGGCCAACCGGAAGACTACCGATTTTCTGGCCAACATGAGCCATGATATGCGCACGCCTTTAAACGGCATCCTGGGCTACAGCAAGCTGGCCCTGGAAGAAAAAACCGGCGCGGCCAAAGACGTTTATCTCCAAAAGATTAACCAGGCCGGCAATACTCTCTTCGGCCTCATTGACGACATGCTGGACCTGCAGCGCATCGAGAACGGCACCATCAAACTGGAACCGGCGCCCGTCAGCTGCAGCACGGTGGTCAAGACCATCGTCACCGCCGTCCAGCCCAGCCTGGACGCCAAAAAGATTCATTTTACCATTGATAACAGCCGGGCCGTGATGGCCAGCATCAACATCGACCTGGTCCGGGTCAGCGAGATCTTTATCAACCTGCTCAGCAACGCGGTCAAGTTTACGCCGGAAGGCGGTAAGGTTGATTTCATCATCATCTGCGACAAGCTGGAACCGCACTGCGTCCACGACCGGCTCATCGTCCGGGATAACGGTATCGGTATCTCCAAGGAGTTCCTGCCCCGCATCTACGAACCTTTGACCCAGGAACGCACGGCGGCTACCGCCCATATCGGCGGCAGCGGTCTGGGCATGTCCATCGTCAAACGCCTGGTAGATTTAATGGGCGGCCGCATCAGCATCAAGAGCGAGCTGGGCAAAGGCACCGAAGTTACCGTGTGCCTGGATTTGGAGCGCAGCAAGACCGCTCCCGCAGATGACACGACGGTCAAAGTCACCGGCGATCTGCAGGGACTGCATATCATGGTGTGCGAGGACAATCCCATGAATAAGGAGATTGTCACCAAGATCCTGGAACACTACGGCGCCGCTGTCACCGTCTGCAACAACGGTCAGGACGGAGTGGAAAAATTTGCCTCCCTGCCGGAAGGTTCCCTGGACGTGATCCTTATGGACCTGCGCATGCCTGTGCTGGACGGCTATGCCGCCACCAAGCAGATTCGTTCTCTGGCGAACAGGGATGCCAAGACTATCCCTATCATCGCCTTAAGCGCCGATGCCTACAGCAGCGACCGGAAAAAGGCTCTGGCCGCCGGCATGAACAGCCATCTGGCCAAGCCTATCGACACCGCCAAGATGATCGCCGAGATCCGGCGGCTGGTGCCGAAAAAGTAAGTTCCGAACGCCTGTAACCAACCTAAGACTAAATTAAAAACCGTTCCTGCCGGCCGGGAAGTTTCCGGATTTGCAAGAACGGTTTTTTTATGCGTAAAATTAGGCGCGGCTGAGCCCGCCTCATCCTACTTTTGTTTATGTTGACGCTTCCATTCCTTAATCTGGCGCAGCCGCTCCTTAAAGCGGGCCTCCAGACCCTGCTCCGAGGGTTCGTAATAGGCGCGCCCCACCAGGGAATCCGGCAGGCACTGCATGCTGGTGATGTGGTCCTTATAATCATGGGCGTACTGGTAGCCTTCGCCGTAATGCAAATCCCGCATCAATTTGGTGGGCGCGTTGCGGATGTTCAGGGGCACCGGCTCGTCCAGCTGGGTCAAAGCGTCCGCCTTGGCGTTGTTGTAGGCCACCTCCATGGAGTTGGACTTGGGCGCCAGGGACAGATAGATCACGGCCTGGGTCAGATGCACGGTACATTCCGGCATGCCGATGAAATGGCAGGCCTGGTAAGCCGCCACCGCCAGTTCCATGGCCCGGGGATCCGCCAGACCTACGTCCTCGCTGGCAAAGCGCAGCACCCGCCGCGCCACGTACAAGGGGTCCTCCCCTGCTTCCAGCATCCGGGCCAGCCAGTACACCGCCGCGTCCGGGTCGCTGTTGCGCATGGATTTATGCAGGGCGCTGATGATATTGTAATGTTCCTCGCCGTTCTTGTCGTAGAGCAGCGATTTCTTGGACAAACATTGCTCCAGGGTTTCCTCGGTGACGGTGAGCGTGTCGCCGTCGGCCTCGCCGTTTAAGACCACCATCTCCAGGGTGCCCAGGGCCGTGCGCGCGTCCCCGTTGGCAAAGTTGGCAATCTGGGAGAGCATGTCCCGGGAAATAGTAATTTTTTGGCCGCCAAAACCCAGAGGATCGGTCAAAGCCCGGGCCAAAAGTCCGGTCAGCTCTTCCGCCGTCAGGGCGTGGAGCACAAAGACCTTGCAGCGGCTTAAAAGCGCGCCGTTAATCTCAAAGCTGGGGTTTTCCGTGGTGGCGCCGATGAGGATGATGCTGCCTTTTTCCACGAAGGGCAGAAAAGCATCCTGCTGCGCCTTGTTAAACCTGTGAATTTCGTCCACGAAGACGATGGTGCGGGCGCCGTACTGACGGTTGGCTTCCGCTTTCTGCATCACGGCGCGGATTTCTTTGATGCCGCTGGTGACGGCGCTGAAGTCGATAAAGGCCGACTTGGTGTGCCGGGCGATGATGCGGGCCAGAGTGGTCTTGCCCACGCCGGGCGGCCCCCAAAAGATCATGCTGCTGATATTGTCGTTTTCGATAAGCCGGCGCAGTACCTTGCCCGGTCCCAAAAGATGGGTCTGGCCCACGAACCCGTCCAGGGTCTGGGGGCGCAGGCGGGCGGCTAGCGGCTGTGTGGCTGTGTTTTCAAAGAGTCCCTGCTCTTCCATGGTCTACCTCCGTACGTGCTGATACTTTATTATAACATAGCAGGCAAGAAAGTTGTACCTTGTGCCCAACGGGGCTGCCTTTATATTCAGAGGGCGGGTGCATCTGGCAACAGAGTAGGACCAGGTGCAATCTTTACGCTCAGAGCTGCGGTCTGCTGTTTTAATGGCCTGCTGCGGCTGCTCGCATGCTGTTCCCATCCTACGGACGGGCCTTCATGCTCACGACGCCTGGCAGGCCTATTAAAACGACGCATTCCTCCGCATTCGCGTATTGATTGCACCTGACCTATTATATTTACTGGCAAAACGACGCATTCAGATGCCAATTGTTGCGGCGATGCACCCGCCCTCATCGAATAGTAATAAGGCAGCCCCGTTGGGCAAGTTACAAAATTAAGGCGGCGCTGTCAAAGTCATGGTGGTATTGATTGGCAGCTTAAACGCGAAAAACTGCTTCCCAGGTAGAGAAAGCTTGATAGCTTTACACATGTTATTATATGTGTTAAAATAGAATTAATAAAGGGGGATGAATATGAAAAGTTACTCGTCGCGAGAGGTTATCATATTCTTAAAAGCAGACGGCTGGTACGAAGTCAATTGTGTCGGTGACCATCATCAGTTTAAACATCCCTTCAAAAAAGGCCGCGTTACAATAACCCACCCTAAAAAGGATATTCCTCTCGGTACTCTAAAACGTATAGAAATACAAGCCGGTATTAAATTTAGATAATATTTGGAGGCGCTGTCATGAAAGATAATTATACGTTCCCTGCGATTTTTGAAACGGCAAAAGATGGTATCTCCATCTTCTTTCCTGATCTTCCCGGTTGCCTGCCTAGCGCTAATAATATGGAAGAAGCATTTAGAAATGCCCGTGAAGCTTTGCAGCTCCATCTCTTCGGCATGGAAGAAGACGGAGCGTCCATCCCGGAACCTACTAATCCCGGTCGGATTAAATTAACTTCCCATCAGGTGTTGACCATGATTGACGCCTGGATGCCACCTTTTCGGGAGAAAATGTTAAACAAAGCCATGAACAAGACGGTGACCATTCCCCGTTGGTTGAATACGTTGGCCGAAAAAGAGAATGTCAATTGTTCGCATGTACTGCAAGAGGCGCTAAAAAATTATCTGGGTGTCAATGAAAGTACAAATTCGCATTTTACAAGTGACGGTTATTATACTGTTAAAGAAGCCCAGGCATTGTATCAGGTAAAGCCACGGAAAGTTACGGCGAAAAAGAAAAAGTAAGATTTGGTTGACAAAATAATAACGGCGTTCTGCACTTTTACGAGGTGCAGAACGCCGTATTTTATTTCAGAAGCTAAACCGTACCCCCACATTCACATTCAGGTTATTCGTCAGGTCGCCCAGATACTTGGTCAGCTCGCCGTACACCTGGGTGTTCTTCGCCAGCTTCACATCGCCGCCTAAGGTCAGCTCCGCCCAATCCCGCAAAGCGGTGCGGCTGTAGTTGTAGTCGCCAAAGGTGACGCTGCCTGCGGCCCCGCCAAAGTCATGGTAGTAGCTGGTCTTAAAGTAATAGCTGCCGCGGTTGGTGCTTTGGCCCAGGGCCACGCCTACACGGGTAATAAAGTGGTTGACCCCGTCCACATGGACCGGCCAGCCCGTGCTGGTATGATAATCCGTGCCGGTCAGATGGCCATAGATAATCTCCGCCTGCGGTTCCAGGTAACGGCCGCCGGCGTAATTTTTACGCCAGCCGTATTCCCCGGACAGGGTAGTGGCATTGACGCCGTAATCGGCGCTGCTAAAAGTACCGGCCAGATCCGTCAGGTGGTAATCGTCGCTAAAATGACCCTGGCGCAGGATCACATCGTAATAATGACCCTTGTTCCCCAGCCAGGTGTTGTAGAGCGCCACGCTGGTGCCGCTGGCTGTACCGCTGCCGGTCTCGTATTCGCTGCCGCCGCTCAAATGGTCCACGGCGATACCTACATAGGCCGTGCCGTCTTTGCGGGCGAAAGCTTTATCGTAACCTACCTGCATCAGGTTGGCGTTCAGTTCCGCCTTATTGCCCCGTCCGGCCCGGGTGGTGCTGCGCTGGTAGCGGGCCCAGATGCCATCGTCCGCAGTAGCGTCCGGTTTGACGCCGGAAGGCAGGTAAGTCTTACCAGTTTGTCCTTCCGCCAGGCAGACCTGGGACTGACGCAAATCGCCCAAGCGTTTGCTGAGGCTGTTCACCGTATCGAACCAGGCTTCGTTGATCACCTGGTAGGAAGCCGCCGCCGTCAAAGTATTCTGCGACGCGCCTTTCACCGCAGAGATGCCGGTGATGCTCCAGGTGCCATCCGCATTCTGGGTCAGGCCCGGCGTAAAGCTGATGCCGCCCTGTTCCGTGGTCACGGCGAAGAACTTCACAGCCGCCGGTGCGGAGATTACCTTGATATTGGTATTCTGCGCCGCGTTCTTGCCGCTGGCGTCGTAGATAGGATCGTAGTTAATGTCCAGGGTGTTTTGGGTGCTGTTGGTGGCGCTGGCGATATTAATCTTATCGCTGTTGCCGCTAGCGATATCCGTGTTCACCGTAAAGTTGGCGCTGCCGTTGAGCTGGGCGATGTTGAGCACGTTGCCCACCTTGCTGGCAGTTTCCCCGTCCCCGGTGCCCAGCACGATATTGCCGTCATGGGCGTTGATGGTGCCCACAGAAACAGTCACCGTGGAACTGGTATTCACATCCAGCTGAATGGTGCCTTCTTCGTTTAAGGTAGTGTTATCCGAGTACGAACCTTCCTGCAGCAGCTGGGTGCCGCTGTTAATGGTGGTTCCCACTGCGCTGCCGCCGCTGGTCACATTTTGCAGGCCGCCGTTCAGGGTGGTAGATTGCGCCAGGCCGCCTTCAAAGACATTCTGGGTGCCGCCCATAAGATTAGTCACCGTGCCCACAGCGCCGCTGTTAATATCCTGGCTGCCGCTATTCATGGCGCCGATGGTGCCGGTGCCGCCGCTGGAAAGGATCTGGGCGCCGTCATTCATGGTGGTGATGCTGACCACGCCGCCGGCAAATTGAGTGCCATAAAGATCAACCTCGCCTGCCTGCTGCACGCCGCCATTCATGGTAGTGATCGTACCGGTACCGCCGCTGTGAACCATCTGGGCGCCGCCCGTCATGACATCCACGCTGCCCATGCCGCTGGAAACCAGCTGGGTACCGCCGCTCATGGTGGCAACACTGCCGGTGCCGCTGTTAACAAGCTGCCAGCCGTCACTCAGGACAGCAACCGTGCCCGTGCCGCCGCTAACCAGCTGTTCGCCGCCGTTCAGAGTGGTAACGTTGCCCACGCCGCTTTCAATAATCTGCATGCCATGCATGGTTTCCACAGTACCGTCATAATCCGTGACCGCAGAGGCAATCAGGTTAGTCACCGTACCCGTACCGCCGCTGGAAATTACTTGCACACCATTCAGTACCTGTAAACCTGTGCTATCCCCAGTCAGGCCGGCGCCAATAGTCCCCGCGCTGCCCGTGCCGCCGCTGCTGATGTTTTGGAAGCCATAGTCTATGGTTGCCACGCTGCCGTAACCGCCGCCGCTGATGTTTTGCTCGCCGCCCAAGGTTATGCTGGTCGCCAGGCCGCTGCCGCCGTTATTCACGTTCTGGGTACCGCCGTCCATGGTGGTGACGCTGCCCACGCCGCCGTTATTCACAATCTGGCTGCCGCCGTTCATGGTGGTGACGCTGCCCACGCCGCCGTTATTCACAATCTGGCTGCCGCCGTTCAGGGTGGTAACACTGCCGGTGCCGCCCATAAATATAAATTGTGAACCGCCCGCCATGGTGCCAATACTGCCGCTGGCATAGACATCCTGCAAGCCGCCGCTCATGGTATCTATACCAACCCCGGCACTCGCTACCTGGGTACCGCCTAACATGGTGCCGATACTGCCCGTACCTTTCCCGTTTTGCAAACCGGCCGACATGATACCGATACTGCCGCTGGCGCCGCTGCTGATATCTTGCGTACCGGAAATCATGGTGCCAATACTGCCGGTACCGGCAGAGATATACTGACCGCCTCCGTCCAAAGTACCGATGCTGCCGCTGCCGCCGCTAATCTCCTGGATAACATTCCGTCCGGACGTAATGGTACCGGTGGCGCCGCTCTTGACAACTTGCGTGCCGCCGGTGGCCTCAGTCCCTACGACGCTGCCGCCGCTGTTGATAATCTGGGTACCGCCTAAATAAATGCTGGTAGCGCTGGCCACGCCGCCGCTCTCTACGTCCTGCGTGCCGCCGGAAGCGATTGTAGTTTCATGGGCCAAACCGTCAGCGCTGACAATCTGTACGCCGCTTGTAGTACCAGTGCCGCTGAGAATAAAGCCGTTGGCAACCGCAATTACGGTAGCGCTGGCATCGCTGGTACCGGCAATAATCTGGGTACCGTTACTGATCACCGCCGCCTGGGTAGTAAGCGTAGTGGCGCCGCTGTCATCCGCCGTCAGGCTGCCCCGGATAATCTGGGTACCGCCGGCTAAAACGTTTTTGGACAGGGTACCGGTCATTTGCAAAAGCTGAGTACCGCCGTTGTTCACCGTAGTGGAAACAGCAGTTCCATAAACATCCTGGGCGCCGCTGTTTAAGGCGCTGACCGTGCCGGTGCCGCCAGCCAAAATAGACTGCCAGCCGCCCTTCATGGTGGTAACAGTGCCGCTGCCGCCGTTGGAAACTACCTGCTGGCCGCCGCTCATGGTGGTAACGATACCGGTGCCAGATTGTTCAACAGTCTGCTTGCCACCGCTCATGGTAGTAACCGTGCCGCTGCCGCCAGCGTAAACAGACTGCAAGCCGCCGCTCATGGTATTGACCGTGCCACTGCCGCCAGCCAGAATAAACTGCTTGCCGCTATTCATGGTGGTAACAGTGCCATTACCATAAACATACTGCACGCCCTTGTTCATGGTGGTAACGCTACCGGTGCCAGATTGTTCAACAGTCTGATCGCCGCTGTTCATGGTGCCAATCGTGCCGTTGCCACCGTTAACAACATCCTGTACACCATCGTTCATCGTACCGATTGTGCCGATGCCATGAACATCCTGCTCGCCATTGTTCATGGTGGTAACGCTACCGGTGCCGCCTGCGTCAATATGCTGCGTGCCGCTGTCCATGGTGGTAACCGTGCCCACGCCGCCGTCGTCAATATGCTGCATGCCGCCGCTCATGGTGGTAACGGTGCCCACGCCGCCGGTATAAACATACTGGCTGCCGCTGTCCATAGTGGTAACCGTGCCCACGCCGCTGGTATAAACATACTGCATGCCGCTAGCCATGGTGGTAATGGTGCCGCTACCGCCAGCAGAAATAATCTGCTGACCGTCGCTCATGGTGCTAATGATAACCGTACCGTCTGCTGCCCGCTGGGTACCGCCTTCCATGTTAGTGATGCTGGCTACTGCACCACTTTGATCTGCTGCCTGCAGGCCGTTTAGCATCTTAGCGATCGTACCCGTGCCATAAACAAAGCTGGTACCGCCGTCCATGATACCAATGTCGCCGGTGCCGCCGGCGGCAATATTCTGGGTACCGCTTACTGCAACAGTACCGGCGCTGCCGTAACCGTCGGCTTCAATATCCTGCAGGCCACCGGATATGGTAGTAATGAGACCACTGCCGCCGCCGGAAATTACCTGCAGGCCATCGTTATTAAGAACCGCGCCCTGCTCCTTACCACCGCTGCTGACGATTTCGGTGCCGCCGGCATTAATAATCGTACCGCTGGCCACGCCGTAAGCACTGATAATCAGGGTACCGCTGCTGCCAGATGCGGTGTTGCCGCTCAGTGTAACACTGGTAGCCGTAGCCGCTGAGTCAGAATCGCCCCGGAGGACGATGCCGCCGTTGTCGATGGTAGTATCGGCAACGCTCAGACCGGCGTTCAAGATTTCCGTGCCGCCGTTTAAAGAGCTGCCTAAAGTAGCGCTGCCTGTACCACCGTTAAAGTTCGTTAATTTGTAACCCTGGTACAGATTCAGCACGCCGTCTTTCTTCAAGGTCGTACTGTCTGCGGCGCCGTTGTTCATTACCTGCTGAGTGCCGCCGGCATCAATCTCCGTGCCCACAGCCGTGCCGCCTTCGCTAACAATCTGTACGCCGCTTGTAGTACCAGTGCCGCTGAGAATAAAGCCGTTGGCAACCGCAATTACGGTAGCGCTGGCATCGCTGGTACCGGAGATAATCTGGGTACCATTACTCAGCACCGCCGCCTGGGTAGTAAGAGCCGCGCCGCTGGAATCAGCCGTCAGGCTGGCGCCATTCTCGATAATTTGGGTGCCGCCGGCCAGCACGTTGCCTGCCACGGTTGCATGAGCACTAACTAATATTTGTGTACCACCGGAGACCGTAGTATTCTTAGCTGTTCCCTGAACATACTGCTCGCCGCCGCTCAGGGCTGTGATAGTGCCGGTAGCGCCAGCAGAAATATACTGCGAGCCGCCGCTCATGGTGACGACCGTGCCGCTGCCGCCGTTCTTAACAATCTGCTCGCCGCCGCTCATGGTGGTAACCGTGCCCTTGCCGCCGTCTTCAACATCCTGTTTGCCGCCGCTCATGGTGGTAACCGTGCCGTTGCAACCGAATTCAACATCCTGTTTGCCGCCGCTCATGGTGTCGACCGTGCCGTTACCATAAACATCCTGCGTGCCGTCGCTCATGGTGACGACCGTGCCCTTGCCATAAACAGTCTGCCAGCCGCTGTCCATGGTGGTAACTGTGCCGCTGCCGCCGTTGTAAACTACCTGGATGCCGGAGCTCATGGTGGTAACCGTGCCGACGCCGCCGTTGCCAACACCCTGCTCGCCGCCTCTCATGGTGGTAACCGTGCCGTTGCCGCCGGCGTTAACTACCTGAAAACCTCTGTTCAGGGTGGTAACCGTGCCGACGCCGCCGTCATTAACATCCTGCTCGCCGCCGTTCATAGTGGTAACCGTGCCGTTACCGTTGTAAACAATCTGATAGCCACCGTTCATGGTGACGACCGTGCCGTTACCATAAACATCCTGCTGGCCGCCGTTCATGGTATTGACCGTGCCGACACCGCCGTTGTAAACACTCTGCGTGCCTGCGTTCATGGTGCTAACAGTGCCGTTGCCGCCGCTGGAAACATCCTGCACGCCGCTGCTCATGGTGGTGACCGTGCCGTTTCCGCCCAGAAAAACTACCTGATCGCCGGCGCTCATGGTGATAACCGTGCCCTTGCCGCCGTTGGAAACATACTGCGCGCCGCCGTTCATGGTATTGACCGTGCCGGTTCCAAAAACTACCTGCTGGCCGACGCTCATAGTGCTAATCGTGCCGCTGCCGCCGCTATTAACATACTGCTCGCCGGCGCTCATAGTGGTAACCGTGCCGTTCCCGCCGACGTAAACATCCTGCACGCCACTGCTCATAGTGGTAACCGTGCCACTGCCGCCGCCGTGAACATTCTGCCAGCCGGCGCTCATGGTGGTAACCGTGCCGGTGCCGCCGTTGTAAACATCCTGATCGCCGGCGCTCATGGTGATAACAGTGCCAACTCCATATTCGCCAACATTCTGCTTGCCGTTCGCGATGACAACGCTGCCGATGGCAGGGTTGCCGGACTCACCGGAAATATCCATGCTATCATCTGCATTCAGCGTAGTCACCGTGGTGGTCTGCCCCGCCACTACTATATATGTGGATGCTGCTTCCGCCGTACCGAACACGACCGCATCAGCCGCGCTCATGGCCGCATAGGCCAGGCTTTGCAAGTTGGTAGCCGAATAGGGTTTGCGATCTGCACTGGCGCTGACACGGGCCGCCACGGGCTGCTGCCAGTCGGGCAAAGACTGCTGCCGTCCCAGCACCTGGTCCGGACGGGCATATAAAAGCGCCATGGGCGCAAAGGTATTGGCGCCGTTCACTAGCGCCATGCCGATGGCTAATTGTTTTTCCAGTTGCTTTCTGGCTTTAGACTTATTCACAAAGATCGCCTCCAGCTTATTGTATGTCTGCATACTTTTGTAGATTATTATAACTCTTTTTCCCACGCGTGACACACACTTTTGCACAAGTGGTCGTTTTTTGACAAAAGTGGTAAAAAATTTAACATAACTTATTTTTGCGTTTTTTCGTTTGTAATAAATGTTACACAAACCCGGTGACTTCACCAAATGTCTTTTTTATGGTATAATCTTTGTATACAGTATACATAATACAATTTTTAAAGAACACAGGAGGCACCCACCATGAAAACCACACCCGTAAAGATCGTGGAAACCGTGCTCCGCGACGGCCATCAATCCTTAGAAGCCACCCGCATGCGCACCAGCGACATGGTTCCTGCCCTGGAACAACTGGACGATGTTGGTTATTACGCCCTGGAAGCCTGGGGCGGCGCCACCTTCGACACCTGCCTGCGCTATCTGGACGAAGATCCCTGGGAACGCCTGCGCACAATCCGTAAGCATGTGCGCAAGACCAAGCTGCAGATGCTGCTGCGGGGCCAGAATATTTTAGGCTACAGCCAGCCCTGCACCGAAAGCATGGTGGCCATTGCTGGAAGGCCAGCCCCGGGATACGGGCCTGGACCTGAAAAAACTGCACCCGCTCTCCGACTATTTTTTGACCGTCAAGCGGGCCGTGGCAGCCAGGCCGGTTACCCTCACGCCAGCACGGAGGATGTCTTAAGTTACGCGCTTTTCCCTGAGATTGCGCTGCCTTATTTTAAACTACATAGGTGAAAATAAATTAAAACGGCGCCCTGTACTTGTAAAAAGTACAAGACGCCGTTCGTCGTTATTGCTTTAAATTTAGGCCTGCATGCCCGCCACGCGCTCAGACAAAAGTCCGATCACGTCGGTCAGCTTGGCCAGCTTGCCCTCAATCCGCACCAAAAGGTACCAGCTCAGCAGCATGGGGAACCCATACTCCGTGGTGTAGCCGATGATATCTTTGATCTCCATGGTCCACCTGCTTACGCCAGGTTGACCAGGGTCGTGGTGCGCAGACGGCTGGTGTACAGGGACTTTAAGTCCGCGCCGCCCACGTTAAAAATGTTGGCGCCAATGATCTCGGCGCCGGCCTTTTCGGCTGCGGCCTTGGTCAGACCTTCCTTGGGGTCCACGATGTTAAAGGTCTTCTTGCGGCCGTCTGCATTTTTAAACACTAACTCTGCTTCCGTAGTTTGCATTACGCATGCCTCCTTTGTAATTTAGTTGCGGCTACACGTTGGCTTACGCCTCGGTAGTCAGCGCTGCGCTTTCGGTCACGTACACGTCCACCAGCTGCGCTTTATACAGCGGGCTGAGTGCGCTGGCCGTAGCCATGATCTGTTCCGGCTGGGCGTCTACCTTGACGTCGCCGAAGCTGATGCTCTTGTTCTTGGCGTTGCCTTTGGCGTCAGTGCCATCGGCAAATACCAGGACCAGACTGCGTTTTACAACGGTCTTGTTCACTGCCATTATCCATTCACCTCCTCTCCCTGGCTCAAGATAATGGGCGAGCTCCTAAACAGGTGGTACTGCGTCGGAGACCCTTCCATGTACCCCAGGGCCTTTCGCCGGAGCACCTCACCGCCAGGATATAGCTCCTCGTGGAAAGGCCGGTCCGGCAGCTGCCAGAAATCCCACTTGGTTTGGGGATCGCCGCTGCCAGGTCCATAGCCATCTTTCATAGCGGCCTCGCAATGGGTCATCACCACCTGGGGAACAGGCATGATGCGCAAAACGGGGCACAAAATTCCTACCACCCTGGCCATGCGTTCAACCTGGCTGGGGGTGGGAGGCTCGGGGCCGAAATCAATGTCGGTGCTGCTGCGCGCCTCGGCGCCAAAAGCGCCGCAGATCGCAATACTCATCGCGCCGGTATTGCGATGCCAGGTATGCTCCCTAAAAATCGTCAGGGCTTTGGCGCCGGCGCCGTCCTCCGGTACATACATGGTACCGTCCCGGTCGATGCTCAGGTGATACTCGCCATACACATGGCCGTAATGGCCGCCGGTCCAGTGCAGGTAGATGCGGTTGATGAATCCGCAGGCTTCCCGCCCCAGCCGGGCCACGTCGTCCAAGGTAAGGGCAATCGGGTCTGCTACAAGTGACATGGGCAACACTCCTTTCTAAAAAGTTTGGGCGCAACGCCTGAGCGTTGGCCGCTGCCGGGCAGAAAACCTTTTTGCTGCCGGCTTTTATTTTGCGAGCGGCTGTTTTTGCCTCTCACCTATATATACGACAAAAAACAAAAAGTTGCTCACCTTTTCTCTAAAATATTTGCAGTTTAAAATTTTTTTAAAAAAAGTTAAAAAAACGTGAGCAGTTTTTTAAAAATTGTCGTATATATGGGTGAGAGCTAATCGTTCTCAACTTAACTTTTTCTTTTATTATTTTCTTTTTGGGCCTTCGTATCTAAGCTTTTCGTCTCCTACGTTTTCTAACATCGTCGTAACAATTAAAAACTTAAGAACTACAAACTTCGAGCTTTTTAAATTCATTCCTTGTTCCAAAGATTTTGATTTTTTTAATCTTTCCTTGTTCCAAGGTTTTAGGTTTTTATAATCAATTCCTTATTCCAAGGTTTTAGGTAATAAGCACCATGAAGTAAGTATGAAAAGCACACCTGTGCTTTTTATAAATCTGCAACAAGAAAGGAGGTGGTTTATCATGGAAAATCACTGTCAGGGCAATCGGTGTCAAGAACGTGGTAATCGTGAACTCATTAATCATTTCATACTAAGTAAAAGGAGGCACGAAAGTGCGGAAAAAGACTATCGAAACTGAGGATTTAAAAGAACCAAGCATACAAAAGTATGCAAATTTAACCCCTATCCAGGTACAATTATATGTTCTGAAAATGCGTGATCCACAGCGTAAAACTCCTGTCACACCCCGAGGCTTAATCAAAGATGACAAGGAACGCTGGGCCCTGACCATTCAAGGTATCAGAGACGGCGTTGAACCCTGGTTTGAATTTTTCCTGGAAGAATTTGGCAGACCTATTAACCATCAGGTCAAGTTGCTGGGATATTACCCCGGCATCAGCCAGGAAGATGTGAACCTGGACGCACGGCTGGAGATATATCATTTTTTACGGAAGAAAAAAGATATAAAGATAGCTACGTTACCGGGACTGATCAGGACTCATCTTTCCCACTGGTTTCTCGACTATTGCAAATATCTGAACCGCCATGTCCGGACCGGCATAAAGTTTAAGACTAAAAAACCGGTTTTAACGCCGGAACAGACTCCGCCGGACGATACTCCACCTGATGACACTCCTCCTGATGATACCCCGCCGGATGAGAAACCTCCGACTAAAAGGGAATCTCAGGCCTGGCCTGCTAAAACCGGGCACACCAGGCTGGAAGAAATATCTTCCCCGGGACCGGAAAAACAAGTATGCGATAAACTCGTGAATACACTCATTTACAAACAGGTGAAGAGCCTGCCCCAACTGGGAAGGTTCATCATCCGGGAGCGTTATCGCAACCAGCGGTCCGATCAGGAGATTAGCAAATTGCTAAAATGTTCCCGGGCCACCGTGCAAAGGGAACGTACCAAAGCGATAACTTGCCTGCGTTCTCAATTTATTGAAGCAGGCCTGCAACCGTAATCACTTAAAAATACACGGTGCCGGGCCTTACGCCTGGCGCCTGACATAAATTGAAAAGGAGAACCAACATGCAAGGTAATTGGAAACCCTTAACCAAGGCCATCAGTACCGATACGGAAAAGATGCTGGTAAAATTTGAGATTCCGCAGTTATTTGCCGCTGCCGCAAACGGTGCTTTGCATGGCGTGGCCGAAGCTGCCTTTGAACTGGGCACTTTCTTTTATTTTCGCAACCGGGATGCGGATGATGCCAAACAAGCCACCCGCTGGCTCACAGCTATGGCTCGTAAAGGCTCCGTGGTCGCGCAAACGCGTCTGGGCGCCAGTTATATCCGTCTACGTGATTTTGCCACAGCCAGAGACTGGCTTTTGCCGGCGGCCAGACAGAATAACGCCAAGGCGCTCATTCTCTTAGGCCGGTGCTACGAAGAACTGGACTATAAGACCGGCGCACGTCTGGCTTATAACCGCTACGCGGAACTTGGTTATGACCGTGGGCGCAGGGAATTGCTGCGTTTAGATGGACTGGGCAGCAAAGATTTTGGTTCCCTGCTGCGCCAGGTTTATGCCAACGATATCGAAGCCCAGTACCGGCTGGGTACAGCCTATTTAGAACTTAGCCGCGCCGCCAAAACTTTGCCGGATCAGGAAGGACTGCGGCAGTTTGGCCTAAAATGGCTGCGGACTGCCGCCACCCAGGGACACGAAGCCGCGCGCAGCTTGTATAACGAAAAAGCCCAACAACTGATGAACGAGGAGGAACAACATGGATAAGTTTAAAGAATTGGTTAACGGATTTAAGGCAAAATATCAGCGGCAGTTTTCGGATTATGCCACCATGCCTGCAGCAGCGTACCGGAAAAGTCTTTTACAGAAACTGGCAGTCAAGAACCATCCCCTGGCTGAAGCAGCCTTGAAAGGCGACCTGCGAGCCAGCAACATGATAGCTAAACTTTTCCTGGATCCCAAGAAAGGCTTTGACATGAACAAGTGGCCCCTGACGGAAAGGCTCTTGCAACCGGGATTACGGCAAAAAGATGCCGAAGCTTATTTCTGGTACGGTATGCTGCATGAGCATCTGGGAAAATATAACCAGGCCGCTGAGTATTTTGCCGAAGCTTACCATCTGGGATATGCGCCTGCCGAACTATACCTGGCCATCGCGCTTTTTGACGCGGGTGCTAAGGACGATGCCAGAGAGATTGCCTACAATGCGGCATGGCACGCTTCTCCTACCCGGGAAGTCTTTGATTTCATAAGCTTTCTGGATGCGTTGCCATCCTATTGTTCCCCCATGCTAGAGGCCGCATTTTATGGACATGATGTGGAAGCGCAAACCTTTTTGGCACACCAATATGACAACTTGAGTAAAGGCAAAAACGGCACGCCCGGGCACCACAAGTTTTCGGAATTCTGGCGTAACCGAGTGGAAGAAACCAGGGCAACACTGGCTGAACCCCTGACCCCTTTTATCCTAGGCGGCAAAGAACCTGAATATGATGAAGACACGAACTTATTTTGATGAGGAGGAACAACATGGCAAATAATTTTAAAAACGCATTAGTAGAAAACCAGACCTGGTTAGACGGCTTGACAGAAAAGGAATTTTGGAGCGTAGTCAACAAAGAAGCACCCCTTGCGGAGGCCAGCTTTATTACCCGGTTTGTACCACCGCCCAAAAACGTACCGGTAGAGATGATAATTTATCTGGCCGCATCGTTCTTGCTGACGACCAAGGCTCTGCCGCGCAACTTGGCTATCGCGTTAAAGCTTTTGCAAAAATGTTTAGAGTTTAACGACGGGAACGTCCAATTGTATCAGTCCATGGGCCAGGGAATTGTAAAAGAAAGCCTGGAGCAAGCAAAGGAAAAAGCAGAAACAGCAGTATTAACACAACAAGCATAAAGTACACAAACTAAAATACGTCCCGTTTCACATTCGTGGTGAATGTAAACGGGACGTATTTATTTGGTATTAGAATTAGCAGTAATGCAAACAGGTATAATGCACAAATAGCTTTACTCAACTAATCGTACAAAGCTTTTAAAATCGCATCCCTGTAAACATTTCCTTCAGGCAAATTCAGCGAGGAAAAAGCTTCTTGAACCTTATAAACGGTTGTACAATATTTTTCCAATATTCCCAGTGGTTTTATCTCCCCTGGTCGCATAGTTTTATCTACATAGTCATACGCAATAAAACTGATTGACGCCGGTTGTGCGGGAAATTGTGGTAATCTCCCTTTACCACCTAATCTATTTAATACATGATCATAAACCGATTGTGGGCAAACAAAATATAAACCAGTTTTACATAAATCTTCTCTTTGTAGCACTTGTCCCTTAAAAATTAACTGTGGGATAATTCTTTTAGAAACATTTTCCCAATTCAAGCCTACTGTATCAGACACTATTTCTCGCTTTTCCATAAGCTGTTGCCTTGCAGTTCTATAGTTACCAGTGGTATCAATAGTTTGTACTTCGATTGCCGTAATTTCTGTTAGTTTTCCCTTTTTATCCAACCTAGCTAAAACCCAATCTACAAAATATGCTCCAGTACCTTCTCTCTGAGGTAACCGCAACTCTCCACCCCATCCGTGCCCAAACACTGCCACTGCCCCATTTTCCTTTTTAGCCATCTCAACTGCTACACGCCCAGCGTAAAGCTTTAAATCTCTTCCAAAAGCTAATTTTGAAACTCGACTTAACATTTTGTATTCTTCAGCATAAATTCGGATTGGGCAACAAATAACAGGTGGAGAACCAGCACTCTTTTGCCTAACAGCACAAACTCCCGAAATTATGTTATCCCTCGCTAAAACCTTTGTGCACTGCGTACCTAGAAAAGGACATTTCTGTTGTGCTGCTGTTTCCAAAGCCTTAGCAGAATTATCCTCTGCCTGATAACCAAAGAACTCATAAATATACCCTGCCATCACCGTTCCTCCTTTTGCAACAAAAGTTTCAAGTTGATTCCAACTGCTTCGGCTAACAACGGCGGCACAGCATTACCTACTTGTGCAAATTGCTCAGACTGTGTACCAGTAAAAATATAGTAATCAGGGAAAGATTGTATACGTGCCGCTTCTCTAACTGTAAATGAACGATCCTGATCGTAATGGAAAAAGGCTCCCCAATGTGGATCGCATTTAGTAAGTATAGTAGAAGCAAGCCCCTCAGGCGTTACCCGCCCATATCTCTTAGTATGGTCTGATTTTCGTGCTAACTTCATTCCAGCCGGTAATAGTTTTTCAGGTATATCAGTCCAATTTCCACCTGGTTTAATATATTTTAAACGTTCTAAGTTTTGAATTGATAATCGTCCTGCTTCATGATTATAAACTCCTGAACTCCCTCTACGCATCCTCCTCTGATAGTCACAAAATGGATCACAACGATAACCTTTGATTTTAGAGCCACGTTCGCCACTCTTTAATTCTGGTAAATCACCAATGGCCTCTTTTACAGTAATAAACCTGCCTTCTGTTTCTGGAGAAGGCAATTTAATCAGAGATTTTCCATCGAAAGTAGTAGTAAAATTAGGTTTTATAGGAGCATGATATAGTGGCTCTGGAAAAGCATTGCCAGGCAACACCTTGCCTCTCAAGCCCAAGATAATTGTCCTCCACCTCATTTGAGGAACACCGTAGTAGGCTGCCCCAAGAATTCTTACTCCAGTCCCATATCCCAGTTGCGAAAGTGAATCTAATATTGCATGCAAGGTTGCACCATGTTCAAAGGAAACCAGTCCCGGGACATTTTCAATCAGTATCGCCCTGGGAGCAAAAGTTTTAACGAAACGTAAATACTCCTTAAATAAGTGATTCCTCCGGTCTAGTATACTTCTAACAGGAGCGTTGATTGAAAACCCCTGGCAAGGAGGCCCACCGGCTATCAAATCTAGTTCTCCCCTTTGTAAGCCTAAATTCTTCATAATTATTTCCGGATTGATTGTTCTTATATCCTTAACCATTACTTGAGCATCAGGATGATTAAATTTATATGTTTGTGCATAAACAGGAATTATTTCGGAAGCAAACATACTATGAAATCCGGCTTCCGATAGGCCCTCAGACAAACCACCAGCACCAGCAAATAAATCAATACATTTTAAGTTATTAGAAAACATCTTAACCACCAACCATCCAAAATTTCTATTTTAAATTATTATATCATATATTTATATTGTACAGTGTTTTTCGTTTTCAAACAAGTGTTTGTTTTATAATATCTTTCTCATTAATATGAGTACTAATAAATTTTGTTCAGCTTTTTAATATGCTATGCCTAAGCCAGTACCAAATCTTAGAAAATAACATTATAGATATTCCTAAAACTTTTTAGTCGAATTTTTCTAGTTCCATTCATATCATTATGTAATTTTGAAAAAATTATAAA
>JAKVKY010000009.1 GCA_022484685.1 Acidaminococcaceae bacterium | reverse complement strand
CCGTTCCTGCCTTTTGCCTTTAAGGCTATGGGGCTGGGCCGGATCCCGCTGTGGTATTTCCCCTGGCTGGCAGTTTTAATTATCGGCTACCTGACTTTGGCCACGCTGGTTAAAAATTCTTACCTGCGCCGCTACGGCGAATTACTTTAATTAACCTCTTTTTAACATAAGAAAAGAACGGAGCCCCTTTAGGTTACAGATTACGGGTCTGCACCCTAAACGGGTCCGTTCTTTTAATTTATGTCCGCACCAAGTGGCATCCAGCCTGTTACCGGTTTAAGTAAATTTCTCGTACAGGCTCCAGATTTTACTTTACTTTGGGTTCCGGCACCAGCTGACCGCCGTCGCTTAATTTATAACGCTTACCTTCCAGCCACTTATTCGCCTTATTCTTAGCATTGTAATAAATACGGTAGCCGTTGCTGGCTACGTTTTCCAGCTTCAAATCATCATCCGTAAAGATATTCAGATGGGCGTCGCCGCTCAACGACCAGTTGGCCAAAGCATGCATGTTGACGTTGGCTTCCCGGGCGCTGGCATCTGTATTCACGGTCCCGTTCCAGGTGCTCCCCTGGGCCAGGTTAATCGAAACCTTGCTCAGCTTATCCGCCACGATATTTCCGTTCAGCTGCTGCTTCGTCAAAGTCAAATCAAAGATAGCGCCATTGCGGCCCGGGGTTCCCCAAGGACCGGCGCCTACCTGGGCAACCACGTCGCCGCTATAATTCAGCACGCTGTTTTCCAAAGTCACAGCGGCCTTAGTATTAGTCACATAAAACAAGCCTGCCGGCGCCGTACTGGTCAGCGTGGAATTCCGCACCGCCAGGACCGCCGTGCCCGGGTCCGCATCTTCCCACAGGCTGGCATATAACAGAAGACCGTATTTTTTCCCGCCGGTTAATTTGACGGCGTCCAGGGTTAAATCATTGCTGCCTTCCACCACGGCCATCTCACTATTAGTCGCCGTGGCCGTACTGGTTACCAGGCTCACGGTCCCCAGGGAATAAACGCAGGGACTGTCCGCACCGGTGGTCGTAATCTTGCTGTCAGAAACTAAGAGAGACGCATCGTCGCCAAAAGCGAACAGCGCCGGACTTTCCTTGCCGGCTGTGGTCAGCGTCATCTTATTCGCACTGATTGTCGCGCCGTTCACCGCCGCCAAAGCCCGGGAAGCTTCGCCGCTGGTACTAACCGTAGTATTATGAGCACGGACCTTCCCGGCCATACCGCTGGCAAAAATACCACTGGCGCCGGTACCGTCACTGGTCACCGTACAAGTATCCAGGCTGGCGTTAGCATCCGTGGTTAACACCGCCGCATTCAAACCGCCATCCGTATACTCGCCGCTGGCGTTATCGCCGCTCTTAGTAATCTCCATCTTTTGCAGGACCACATTGGCCCCGTGCTGAATTAAAAAGGCGCTCTGGTCAGGGGACGTGGCTGTCACCGGCGTTCCCTGCATGGTCACAGGTACGCCGTCAATAATCTGGACCGCGGTAAACTGTACCGGCGCATGTTTCTCGGCCTGAGGCAACGAAGCTGCCACCGCGGCACGCTCCGCCTGCACAGTCTTAGCAACGGCCGCCTCGGTTGCCGCCGCCCCGTGAGGCAGCAATAACCCGGCGCTACCTAACAATAAGGCCAGCACCAAACCGGCCGTCTTTCTTTTTTGTCTATGCATCTTGCATCTCCCGTTTCTTGGCACGTCCTTCTCGGAACTTGTGTCTTTCTATTATAACGTAAAATTGCTTTTTAGAAAACTATTTCCACTTACTCCGTCCTTTTAGCTTAAAAGTTTTTCAAAATGGGACTTGACAGTTTTCGCCGGGTGTTTTATACTAATCAGGTAGCACGATTGTGCTTATATACTCCGGGATAGTGTAATGGTAGCACAGGAGATTCTGGATCTTCTTGTCTGGGTTCGAGTCCTGGTCCCGGAGCCATTTTTTTAGACAAACGGCGCTATGGTCAAGAGGCTAAGACGTCGCCCTCTCAAGGCGAAATCATGGGTTCGATTCCCATTAGCGCTACCAGTTTTTCGCTACAATGTAGTGCAACCTGCACCGTTATGCGGTTTGCGAATACAGTAATAGTTGATATAAATTTTCCTAACAGGGTCCGCAATTTTTGCGGATCTTTTTTGTTTTTCAAGACCGGAACAAATTCTGACCATTCGGCCAACACTTCATCCCTGTCAATGAGCGTCGGCCTAAAGGCATTAATCTGTGCCAGATGTTCCCGGGCAACAGTAATTTGCTTTTTAATATCCGCCAACCGGGCCAGATCAAACTCATCGGCGGCGCCGGACTCGATTACATTATAAATATTATTGAGTTTAGTGTTAAGTCCGCTAATCTTAGCAGTTACGGTGGCGGCATCTTCGGCCGTATCGTCCAACTGCGCAGCAATCTTTTCCGTGGCTTGGGTAATTATCATGTCCAGGTTAGGGACCGTCATTATTTTGAGCATGCCGGCTATGACAGCCTCTTCCAGCTCCTGTTTCTTAATCTTGATATTGGGACACGCAGCCACTCCTCTGGTCATTTTTTGCGTGCATTGATAAAACTCATAACGATAATGGCTACGGCTCACGCTGTTGCCGCTCATGGCATGACCGCACTCACCACAGCGCACCAGACCGCTTAATAAATAGAAGCTTTTGTTCCGGATACCACAATTCTTGTTTGCTTTTTTACGCTCCTGGGCCCTGGCAAAATCGGCAGCGGAGATGATAGCCGGTACAGCATTCGTATAAACAAGCGCATCCGGATTATCCCGGTGGCTGTTTGTCTTTTTCCCGGTTGTAGCATGTCTGCGGTAAATATAAGTACCTGCATATTTAGGATTTGCCAACAGGTCATACAAGCTATTTTTGCCAAACAACTGACCATTTTTAGTACGATATCCCCGAGCATTGAGCCAGTTCATGATATCCCCATAGCTATGGCCGTTATTATATTGCTCAAAAATTGCCCGCACGGCCACCGCCTCACCCTGGTTAAGCACATATTCATGCTCTGGAGTAACATCATAGCCAAAAGGTGGCTTGCCGCCAGGGAACAAGTGGTCCTTGGCATTGGTTTCTTTGCCGTCCTTAATTTTTACAGAAAGCTTACGACTGTACCATGCAGCCTGCGCCACCTGAATTCCTTCAAAAAACTGCCCGTCCACCGTACCGGGGTCAAAAGATTCCGTGGCATACTCATATCGTACGCCGGCCGCCAGCAGTTCTTGCTTATATAAATAGTAATCCAGTTCCTGGCGCGCCGTGCGATCCAGCGTATACACCACCAGTACATCCCATATGTCCAAACCGGCATCCAGTTTCATTTGGGCAAATCCGTCACGCTTGGCCACCATGGTACCGGTCTTAGCCTCATCTTTATAGTGGGTCACAACCAGGTAACCTTTTTGACGGCAATAGTCCTCACAGATTCTATATTGTGTTTCAATACTTTCATGGCGCTGATTATCGCTGGAATACCTGGCATAAATAGCTGCTCTTAACATAAAAATCTCCTTATAATTGTTAAAGACAGGCTAATATGCTATAATTAAATAGTAATCAGCCTACTTTTGTGGGTAGAGCGTTTACACGGCCGCCTGGTGCGCCAACACCTGGCGGCTATTTTTATTATAACTACATCTTAATAATCCTTAATTATTCTTTTTATCTTGAACGGGAGTCTGAACCGGAACCTGAGACGGGACTGAAGATTTATCATATGGGGATACAAATACTTTTGTCTTACTTGATTGGCATCCCTGCCTTGTTGAACTATATCTGAAATTTTTAGGTTTGAATATATCATCACAGGTATAAAGTCCATCTATATGCTCATATAAGTCAGGCTTAATAGGATTCCAAAGAGGATCAAGTATAAAGTCAATACCTTCACGCCTTGCCAATTTAGCAGCTGGCACAAAGTCACTATCACCAGAAATAAGTACAATCTGCCTAACTTGTTTCTTATAAGCTAAAGAAGCAATATCAATACCGATTTTAATATCAACACCCTTCTGATCAACGTTAATCTTAAAATCCTGCTCCGTTAGCGATTCCATTCCACGTTTTCCATTCAGGATATCTTTAAGAACATAAGGTCTAATTCCAAAATATGCCTGCTTATCAGCTAGATTACCTAATCTTAAAGCAACTTTACGTTTCTTTTTTAATTCTTCAAAAAAGTCATTAGTCCATTTAAACAAATCTGTTTTGCTAAAATCCAAACTTTTCTTAAGTAATGGATGATAAACACTCTTACTCATGGGCGGACAATCATAATAAAAAATTCGGTATAAATCATAATACTTTTGGTGTCCCTGGTTTAAATGACGCATACAATACTCAATTAGCTCTTCAGCGCGTTCCTGTGCTGTTTTCTCGCCAATACACTTCTGGGCTCTACGACGATAAAAACCACCATCAACCAAAATTGCAACTTCCATAAAACATCATCCTTTCATAAATAAAAAAGTCCCTGATCTCAGCACGTACCATATTAGTTGGACGGCCTACCACCAGGGACACTATTAACTTAACAAAGAATCCTTTGTTAAATATATTGTACATACCCTGGTGTTTTTTGTCAATACTTTTATTCAAAAAAGTATTGACAAAAATACTCTATATTACCATGGAATACCATATTACTGCTGTATGTAAGGTATCTTTATAAAAAGAAGGTAAATTATAAAGTTAGTGTTTTATTCAAATACTACTTTGTCATAATCTTCGACTCTTGTTGCTGGGCTACAGAAGAATATTTCCTTTGCCTGGCGTTTTTCATTTGCCGAATAGCGAATGGAGTATTCCCTGATTTGCAGGTCATTGTAAAGTTCCCTAATCCTTTTTACATCATCATAGGTAGCCATCCAGTGATAATCATTCAACTCATGGATTGCATCAGCCAGACTGCCATGCATCTCATCATCAAAAGAATCTTTGTACAATTTTTTCCCCTGAACGTAATACGGTGGGTCAAAATAAATAAACAACCTATTGGGGGCTTGCCTTAATAAAACTTCGTGTATTAAGTCAATGGCATCAAGATGATATAACTGGATTTGTTCTCTATGTACCGAGATATTCTTTATTTTCTTGATTAAATCAGCTCTATTAAAACGGCACTCCAACTTATAATCTGAATCCTGCTCATATCCTCCAATAGGGCCACCGGTTATAATACCGGATCTGTTGGTCCTGTTAAGGAAAAAAGTTGCAAAAGCTAGTTCAAAACTATAATCACGGTTATCTCTTAAATTAAGGAAAACATTTTTCTGCCTATGCCAGGTATTCATCGTTACCCTAACTGTATTAATACGCTCAGTCAATCTATCTGTTTCCGTCAGAACAGCTCTCCAGAACGAGTATATGGCTGTGTCGAGGTCATTTAATATGATAGATGAAACCTGATTCCTTAAAAGCAGAGAAATAGCGACCCCGGAACCACCACAAAATGGTTCACAATATATGGAATCTGTCAAATTATTAAATTCAATTGTGTGCTTAATAAATTTGGCCAACTGAGACTTCCCACCAGGGTATCTCAGCGGCGTCATTGTCTGGGGCATATTAACACCTCCTCGCACACAGTATATATCAAAATACTATTTTTGGCCATAGTCTATTATTTTGACATTTTAGCTTTTTTGATAATGAGCTTCATCGTAACCTTATTCAGCTGATTTAAGAAATCATTATATTGTTTTTCGCAATCTTTTTTCCACCTATCAATAACTGCATCACCTGTTAACCAGAACTCACTATCTTGGAACCATTTTTTATATTTGCTACGCTCTTCCTGGATATGTTCATATTTTGCGCTTAATGGTCCGAACTCTTCAATTCCGCGTTTAGTCGCTGCCGGAAAATTCGGATTGTGTAAAATTGGGTTCATGGCATCAGTATTCATTAAATAATCATATATAACACTTTCTGGACGTTTTTCCCCAGGAAGAAAAATGATATTGAATGGAATTGTTTTACAATTGAAAGATTTTCTACAATCACCATCCAGCAGAATTATAGAATTAGAAAAATCTTCAGGAGCTTCTTCATTTAATTTAATTAATGTAGAACATGATATATCCATATTAATAATATGATAATTAGATAACCTGTTAGTATCTTTAAGCAACTGATTGAACAACCATTTAGCCTCATGGTCTTCAGAATAAATATTTATTTTAGTTTGTCTTTTAGTTGCCGGGTCTGTAATTAACATATCAGAACGGATAAATTCAAAATCCGGATTGTTCATTACTGCCAAATCACCATTAGCCCGTGTCAAATATATTACCTTATATTTATCTCTATTATTTTTCAACTCCGGCAAAGTATAGAAACTTTCTAAAAGCGATGGGCTATGCGTAGTAAAAACAATTTGCAATTTAAGATCATGCTTTTCTATCTCTTTAACAAAAACCTCTAATAACCTACACTGTGCCGCAGGATGTAATGTAGCATCAAGTTCATCAACAAGCAAGATTCCTCCATTCCAAGGAATCTTATTTTTAATATGGTTATCTTGAAGATTCTTAAATGATAAAAATGCCAGTAGTATCTGCCCTAAATTATCTTGACCAGCAGAATTGCATAATTCATCATAAGTCTTATTCTTTACGCCAACAAAAACCTTCTGCATGGCAACAGGATGCTTATGTGCTTCAATCCCCTCAACTTCATGTAAAGAGAGTATGTACTTATACTTCTCAATAATCCAATCTCTGTAATTTTTATGCTTGGCCAAAAACTCTGACACCTTAGAATGCATTACATTACCTTCGCATTCTCCTAATGGCTGCAAGCGGCTTAGTCCAATATACAAAACTGGGAACTTCAACTTTGATTCAGATCCGTTGTATTTAGGTACAAGCCTTGGTCTTGTATCTTTCGCCCACCAACCAAACCGGAACGGAACATCTATCAATTTTCCACCTGGCAACTTATAATTAATCACCATAGCTTGTTTTGTTCGAATATCATTCTTTAGTGAGCATTTTATAATTTGTCTTAACTCTGCCCTAAACTGCTCTTTAATCAAGGGCTTCTCGGCGCCACTAACTTTTAACTCACAACTATTACCTATTAATGCCAACAAAGTGGATTTCCCTGTAGCGTTATGACCAGCTATAGCAGTTATTGTATCTCCTAAATCCAGTTCTACATTTTCGAACTGTCTAAATTTAGTTATTTGTAATTTATGAATAGAAACAATCTCCGTAAGCGGCTTGTGCTGACGTTTCTTTTTTGTAAAAGAGATTATTTTACCTACATCATTACCTAAAGGGAGTTCTATTGTCTTATTATCACCCATCTCAATATCTCCTCCATATTTTCATTATAAACCCCTACCTCATTATTACTTCTTGAGGTCATAGAACCTACCACTATACCGATTTATCTCATTTTGATATCCCACCGGATTAGCATATTTGTTTACCTGGTCACCATAAAATCTACAAATATCCCTTATGCACCCACGAATATTATTTTTAACTAATTTCCGCGGATCTGTTTGTGTATAAATCCGATTACCCAACGCATAAGTATAGGCCGAATAATCCTTAACACCGTAATCACTGTAACCTTCTTTATGTTCATGAGCATTGAAAATTCCTTCAACAACATGCACCTTAGTAGTGGGAACGGTTGCACCAATTTTAGCGCCAAAGGCATTTTGAAATTCTTTAACATCTAACCCTTGGCCTTCCAAAGTTATCTTGACAATAAGAATATTTTCGTCAGGCTTTACCATGGCCAAAAATGCATCCTTCTTTTCAAGAAATTGATTAGGGTCATAAATAATACGTTTTATAACAAACCGCTTTCCATAATGATTATAAAGCTCTTTTTCAAATTCAGCTCTAGCACTAGGTATATCGTTATTGGAGTTTTGGCACGTTAGGACCGCCTTATCACATTTATAAATCAAAACGACATCTTGTTTATAAATCGTTTGATCTTTTATATCATCAATAATAATGCCTGTGTTTGTCAAATTACTTAAATTAGTTTCAGACTGTATGGGCTGTTTTTCTAGTATATTTTTATCTTGTATAATATTTTTTCCTAAAATATCCGTATCTTCAGTACTATACTTTCTCATTTTTTCTTGTAAAACAATATTCCCACCCAGGTCTATTCCCAACTTATCATAAAGATGTATCCGTAACTGTTTATTTGCTAAGCTTGCAAAATTATCGTCTTTTAATGCCTCTACAATCTTAGCAGCCTTTGTCGCCCTCACCTGTGCAGAATCTGCGGCCATCGCAGGCAGCGACACCACAAGCATGGCAGCTACGACAGCTGCGCTAAGCAAGCTTTTCTTCATCCAACACGCCCCCAATTTTATTATTTTCTTCTACATAATAAGGAATTGCCTTTATCCGCTTATTAATGATGATTTGGATTCTGGCGGCGTTGAGCGCCCTGGTTCCAGCATCCGGGGAACTATCAAAGTTGCCGATTTTAGATACGGCTGCCAGGGAATAATCCTTTAATCCCGGGAGGAAACGCCTGGCATCATCCAAAATGTCGAAGCATGCATAATGGGCTTCGGCGCCGATATTTTTAAGCGCCGCATTAAGACAGCTAAAATGAAATGGCAGATTATAAGCGCCAACAACCTGGCCTTCGATTACCGGCCTGATCTGTTCCCAGATGCCTAAAAAAGTTGGATGCTTTTGGACGATTGCCAAAGTCACGCCGTTATACTTGGTGTTATAAAAATCATCATAAGGCGGCCGGCATAGATAAAACATATTATCCACAATTTTATTATTCTTAACCACAGCGTAGCCAACGGCGCAAACCGAATCCGGATATGCGTTGGCCGTATCAAAACAAATTACCGTAAAATCTTTGACCAGCCGGAACCAAAGCTTTCTGCCGGCCAGAATCTCTTTATCAACAATGGGCGGACCTTCCAAGCCTTTTTTTACAACAAAGTCCTGTCCGTTGTTAAGTTTTAGGGTATATGGGCAACGCCTGGGCGTAGGGGTATTCACAACAAAATTAACCAGGCCGACGAAAACTATTATTCCGCATAAAGCCAAGATAATATACATCATCAAGCCCCCTTTAACTTATTCACGCTACCATAGCACTCCACTTGAAATAAAACAAAAGCCGCACCACATTTTACTGTAGTACGGCTTCTTTAGGTTTAAGGATTAGGTGGGGTGACATTCCCACATCCCCTAATCAAGCCTTGCGGCTCTCCGGTGGCGGCTGCCTGTTCCGCCCTCAAATCCTTCCCTGTACTTACAGTATAAAGTATTTATAAAGTTTTGTCAAACTGGCTTAAGAGTACCAGCTGTTATAAAGTTCTGCACTCTCTTTGCATTAAGAACGTATAATGAACGTGCATAATAAATCCCGTTAGTAGATACCCTGACTGCTACCTTAACATATTCACTGTTAGTCAAAAATAATTTAACATATTCAATTGAGCTGTCTTTTCTATTTATGGCCACATAATCCGGGTTAGATAGTATATCTGTGATATAGGCTTCATATTTCAAATAATCTTCTAAATGTTTACTTTTCATATGAATTATGTTGCTCTGACCAAGATAAATAGGAGTACCAGGTGCAATAGTCAGGCCCAATGTTGTAATAACAGTTTGGGAAAACACTCCGATTTCACTAATCATATCTTTATCCTTTGTACGATACTCAGCCTACCGTCATTTACTTCACTATCTTAATCCCGGCGCAGGCCAGGCGCTGCTTTAAGCTTCTTGCCCTTTGCTATCTGGCCTCACAAAAGCATATTCGCGATCAATGGTTTCTCGTACATTAAACTTGCCGCGCTCATCCAAGGCGCGGTATTTATTTATAATGCTACGTTCCTCACTCGATAATTTTTGAAACGGCTTACTTCTATTTCCATCAATTATTAAATCTCCACTTTCCTTGATACAACCGTTATTGATGTCTTTAATCTCTGATTTACCAATAATCCACATAGGATTTATTTCAAGAACATTCGCAATCGCACTTATTACAGGAATTTTAATCTTTGCAATACTGCCATCTTCATATCTTGAAATTGTGGAAGCTGCTACATGAACCAATTCTGCCAGTTCTTTTTTATTTAAACCAGCAGCTTCTCTTATATTTGATATCCTTTTTCCAATCTCTTTATTATTAATATTCATTTCTTTGCTCCTTATAACTTGGTTAGAGTATATCACAATACTTTGCACAACGCAACAATATTTTACTTATAACTAAAAATAATTGCACTGTGCTATTGACATTAATATTTTACCGTGCTATTCTTTAGATATTAGGATTGCACAGTGCAATTAGAAAGGAGTAAACATGAATACTGCAAAAATTAAAGGCAAGATGAGGGAAAACGGTGTAACATATAAAGATATTGCATCGTCCAAAGTCTGGGATTGTGCCGTTCCTACTGTAAGTTTAAAGATTAATGGTAAGAGACCAATATACTTGGATGAAGCAAATGCATTAGCTAACCTTTTACATCTTACTACAGACGAATATTATCAATATTTTTTTGCCTCTAAAATTGCGTAGCGCAATTATTCGTGGTCAATTATAAACACCGCAGCTCCCAGCAAACGGGTCAACGGCAGAAAGGAATACGAACATGAACAGAAAAATAAATTCGCCACACTTAAGAATTTCAATAATGGCCGGCCTCATTTTAATGCTATTTGAAAAAAAGCAGTACTGCGCCTCTGAAATAGACGCAGTACTGAAAATAATTAAAAAACGTGTTGACCACTATAAAAGACTTGAACCAATAGAATTTTGGGACTCTGATGGCTCTGCCCGGGAAATTAAAGAAGCTCAAGAAGAAATTTTGAACAAATATCTTTTAACAGTTCTAAAGTAACCGGCAGCATTAAAGGAACTTTCGCTTCCAGCAAACTGGTCAGCGACAGAAAGGAATACGAACATGGACGAAATCACAAAAGCAACAGTAATGAATATTACACTGACAGATGCAAAAAATAACCCCAAGGCAGAACATCTGCTGAACTTACAAAAGTATCTTAACCACTTGGACCGCCTTGAAAATACACCTAGTAACAAGAATCAACAGCCTCTGGTTGTAAAAGATGTCCTAACTTTTTCTATCATAGATTTACTAAAAAAAGAACCAAGGCTAACTTATGCTGAAGCATATGCAGCCCTGGAACTTGCAAAAATGATTTTAAAAACAGAATCACAATTCGTTAATTTGAATTTTCAAGAAACTGCTAACAGAAAGGATACACAAACATAATGGATAGTCATGAAAAAAGTATAAGCACGAACAAAAAAGATATGAATAGCAATTTATCAATTAACCGGCTAAGGATTATTCTCAACCACAAAGAAAATATGTCCATTGAACTTGAAAACTTGTATTCCACCGATGATTACCTGATTGAGGCCTATGAAAACTTAAACAAAGCCTTTAACGACGTTATATTGGCCGAGGCTAAATCCCTAGTTGGATCGCAACAAGTTTACAAGCAACATCTTTAACAACGTCAAGGGATACCGAACCGCCCACGCTTTCCAACTTAGTTTTTGTTTTAGCCCATATTCCTGGATCCCTAACACTATCTAAGTAATCGCACCCGGCAGAGGTTAAACGGAAGATTGTGTAATTGTAATAATCTAATCCAAGTAATGCCATCTTACTAACTTCTAAATAGTTGCAATCACTTAACAAACTAACCTGATACCCAACATTACTTAAATCAGCTTCTCCAATAGCTTCGGCAATATCCGGCGTGCCGTCAAATGCAACATAACCATCAGCCTTTTCAACAGCAATTAAAATTTTTCTAATAAGTTCAAGATCTCTCTTCATTATCCGCACTTCCTTTATCGTCAATATAGTACAAAAAAATTATAATCACAAGTCCACAAATACTTATCAGAAAGGATGGAAATTATGTTAACCAGATTAAAAAAGTTTAAGGAATGGTATCTGGCACAGTTTCGTACCACCGAGGGAATAATCAAATTGACCCACATAAACATTGTTTTAATAGTGATATTTACTGCTATTAACATCATTTTGTTAGTGCTAAAAAACTAAGGATAACGCCTATAACTGTAGCGATCAATATCATGACGTTAAGCTTGTATGAATCATCTACCTTTTTATTGAGCACCTTTTCCTTTTGCAACTGGTAAAGAACATCTTTCCCGTTGTTTGTAAGGTAGAACGTATCCGCATCAGCAAAATGTACATTCCCATAATTAGGTAGGTCTGCATTAGTTTTTACGATACACCCAGGGTTGGATGCAATATCATTTACCATTGACTCAAGCTCCAGCTCTGGTAATTCCGGTATACCATCCTTAATATCCTTATAGGTATTCTTGCCGCTGGAGATTAAGAGCACAAGCTTTTCTTGATTAAACTTATTCATAAAATCACATCCTTTACTATCACTCTGATAAATGCCCAATATCTTGTTAAGCAAATTATACCACTAATCAATATGACATTTAATGACATCTTTAGTAAATGTTTTTAAGGAGGTACATCATGTTAGATCTTGATATGTATACGGCCGATCTGGCGGCAAAACTACCGGCCAATGAAAGGGCCGCTATTGCACGCATCTGGGATTGCAAACTTTGTAAACGTATTGGCGGCTGCATATATAAAGGCAAACAACAAAGAGCGCCCAGGGCTTTTAATCCGGCGGGGCTGGGTCAGTGCTCTAACCTAAATCAGTATCCGGATAAAGTCCATATCTTCAGCAAGGTTAACCAAAAGTTTTATACCCTGTTCGTCTTTACCAAAAGCAGCGGCAGCGCTGTCTATATTCACACAGAAGGACCACATCCTGATTGGCTGTACCGGCGCGGGGATAATGTTCCCACCAACCTGGATGCAGCCAAGAAAAGGCTGCGCAAATACGGCCGTGATTTACTGGTCGCTGCCAATGAGGATTTAGAGGTCACCCTTGTGTGGCCGCGTTAGGAGGCTGCCATGTTGTTTTTTGGAGAAACCGGCTTTGAGGTCTTAAAGATTGGCTTTAATGAAATTGGCCTGACCATCCTGTATACGGTTCTGCCCGAATGTAGTTATCCGGAGACCAACGAAGTTGCCAAACAGGTATTTTGGCACCAGGACTTTGCCAAAGTCTTTAATAGATTTACCTACCTTTGCATTCTTCATTTTTGCGGTATGCAGATGACACCTGAAGAATTTACCAAAAAGGTTTACGTGGACAAGATTATCTTTTTACCGGCCAATAAAAAAGGCTACGGGGTCAAGATTAAGTTTAGTTTGGAAGTTGACGGCAGCACCGAGGCCCTTGCCATGACAACTCCCAAATACTGGACTAATCCCAGGTCCTCGGACAACCGCATGACCAAAGAAGAGGTGGCCCTGATGGATGCGTTAAAGACGGAAGCTTTCTTTTACGCCTATCAGAATAAGCGGAACGTGGAACGTGACCCTGTACCGCCATTGTTTAACGAAGCCGGGGAACCGTCAGAACCGGAGCAAAAACCTTTAAAGCCGGAGCAGGTAAAAATCGTTGGAGGTGACCGCCATGGCAAGAACAGATCTTCGCCAGCAATCAATTAAGTTTTTGGGCCCGGATGGCAAGGAATTAACCAGCCTTCCGGATGCGGCCTGTGAGGCCATAGCCACCATGCTGGCGGATTATATCATTGCCAAACGGCGGCGCTCCGAGAACATTACTCCGCCTGCTGCAGTTGGCTTAGCTGGGAACGCCCGGCATTATTGATGAAGGGAGACGGCTTAGATGCGTTACTTAGCTGCTTTGTGGTTGTTATTTGATTTTATCTGGCCTTTTGTAATTGCTTTGGTCTTGTTGGCCTTGATTGAATCTTTGCTGGCCTGGGCCATTTGGGTTTTAAGTTTGTAGAGAGGTGGAATTATGCGGTTAACAATGGATGTGCGTGACTGCAAAAAATTTACGGATGGGCGGCGCTTGTTTTATATCGGCCAGGACCCTGATTGCTACAAACCTGCAGACAAAAACTTTATTGTGTTGTGCCAGGACCTTGGCCGCCCGGAAACAGAAGCTGTTTACAAAGGATTTGGCAACCAGCCTGGCACCGTACTTAGTGCTTACGCCAGCACTCTGCTCTGGTATGTCCACGTCCACAACTTGCAAGAATATAAGGAGGAAAACGTATGCAATTAATCTATGTCGCCCACCCTTATGGCGGCCGCAGGGATAATTTTAACGCTTGTCATGAAAACATAGATAAGCTGCAGCAATTATTCCCTGGGGTCACCTTTGTGGCGGGAGTAACCAGCATTGGCGGCAATTATGATGAGACTCCGTACCGGGTTGGTATGGCCCACTGCCTGGAGCTGCTCAGCCGTTGCGATGCCATCATCATGACCGGGGCTTACATGTCCAGCGTTGGCTGCCAGGCTGAGGAAGCTTTTGCAGAATGGCGCGGCATCAAGATTTATGAGAACACAGCCATTTTTATTGAGGCAATGAAAGGAGCAAACCATGAGTGACAATCTGGATCAGGTAATCAAAAAGTTACAGGACGAAACTAATAAAAATTTGGAGGACCCTTTTATTACGATGGCCGGTGAATTCTTAATGGATTCAGTACAGAAGCATCCGGAAATTGCATCCTTTATTTTAATGGACAAGAAAACCATCCAGGGCGCATTTAACGAAATGCGTGACAGGGCACAAAAACAGTCCATAGAAAAAAAGCACAAGGGTTATGGCATGTTTTCGCTTCCGGACGGGTTAAAAATTGTGCTTGAGTATTATGAAATTCCGGCAGCGATTCAGGACCTGGCTATTAATGAATTTTTAATGGAGGGATACCGGCGCATGTCTGGCGGCGCTAATCCTGTACCTACACCGGCGGCGTTCCAGCCTGTACCTGCTTCCGGGGCAAAGTCCGGCATAGATTTAAGTTTAGCAGATTTGTTTTAGGAGGCGCCGTGATGGGCAAACAAGAGAGATTAAGCCGGGAAGAATTTATGAAATACTTTCCGGAGATTCCTAAGAAAGATAAAAAGTTCCAGGATTTTGTAAGCAAGATGATCACTGATTGGCATGGAGATTATTTAATCAGGACTAACAAAGAAGCCCGTTCCTCTTTGTACTGTACGCACTGCGGTGCTCATTTATGTATCACGAACAAGACCCCCAGGCACAATAAAAATCTGGATTGTCCGGAATGCGGCCACACCGCAACTGTTGAAGATGCATGGAGAGTTAAAGACATAAACAGGCACTGCACCTGGAAGGGCGTTGTTAATTATTACCAAAAATCTCCTTTGGACCCTAAATGCGTCACCTGTCAGGGAATTGAGGTTATCCGGGATTTTAGCAAAAAAGGTAATTCCAGATTGAAGTACCGGACAATTGGCTGGTACCTGTTTCGCCCGGGCTATGTACCCCAACAATTTGAAAGGCACACCTATTGGCATTGGGATGGCAACAAATATAAAACCATAGAAGAATTACGGGAAAAGCGAAAAATTAACGATGTATTCAGGTACAATTATAATTCTAACTTTTACGACTTCCATTTAGCTACTATGAATTCCAGTTTCCTGAAAGCGATTAAATGCACCTATCTAGAGTACTGTGCTGCCAACAAATTAGATTTGGATTTTACAAATCATCGCGGTGATAAGGCTCTACTGCTCATGTATCTGGACTGGTATCAAAAAAAGCCCTGGCTGGAGATGGTTGCCAAACTTGGATTAGGTGCTCTAATAAACCATCGCCTACTTTATAGTGAAAACGGGAAGGACCTAGGAATAATTAACTGGCGTGCCAACAAACCCGCTACCGCAATTCAAGGCTGCTTGACCAAAAGTGATATTAAATTTCTCTCAAAGAGAAAGCCGCTTGATTTTGAAACTTTAGGAAAATTTGCCGCGGCCCGTAAAAATAAACCTGACATTCTGTCCTCAGAGCTAATTTATAGTATTATCACCAACATCAATATTCATAAATGGGATCAGATGACCATGCTGCAGGCGGCGGCCAGCTACGGGATAACTTACGAAAAGATTATGCACTATGTTCCACGGATGGGCCTGACTGATTTAATCCGCGACCCGTCTGACATAATCAGTTTGTATGTTGACTGGATTAACCTGGCTGAACGTTCCGGCGTCAATCTGCATGATAAAGCCAACCTATGGCCGCGCAATCTGCGCCAGCGGCAAACTAATTTAAAGGTAACCGGTGAAATTAAACGCCAAAGTTACCTGCAAAATAAGCTTGAGAAAACCCTGCCCACTCGGAACAAGACCTATGTTTATACAGAAGGCTCTTACGTTATCCGTCCTATCCAAAGCATTAAGGAAATTATTATGGAAGGAGAACTTTTACACCATTGCGTGAGCATGTATGCTGACCGGTATGCCGCCGGGACCACGGATATTTTAGTGTTGCGGCATAAAGAGTCTTTGGAAAAACCTTACGTAACCATGGAAGTCCACCGAATTAAAACCAAGAAGCAAAAATCCAAGTTTGAACTGCGTCAGTGCTATGCAGATCACGACCAGCTCCCGCCAGAAGAGGTTAAAACATTCGTTGATAACTACATAAAAAAGTTGAATGAAGGAAATTTAAGGAGGCAAGCATCATGACAGTAAGCATTATTAGTGAAAAAGGCCTTGCAAAAAATACTGTTCCGGAAAAAGGAAACACCACAGCCGCAGGACCCGCAGCTGCAGCCCAGGATGTTGTTGTTTCAGAAAAAGACAAATTAGAAAATGAAACACCTGCCACCCTGGCGGCCGAGATTAACCAGATTACGAACCAGACCCGCCGGTTTGTCTTGGACGCCGTTATCGAGATTGGCCGGCGGCTTTGCGCGGCGAAAGCTATGTTGCCTCATGGACAGTGGGAAACTTGGCTGAAAGACAGTATCGATTACAGCCTAAATTCTGCGCAAAATTATATGCGGCTTTACAAGCAATACGGAGATCCACAAGGGGGCCTGTGGGGCGCCAGGGTTGCTAATCCCATCATCGGTCAGCTGGAATATACCAAGGCCCTGGCACTGCTATCTTTGCCGGCAGAAGACAGGGAAGAGTTTGCCCATAAAATTATCAATGATAACCTTTCTAACCGGGAACTGGCGGCGGCCATCGCTGATAAAAAGGCTGCAGATGAGGCACGTCTGAGGGCCGAAGCTGAGGCCAAAGCAGCCCGGAAACGTTGGGAGCAGGAAGAAAAACTCCGTAAGGAAAATGATAAGGCCTCTGCTAAGCTTGATGTAAAAATCATGAAGCTGGAGGAAAAATTAAAAAAGGCCCAGATCAATGCCACAAGTGAAAAAACCATTAACGATTTAAAAGCCGCACTTGACCAAAGTAAAGCAGCGGCCAATTCTATGGCAGCAGAATATGAAAAGGAACTGTCCAAGCTGAAAGCAGAAAATGCAGCTAAGCCAATTGATACGACTGTCGTTGATTCTGACCAGGTTTTGATCAACCATTTTGAAGCCTATTTTGAAAGTGCCAAGACCAACTTTAACGGCCTGCTTGCATCCGTCAATGGCATGCAGGATGACAATAACCGCAAAAAATATGCCGGCGCCCTGCGCAAATTTTTAAACGTACTCCAAAGCCGGTTGGAACAAAATAATTTAAAGCCTAACTGATTGTTTTTTGCAGACTCCAGAGCGCTCGTACCGGGCGCTTTGGAGCTTGATTAAAATATTATCTTAACGACCATTTTAAGGAGACGCTCCAAATGCCTTATTATGAACTAAAGTTTTTGTGTCTAAATGTTTTAGAAGTTGAAAAACGATTTACATGGCAATACAAAGGTAAACGCACTTCCCGCGCACCTAAATGTGCAAAAACTTCTGCAGCAGTACAAAACCATAATGAGCGTCTGGCGGAAAATAATTTGCGTCGAAAAATCAACACTAATTTTATTCCTGGGGATTATAGTCTGGTTTTGGATTACCAATTAGGCAACCAACCCGGCAGCGCCAATGAAGTTACCAAAATTATGAGTAATTTTTTTCGGCGCTTAAAAAGAGCTCTGCTTAAGCTCGGCCAAAAGATCAAATATATTTATACTACCGAAACTGGCGAACGTGGAACCCATATTCATCATCACATTATCATGAACAAGATAGACCCAGCTATCTTGTCTAAATGTTGGCCCTTTGGCCGGGTCCATATCAGTATCCTGGACCGGTCCGGTAATTACGAAAAACTGGCGCATTACATAATCAAAGAAACGCGGCGACACTTCCGGAACCCAGAGCAGCGGTTTTCAAGCAAGCGCTGGAATGAATCCAAGAACTTAGAACAGCCCAAGGTATATTACAGACACATCAAAGCTGATTCCTGGAAAGAGGAACCAAAGCCATTAAAAGGCTGGTACATCAGCAAGCCGCCCGTGACCGGCGTTAATCCAATCACTGGTTATGCCTATCAGTTTTATACCATGCAAAAGATAGTAGACAGAGTTTTCCCTGATTATGAGGAGGTGCAAATTAATGCTAAACCTACGCGACAACGCGCCCATACTCGAAGTCCAGTTACCCGTCGCCCCCACCGTAAACCACATGTACTACCACGCGGCCAAGAGCGGCAGTTATCACTCTGGCCTGACTGGAAAGGCTAAGGCCTGGTTTGAAGCAGCACAGTGGGTTGTCAAGCAAGCCGTACGCATCCAGGAATGGCCCTATGCCGGAGGCAAAGACAAAATTGTAGTTGAATTCTGGGACCGCTGGCCGGATGACGGCCATAAACATGACATGCATAACCAACACAAAATTGTCATGGATATGCTGGAAGGCATAGTCTATAACGATGATCAGTATGCTCTGGCCCGGGATATGGATTTTGATACCGCTCCTTCCAAATCCAAAAGCGCCAGCTGGCTTAAGCTGCGTATTTATTATTTGGGAGACGAGGTAGAACCATGAGTGACAAGTCCGACAGGATTTATGCCTCCATTTACAATCTTCATGATTATCGTTCCCTGCTCAAATGCCAAAAAGATTTAATTGGTATCGTGGCGGATTACAAAGCCGGCCGCCACAACGCTGGTGGCTGGCCTAACAAGGACATGAGTCCCAGGCTGCTATCCGTCAGCAAGCAGCTTGAATCACTAAAGACCGTCATAGACAGAACCTTGCCTCAGTTGGATACTCAGGAAGCCGAAATAGTTTCTCTTTACTTTGTATCCGGGTTTACCTGGCGCCAGACGGCAGCCTACATGCATGTGCATGAGCAAACCGTTTACGGCATCTACCGGCGACTTAAAGAAAGCCTGGCTAAACTAACCAAAGATTATAGTAAATTATAGTTAAATATAGTTCTTTATACTATCATATTAGAACTGTTTTGCGTAAACTGATTATAGAGGCTCACCGCAGTGAGTCCTCCTTAACGATGCCGGGAGCCAGCCCGGCGTTGGTAGCTAGCGGTACTCTTGCCGCTTACTATACACCGGCCCATCACCGGAACCCCCAAGCAGCAAGCAGGCCGCGTACCTTTCCGCGGTAAGCGCCGGTCATACGCAGCCGGCGCTCTTGCTATATATGGGCAAGGAGATTGCATGTTAACTAAGATTTGTCCGCAGTGCGGCCGCAGGCTTAAGCTTAATGCCGAATGCCCTTGTCATGTCAACCGGCATCATATTTATGATGCTGCTCGCCGCGACAGCAAGGCTGCCGCATTTTATCACGATAAGCAATGGCATCTGCTTACACAAAGTTGTGGCAGGCGGGCAAGCTGGATAGACCAATATGCTTATGCAGTCCACCACCGCTTGGACCACGGCACGCTCAGTCATCACATCTTAACCATCCATGACCGCCCTGATCTGCGGTATAGTTTGGAAAATTTGCTTTATGTTTCCGCAAAAAGTCATGCCGAAATCCATAAAATTTATGACAGCAGCCCAGATGCAAAAGCAAAGCTTCAAGAACGCTTGAAGCAGATAAAAAGGGGCTGGCGGGGGTAGTCAAAAAAGTTTTTACCAAGGAAAAATAAGACCCCGCTCCCTCCTAAATTCCGGGAAATTGCCAGAAATCCCAAAAAAATATTTTGGCACTTTTTTCAAATCAAACAGGTGATAAAAATGGGAAGAAACCGCAAAATAATTGATATCAGCACAGGCAAAGTTGGCAAACAAGCCCGCAGCGACCGTGCCGAGGCCGAACAAAAGCTCAAGGTCGGCCGCGACCAGCTAACTGCGCCGGAGTGGCTTGACGATATTGCGCGTGCTGAATTTGACCGCGTGGTCCGGGAAGCCGGCAGCATTAACCTGCTGGATAATTTGGACCTGGGCTTTTTGGCCATCTATGCCAATGCCTGGAGCGGCTACTCCCGCATGGTGCAATACATCCAGGAGCACAGCGAGATTGCCAGCCGTGAAAGCGCCAAGGATACTTACGATGTGCTGAGCCCGTACATGCGGGCCGAAGAAAAGTATATTGCGCAAATTATGCAGTGCAGTAGTAAGTTAGGCTTGTCCACCAGTGACCGTCTTAAACTGGTAGTTCCGGTTAAACATGAGGACAAGATTAACAAATACCTTAAGTATTTAGAAAAGGCCTAAAATGCGGCAGGCACATGACCGTACCACAGTCTACGCCAAGCTTATTTGCTCCGGGCTTAAAGTTCCTTTCGGCGAGTCTGAATACCTGGCCTGCAAACGCCACCTTGACGACATGACCCGCAAAGATTTTGCCTATATTTTTGATGCGGCCGAGGCCGAAAGGCATATTGATTTTGCCGAAGAATTAACCCTGGGCGAAGGCACCAAGCCACAGAAACTTGTCTTAGATGGCTGGCAGGCTTTCATCGTTGGCTGCATTTTTGGCTGGCGGGTCAAATATTCCAAGGAACGCCGCTTTCGCGAGGCGTATATCCAGGTTGGCCGTCAGAACGGCAAGGACATGTTGGCCGGATCCTTTGCCAACGACTTTGCTACTCTGAGCGGGTACCAGTACGGACTGATCTGCTGCACGGCCACCAAACAAGACCAGGCCAAAATTGCCTGGAAAGAACTGCTGAAATTCATCCGTTCCGACAAGGACCTGGAGAAACTGTATAAGGTCCAGGAGTCGGACGTTATCATTACCAGCCTGGTTACGGGAACTGAAATTAAGGCCATTGGCCGGGATACCAAAAGTGCCGACGGCTTCCGCCCCATCCTGGCAATCATTGACGAATATCACGCGCACCGTACTAACCAGATGTACAACCTGATGCATGACGGGCAGATCAATGTCACCAACGCCCTAACCCTGGTAATTACCACTGCAGGCTTTAATCTTAACGGTCCCTGCTACAAACTTTATAAACTCTGCAAGCGAATTCTAACCGGCGCCGTCAAAAAAGAGACACAGTTTGTATTTATCGCCGAGATGGATGAAAAGGATGACATCTGGGACCAGCACAACTGGGCTAAAGCCAATCCTCACTACCTTTGGAACCAGGACAACAGCATCAATACCTATATGCTGGCCCGTCTGGCGCAAAGCGCCATTACCGCCCGGGAAATAGGCGGCGAAGATTTAGTAAACTTTAAGACCAAGCATCTGAATACCTGGGTTAAGTATAGCAACGGCAGGCTGCTGGATATAGGAGCCTGGGAACGCTGCGGTACCAGCTGGACCCTGGACCAGATTATCACCAGGCTGGGTGTGCGCCAGTGCTATCTCGGCATCGACTTATCCCAGGGCGGCGATTTAACCAGTATTGTACTGGAATTCCCGCTAGTTTCTGCTAATTTTAGTGATGATATCCGGGAAAAATGGTGTGGCCCTGACAGTGTTTTTGGGGATGGCTTACCCAAAATTTACGTTTGGAGCCATAGTTATATGCCGGAATTAGCCCTTCCAGCTCACGAACAAAGCGACCTAGCGCCCTACAGAGCCTGGGTCAATCAAAAACTTTTGACCGCAACCAGCGGCATGTACGGTGTTAAAACAGATTATGATCTCATCTTTACAGAGCTAAAGGAACTTAAAGATAAATACGAACTTGAATTTATCGGGGTCGGGTATGATCCGGCCAATGCCAGCGCCTTTTTAAGCAAGCTTGAAGAATTAGCCGGCGGCGCGGACATCACCAGCATCACCCAGAGCGCTAAAAACCTGAATGATGCCACCTGCGATATCGTTCTTTCCGTCAAAGCCCAGGAAATCTTCTATGACCAGGCCAACGAGCTGTTAACATGGTCCGCCGTTAACGCCATGACCGTTAAAAATGGTTATGCAGAGATAAAGATAGACAAAAATGCTTATGAAGAACGTATTGACCCCATCTGTGCTATGGTTGACGCCCATAAATTGTACTTTATGAACAAAGAACCAGACGAAGAAAAAGCCGATGATGACGCATACGACACCTTTAGCGACATCATTAACGGACTAAAAAAGGAGTAGCACCATGAATTTTGTGGACAAATTAATCCTGAAACGTGCCGAAAAGCTGCAAAATATCGACTCCGGCACCGTAAGTTTAAGTAATATTAACTCCTTTTTGCAGGGTTTACGCGGGCAATACGGCAGTGATTTGGGCGAAATCACCTATTTTATCTGCTTAAAAATGCTTTCGGAAGCCCTGGGCAAACTTCCGCTGCACCTGGTAGATGCTGATAAAAGGATTGTTCCGGCCGGACCTAACTATGATTCCTTTTGGGCCCTGCAGGTAGAACCCAACCCGGTACAAACTCCCATCCAGTTTTGGACTTATCTGGAATTATGCCGAAATCATTGGGGCAACGGCTACGCCTACATTGATCGTGACAGTGGCGGCAAAGTAAGACAGCTTTTGCCGCTGCATCCGCGCCAGATAAGCATCTATGTTAATAACACCGGTCAGAATTTCTCGCAGCCATTCATGTACCGGTACCAGTCGTCCAAAAGCGGTAACGAATACTGGCTTCGTCCTGATCAGTTGCTGCACGTAAAAAGCTGGATTTGTACCGATGACGGCCTGGCCGGGAAACCGGTCCATGAAATTATTGCCGACTACATGACCGGCAATAAAGCCAGTACCCAAGTTCTGAACGACCTATATAAAAACGGTTTAACAGCTAATTCCGTGGTCAACTACATCGGTGATTTAAGCGAAACCAAGAAAAAGAAAATCATTGAGCAGATGCAGACCATCGCCAACACCAAAGGTGGCCGGGTTATTCCCCTTCCCTATGATTGGAAGCTGCAGCCGTTAGATCTGAAACTAGTGGACAGCCAATTTTACGAGCTCAAAAAATATTCCAGCCTTCAGGTGGCGGCTGCCTTCGGCATCAAACCCAATGACCTCAACGACTATAGTAAATCCAGTTATGCCAACAGCACGGCCCAGAACCTTAGTTTTTATGTAAGCACGCTGCTCTATAACATCTCATTGTATGAGCAGGAACTCAAACGTAGGTTACTGCGGGAAGATTTGGTCTTGAACAATTACGAATTTAAGTTTAATGTCAACGTAATTTTACGGGCTGACCCGGTACAGCAATCCCAGATTATCAGCAATTATGTAAAATCCGCCGTGTACAAGATTGACGAAGGACGCCGTATGGCCGGGGCACCGCCGCTGGAACATGGCAATGGTAATGTTGTACTGGTACCTAGCGGCTTCGCAACACTGGATAGTTTTTTAAATAACGATAAAGCCGGTGATATTGCTCCCGGTATTTTCCCCAAAGGAGGTAATCCCAATGGTTCTACCAGCTAAACTGCTCCATGCCATTAATATTCGCAACATCACCCAGACCGCCGCTGAAATCTATATTACCGGTGAAATTATTGATGATGCGTACAAAGGCTGGGGTCTTAAAGATGGTTATGTTTTTCCTGCCGACGTGAAAGAGGCTCTGGATTCCCTGCAGGATAAGGATTTAACCATCCACATCAACAGCTGCGGCGGCGATGTCATGGCCGGAATCGCCATCGCTAACATGGTCAAACGGCATAAGTGCAATACCACGGCCGTTGTAGATGCCTATGCAGCCAGCATTGCCACCCAGATTTTCTTCAGTGCTAAGACTCGGCAGATGCCAAAAAACACTTACATCGTCATTCACAAGCCGATGTCCGAGGTCAGTGGCAATGCCAACGACATGTTGGCCGAGGTCAAGATCCTGGACACTATCCAGGAAGGGATTGAAACCATTTACAATGACTGCGCCCAGAAAGGCGTGGACAGCAAAACTATCCACAAGATGGTCAATGCCGATAATGGCCGTGGCACCTGGCTGACAGGTGAACAAGCTGCGGAGTATTTTAAGGTAGACGTCTTAGACGCAGTCAATGCCGTCAATGCCGCCGACCAAGGTTTTATGAATTTTCAAAATGCACCAAAAGACATTCATTACCAGCAGCCGGGCGAACCGCCCGCTGAAAATAAAGCTGACGTTTTGGCCAAGCGGGCTAAAATCGCAACGGCACTGGCATTAACTGAGGAGGTTTTAAAAGATGAATAAGGTCGCAGAATTAACTCTCAAAATTACCAACCTGAAAAACGAAATCCATACCCTGGAAACCAAGGATGATCCGGAAGCAACTGCCCAGGCGGTCAAAAAAGCCGCTGACCTGAAAGATTTGGTTAACGACTATAAGATTGCCAAGGCCATGGAAGATGCCGAGATGGCTACTTTTGCCGCTGGCGCTGAACGCATCCACGGTGGCTTAGTTCAGACCGGTAAAGAGAAAGCCGTAAATCGCATCTTTAACAAGATCTTGTTTGGCGCACACAACGGGTGGAACCTTACGGACTCCGAAAAAGCAGATTTCAAAAATGAAATCACCGGCATTCGGGAAGACGATAACGGCAAGGGCGGCTACCTGGTTCCGAAAGAACAGTTTAACACCATTGAAGAATTCCGTCGTGAGTATGTGCAGCTGCGTGATATTGTCAATGTGGTCCCGGTTAAGAGCAAGACGGGTACGATGCCCAATATCGGCCAGGAAAATGGCACGCTGACCAAATTTACCAACCTGACGGAAATTCCCAAATCCGACCTGGATTTTGGCCAGATGGATTACAACATTGATGATTACGGCGACATTATCCCGGTAGCTCTGAGCTTCCTTGAAGATGTGGATACCGATATCACCAGCCTTGTGGGCCAGCGCTTTGCAAAAAAGGCTGTCAACACCGAGAACAACGATATCCTGACCAACATCAAAGGCGCTACCGCCGTAGATGCCACCAGCTACAAAGATATCATCAAGTGCCTGAACAAGACCTTGGATTCCGCCATCAGCGCTAATTCTATCATCCTGACCAGCGCCAGCGGTTACGATTATCTGGACGAACTGGAAGACAAAAATGGTCGTCCGTTGTTAAAAGAATCCCTGGCCGACCCCACGATGCCTATTTTTAAGGGCCGTCAGGTAATGCATGTTAGCGACACCCTGGCAGCCAAGATGCTTCCGACCGGCAAAGAAGCCGCTATGCCTTTTGCTGTAGGCAGCTTTAAGGATGCCATCCGCTTGTTCATGCGCCGTGGCTATTACATCAGCATCAGTACTGAGGCAGGTTTTACCATGGATGCAGTTTATCTGAAGGTTAAGGAACGCTACCAGGTTAAAACTTTTGATGCAGATGCTATGCGGTTGCTGTGCATGACCCTGGCTTAATCATGGCCGTAGATCTGGAGTCTGCAAAACTGTATCTGCATATCGCTGATACCACCGAAGATGCGTTGATTACGAATTTAATCAGCGTGTCTGAGGCCTATTTGCGAGGCGCCGTTGATGATTACGATAAAAAATATGCTGCCGGCAAAGACTTTGCCACCAAGGCTGACATGGCAGCCAAGTTTATTATCGCCGACATGTTTGACAACCGGGACCAGGCCGGCGGCTCAGCCCGGAAAGAATGGGGCTATACCGTCCGCAGCCTGATCACTCAGTTGCAACTGGAGGAGGTTGCTCCCGATGGCACAATCTCTTAACAGTACGTCCCGTTCCTGCAAAATCGCAATTTTACAAAAGATTGTGACCGGGACTGATAACGGCAACGGAACCAAGTATGCTTTTATAGCAATGGATTGCCGGCCCTGGGTCCACAAGCTAGAACCTCAGGTAACGGTAACATCCATTAACGGCTGTGGCAGCGGCATCATCATCACGCAACGTTATCAGTTGCCGCCGGGAATTAATGTTAAACGCGGCGACAGAATAGTTGATGCCGGTACTGTTTACGATGTCAATTATATCGATACCAAAAGCCGCCATGAAATAATCGTCATGTGTACAGAGGCCACGCCATGAGTCGCATCATCATAAAAAACAACCTTGGAACCGAGCTTGATAAGGCCCTGCGAGATATTAACCGGTATGAGGCTACAGCTCAGACCGGTTTACGCAAGGCTATCCGTACCGGTACCGAGCGGGTTTTTCAGAATGCGGTCAATGGCGCTAATATCGGACCTACCGGTAACTTACGCAGGGGCATTAAGATGCATTACGATTCCGCCAAAAATTACGGCGAAGTTAAAAGCACGGCGCCTCACGGGCACCTATACGAATACGGCACCGCGCCGCGCATCGTACTGCCACTGAGGGCCAAGGCCCTGCTTTTACCTGACGGGCGGTTTGTGCGGGGCGTAATCCAGGCTGGCAGGATGCCCGCCCGGCCCTTCATGGGTCCGGCCATCATCCGTGAACGGCCAAAAATTCAAAGTGACTGCAGGGAGGCGATAACCCATGTCGGCGGCAATAGTTAAACGTGTACCGTTGATTAGTTTGCGGCAGGCTGTCTTTAGCAAACTAAAAATCGGGCAAAATCATGCTGTCTATGGCGGCGTGGACAACGACACACCGGCTCCCTACATCGTTTTGGGCCAGGCTGTCTTTAAACCGGACGGTGCCAAGTCCATGAACTTGTGGAGTATCACCCTGGATGTGGACTGCTATGTTGACCACAACGATTTAGCCACTCTTAATGAAATGCTGGACGATGTAAGCACGCTGCTCAGCGTTGGTTATCCACAGATGGTAGTTGCCGATTTTCAAATCATCAAATGCGAGATCGATACTATTCAAACTTTCCCCGATGGTGCCGGTGGGCATCACGGCGTAGTTGTAGCTTTATTTAGCCTGGGTGCTAAACCCAAGGAGGTATAAACATGTTAACAGATGCTGAATTAAAAACATTGCCTGATAATCCTGATACCGGTATTGCCGAAGCCGGTAAAGATACCCTGCTGTATGTTAATGCCGGTACCACGGCAGCGGCAAAATTCGTACTGGTAGGCGGCCAGCGTAATTCTCCCCTCAATATGGCCGCCGACAGTATTGATGGCAGCCATAAAAACAGTGGCGGCTGGAAAACCAACCTGCAGGGCCTGAAAAACTGGTCCATGGAACATGACGGATTGCTAATTATGAGCGATGAAGGACGTCAGGTCATGGAATACTGCTACCGTAACAGCAAGCAGGTTAATATTAAGCTCGTTTATAAAAATGGTTCCTTCCGTACCGGCTGGGCTAACATCACCAAATTTGATGAGGACAACAGCCATACCGGCGTCCAGACCGTAAAGATTACCCTGGAAGGCGTTGGCCCTATCAGTGATATTACAGCTACCGGTGCTTAAAATTTTAGCAGAAAGGAATACTTAAAATGCAAAAGTCAATCACCATCAAGTATAAAGGGCAAGAGCTTGTCCTTAAGTTTAACTTACGTAACATGATTGCCCTGGAACGCGATGTAAAACGCAGCGTTACCGATGTGGTAGAAGAGGCCGTGGCTAAACAAAATACCGCCATGATTAATATTGATTTTCTGGTAGCGGCATTAGTACACGGCATCCAAAACCTAAAGGTGACGGATGACATCGCCTTGGATATTATCCAGGATTATTGCGATTATGGCGGCACCTTATATCTGCTTCAGAATGATATCCTGGCCGCCCTGCTTTTGACCGGGCTTTTTACCAAGGGCGTTCAAACGCCCACGGCCCAGCCGCAGGAGACAGTACCGGCCGCACAGGAAGCGCAACAGGCGGCCATAAAAGGGTAAAATCTGCAACGGAATGGGCGGAAATTTCGGAGCCCGTGGCATATGCCCTCGGGCTCCAACCTGCCACCTATTTAGACATTCAGCCCCGTGAATTATACGCCATGCTTGAAGGTTATCAGTCCTTGCAAAAAGCCAAGGACTGGCGGCGATGCATACTTGTAACTTACCAAATGTCCCCGCTTTTAACCAAGCCAATTGATGCCAGGGATATTTTTCAACGGCTTTGGCCAACAGATCCTGATATTGCCGCTGCAACAGCAGCCGCAGATTTAGAAGTTATTAGACATGAGTTTAAGAAGGTATTAGCACATGAGCACAATTAGCGAAATGTTAATCAAGATTGGCGCCGACAGCACCGATTTTAAAAAAGGATTAGATGATGCCCAACAATCTTTGCTGAAGACCTTTGACATTAATCCTGTTACTTCCTTTACCCATGCCCTAACAGGTACGTCAAGCACCATAGGTTCGCTGATTGTCAAGTTCGGCGGGCTGGCAGCTTTGGCCTCCGGTGGTTTTGGGCTTAAATCACTTATCAGCGGGGCAGTCCAGGCCGGAGAAGGCATTTATCAGTTGCAAAACCGTTTTAAAATTACCACGGCGGCGGCATCAGAGATGAGCCGTATCCTGACCATGACCGGCAGCGATGTTGACACCGCAGGCGCTGCCATCATGCGTCTGGATAAGAATTTGCAAAGCGGTTCCAAGGAAGGCGCCAAAGCGGCCGCAATTTTAAAAGAGTGCGGTGTATCGTTAACAGACGGCAGCGGCAGCCTGCTGCCTCTTAACGAGCAACTAAAGCAATTAGCCGCCGGTTTCCAAAAAGCCAATGCGGCCGGAGCATCCCAAGAATTCATTATGGGGACTCTGGGAGTCCGGGGCCTTACTTTAACAAAAACCCTGCAAAATTACAATGAGGCAGCCACGGCTGCCGCCAGGGTTAAGGGCATCGGCCTAGATCCAGATGAGATGCACAAAGTAGCCATTGAAATGCAAGTGGTAGAAATGCAGGCCAACCAGTTGAAAAATGCCGGCGGCGCTGCCCTTGTCCCTCTGGCTCAAGATATATTTCCGCCTATTATTAGTGGATTAACCAGCACTGCCCGGTGGTTACAAACCAACCGGGATTTAGTGCGTGATGTAACCAAAACCAGCGTAGAGTTCTTAGCCGTTTACAAAGGAGTGCAAGCCGCCAATGCGGCAATAACCATGGCTGGCAATCTTAAGAATGCTATATCAGGTATCAGTAGCACTGCTACTGATATCGTACTCACTGCCAGCCAGGAAAAATCTATCCTTAAACGTGAGCGTATGATAGAGGCCGAAGCGCAAAAAGAAATCAATGCTTATCGCCGGTCTGCCGAATATAAAGCCCTGACCGAAGACCAAAAGACAGCGGCCGTGACCAACTTCTGTGTACAGGCCGAGATCCGTACGGCAGAAATGGCCGCCAAAGAACGAGCTGCCATGACCGCAGCTTTTGCCGAAATTAACGCCGGCGCAGCCAGCTCTACTTCTGCCGTGACCGCGGCTAATACGGCGGCTGCTGAAAGCGCTAATATCAGCACAGCAGCTAATATCCGTGTGGCCGAAAGCGAAACGGCTAAAGGAATAGCTGCTACCGGTGCCGGAGAAAAAGCCGTGGTTGCCAATACTTCTGCCGCACGTAGTTCTAACATGGTTGCCGTCAGCAATGTCCGGGTCGGCACCACGGCTACAGCAGCAGGGGTAAGTACTGTTACTGCTATGGCCAAAGGTACTACAGCAGTTGGCACCATGGGCAAAGCCGTCCTGGCCCTTATGGGTGGATGGCTGGGTGTGGCGGCGGCGATTGGCTATGCCGCCTACAAATTTGCTGAATACAAGGGCGAAAAGATTGATGCCCAGCGTAATAATACCTACACCGTGAACGGCCAGGATTATCAAGAGAAAAATGGCTATTTTTACAAAATGAAAGATTTGGATACCGAGGATGAACTACATTTTACCGGTATCCGTGAAACTGAAGAAACACCGGTTGCCCAGGACAGTGAATTAAGGGACCAGCTTAATAGCCAATGGTTCGACCGCCATAAGAATGACGACGATTATGTGCAGAAACTCCAAAAGGAGCAGATGGACAGTCAGATGAAAGCCCTTAATGACCAGATGGCGGCCAATCTGCGTGACATCACCAACAATACCGGTAAAGCTGCCCGGGCCACCAAAGACCTAGAAAAGCTTTATACCGTTGAAGTACCCCTCGGCCAAGAAGTATTAGACCAGGCCCGCAAGCGGATCAACACCCCTTACGAACTCGGCGGTGCCGGTGATGATTTGGGCAATATTAGTACCGATTGTGGCAAGCTGGTTTTGGACAGCTTTAAGGCGGCTGGTATCCAATTTACCAGCAGGGTTGTACCTGACATGATCATGGAAGCCGGCAGTGCCTACCATTCTGCTGCCAGTGGTTACATTCCCCAGACCGGTGATGCTGCTATTGTTAATAATGGCAACCACATTGTCCTGGTTAATGGCCAAGGCGGCTATGTAGGTGCGAATACCAACGGAGGCGTACAGGAATACGCCTCCCTGCAGCATGATTTTGGTCAGCCCAGCGGGTATATCAGCATTGCAGAATTAACCGGTGGCAAAACCATTACCAAGCAGATTACGGCTGATGGCAAGGCTGCCAATGAAGCGCTTGTACAGCTGAACAAACTCAAAACTGATTACGTAAATTTGCAGGCATCTTTAAATGATGAGCTGAATAAAAACTCCAGTGAATACGTTTATGGCATGGACCAGGCCGAACGCCAGATTGCCAACCACAGCCAGCAAATTAACAAGCTTGCAACTAGCGGTTTCAATGTGACTTCTCTCAAAACAGAGCTCAAAGAATACGCAGCTATCCTAAAAGAACAGGTCGGTGATAAATGGACCCAGGCCTGGGACAATATGCGCAGCGAGACCAAACGTATCCTGGGCAATGTCCAGGATGATTATGTTGCCGTGGCCGAAGCTGAATACCAAGCTACCATAACCAAACTGGATGCCGAGCGAAAAGAAAAATTGAAAGCCGTTGCCCTGTACAAAGATGATATGAACGCCCAGCTTGAGGTTGATAAATGGTATAACGCCAACGCTTTAGCGGCGGCGCAGGCCAAAGAAGACGCTATCCGCGAGGCTCACAATAAGACCATCAATGCCATGGCCGACCGTGGCGATTTTGCTGGCGTAAAAAAAGAACTTAGCGCCAACCCGGAAGCCCGGCAGCAGGACCTAAATTTGGAAGGCAACAAAGCTTTGGCCAAAGAGTACGTTGATTTATGGGACCGTGCCCACCAGAGCATTCAGCAGGATATTGCCAGTGCCAGTCACACCTTGTACAGCAGCCTTGCCGATGACCTGACCCAGTTTGCCGAAGGTACAAAAAGTGGTTTGGATTTAATTAAGGATTTTGCCAAACAAGTAATCCAGGTCTTCATTGAACTTGCCGCTCAACGTGTTGCTGCCGGAATTATGGGAACAGCCATGGGTGGCATGGGCGGTGGCGGTACCGGAATGGGTATGAGCATGGGAATGAGCAGCGGCTTTGGTGGCGGTACTGGTGGTATGAGCAGCAGCGGCCTTGATGGCGGTGTTGTTGGCGTAGCGCTTTCGGCCATGGGAATTAAGTGGGGAGCCTTTGCTGATGGCGGTATTGCCACGGCACCAACGCTCGCACTGATTGGCGAAGCCGGCCACAATGAAGCTGTTATTCCCCTGACTGACCGTAATTTATCCGCCCTGGGTAGCGGCAGTAACCGAAACGGCGCCGCCCCTGTCTACAATTATTTTCAGGTTAAAGATGCCAACACTTTCAAAGCCAGCCAAGCGCAAATTTGCGCCGCTCTGGCAGGCGCCGTATCCAGAGGGAGGCGTGGCGTATGACAACCGGCAGTTTAGCTCAGTTTCACGAAATATCCTTTCCGCGTGATGTCGCAGACGGTTGTGTTTTTGGCCCGGAATACAGCACGGACGTTGTTTCTCTCAGTTCCAACGGATCAGAGCAGCGTAACATTAACTGGGCTTATCCACGATGCAGCGGCACAATTAATTTGCCGACACAATTGAACGAATGGTTTGTGGAAATCCTAACTTTCTTCCATGTCTGCATGGGCCGGGGCTACGGCTTTAGATTTTACGATTATTTGGACCATAGCGGTATATTTGAGCTGCTCGGCTTTGGCGATGGCGCCACCACTAAATTTCAACTGCTTAAAAACTATGTGCGGCCGGAGATTAATGTTTGCCAGCAACGAAAAATTCTAAAGCCCGTGGCAGGAACAACGCATATCTACTTCAAAACCTACACGGAAGAACAAGCTAAAAAATTTACCTGGCAGTACCAGACTGATATCCGGACAGAATTTGCAGCCAGTATTCCGGACGGTGCCGAACAGTTGCTAAATTACAACCTGGATAACACCACCGGTATTATCACCTTTTCCGCTCCGCCTCCTGCTAATACTGCCGTCCTTGCCAGCTATGAATTTGAAGTACCGGTAAGATTCGATACAGACAAGATGGCTCCCAACTGGTCCATTGTCGATGCATCCAGCTGGGGCAGCATCCCCATCATCGAACTAAAGGAGTAGACATGAGCGCATTAGCAGTTTACGGCGGCACGGTAACAGCCGGAGCCACGGACGGTGAGCAAATCCCCTTTGACAGTGAAAAAATCCCATTCCGGGCCTACCGGGAAAAGACCAGTGATGTAACCGTCTTAGGTCTGCGAGCCCCCGGCGGCGCCGATTACCCTGTAATCAATTTATTTGTGACGGCCAGCGGTCCGGCTGCCGATTGGCTGGAGTTCAGTAGCGATGGCGCCAGCTACTCTAAAAAAGTGCATTATCTCTATATCGTAGGTACCAACCAGCTCTTATATGTACGTGTAAAAATCCCAGCTGATGCCGATTACGGTCTGCACGATGGCATTTATATTAATTTTAAATATCTTGGAGGTGTATAGGAATGGCAATTAGATTTTATGTGAACGGTACGGTAGGCGCACAGGACGGAACCGAAATTAGTAGCGGTGATTTAAGTAACCCGTTAGTGGCGGATGGATTCTATCCGGCCGTCGGCGTAACAGTGAGTAAATCAATTCCAGTCATGGTCAGGGCAGATACCGGTGAAGTTTGGAAATGCGTTGCGGTCGCAGTAACAAGTACAACAGCAAATGAAATTGATAAATTTGCATTGAATAGCAGTTATTTAATGCAGATGTTAGGTAATGGCAACAATATTGCTAACATCCCTTTTTTTGCGGAATTGACGGACAAAAACCAAGCATTACAATTAACCGTAAGTGCAAGCGGCGACGAAAGTAATTCCCCAGACACAACCCAAAAATTAATGGTACTAGGGGGGATAAAAATTGCTTAGAATGTATATAAATGGTACACCAGGCGGTACAGATGGTACAGCAATCACATCTTTAACATTTAAAAATTTTATGAAATATGCCAAAGGCAACGCCACTGGTAATGGGATTACATCATTTGCATATTTACCGGTTTTTTTGCGTGAAGAAACAGGGTTAAAGGCAAACAATGTACAAATTTCAGTTGGCGTCAGTTGGGGCACACTTGCGACAGGGTGTAGTGCCGGGTATACATCTTGGCCAGCAAATAACACGGGAGTATCCTTAAAATGCTATTTTTCCCCGGCAAATATAGGGGCAGTAGGGCAAACAAATGTAATGATTCTTTTAGCAGTTGGAACGGGATCTACAAGTATAGCAAGTGGTCAGCAGTTATTTACTATTAGTTACGCTGAGGACGTGGCATAATGGGCACATCCTATACAATGGATATAACCGGGCAGGCAACAATAAATGATATCGATGCCGATAGCCATTATGGGGATATTAGACGAATATATACGCCAGGCGGCCAAAAAATTATCGGCCAAGCTACCTTAAATGATGTCGATGCCGATAGCCATTATGGGGATATTAGGCGAATATATACGCCAGGCGGCCAAAAAATTATCGGCCAAGCTACCTTAAATGATGTCGATGCCGATAGCCATTATGGGGATATTAAGCGAATATATACGCCAGACGGCCAAAAGATTACCGGTCAAGCCGCACTAAATGATGTTGACGAAACCGCTCACTATGGCGACATCCTGCGCATTGCTTTTGTAACCTTAAAAGACATGCTGGACAGCCTTGCAACCAATATTAAAGTGCTACAACCTTACGGTATTCCCTGGCTTGATAACCAAGTTTGCACTTCCGCCTGGTGTTGGCGCATTGCTCGCCAGGATGGTGTGGTAATGGGTTTTACCAGTTATGACCAAGATATTACTTTTAACGGTGTAACATACAAGGCCTGCACAGGCTTTGCCCCCACGGCCGTGTCCACCAGCAATGATATGAGCGTGGATAACCTGGATAGCGAAGGCATCTTAACTGATGATGGCATAACTGCAGAGGATTTGCGCGCCGGAGTTTACAATAACGCCCGCATTGAGATTTTTTTGGTCAACTATAAAAATCTCAAAGATGAAGTCTTTATGGTACGGCGCGGTACTATTGGCGAGGTAAAATACGGTAAAAATGGTTTTACCGCTGCTATTCGTGGCTTGATGCAAGCCTACCAGGCCAAAGCCGGGAAAACATGTCAAAAGGGTTGCCGTACCTTTTTGGGTAGTACACTTTGCAAAATAGATTTGTCGGCTTATACCATTAATGGCAGCGTCACCACAGTAAATAGCGCGGCTACCTTCGGCACTGATACCACACAGCCAGATAGTTATTTTGACTACGGTGTAATTACTTGGCTGACCGGTAAAAATGCCGGGCTGAGTCAAGATGTTAAACATTCAGCATCTATTGGCACTATCTGCCTTTTTATGCCGATGCCCTTTACTCCGGCTTTGGGAGATACATTTAAAATCGTGGCCGGCTGTGATGGCAATGCCAGCACTTGCAAAACCAGGTTCGGTAATTTGGTCAACTTTCGGGCTGAGCCTTATGTAATGGGCAATAGTTATGCAGTTTCGTATCCTTCCACCGGCGGCGACAATATCGTGAGCGAGGGTGATGATGTTAGGCTCGGTACTTACGATTGGGGCGGTGCAACCACACTTTGGAGTGGGTACATCAGCAACAAGATTAGCCATCAGGAAACTTCCACCGATGAAGATGGCTTTGATCAATCTTATACTGTAACCCAACTTTGCATCACGATTACGAAACCATCCGGCTTAACTTATGCCGACGACTTTTTTAAAGGAAAAACCATCCAGATGGCCAGCGGTGAGAAAAAAGGCAGCAAGTTTCCTATCACATCTTATATTGCCGCTACCGGCGCCATTACAATAAGTAGTACTGGTAGTTTTTGGAGATTTCAATCCGGGCCTGTCAGCAAGATTGCTATTGGTGATAAGTTCCGTATTAGTTAGGAGCAAACATGATTACAAGAACGCAAATTTGTGCCGAGGCCCGCAGCTGGACCGGGACCAGATGGCAACATCAAGCGAGTTTGAAGGGCGTAGCATGCGACTGTGCAGGATTTGTGCGCGGTGTCAACAGGGAACTTACGGGTCAAGATGTGTCTTTCCCTGTTGATTACCCCGCGACTTGGCATTTTTTTAAAACTGACCCCAGGATGTTAGAAACATGCCAACAATATATGGACCCCATACCTTTAGAGGCAATCCAACCCGGTGACGTCCTTTTGTTCAAATTCCCGTTGGCCAAGGTTGATCATCATATGGGAATCTATCTTGGTCAAGGTCGCTTTATCCATGCCGAGATGGAAGCCCGCATGGTTCACGAAAGCCCACTTGATACTACCTGGAAATCCAGGTTAAGCCACGCCTTCAGATTCCGGGGTTTGGAGGAATAAAAAATGGCAACGATGGCATTACGAGTAGCAGAATCGTTCGGTATGAGCATGGGGCCATGGGGCTGGGCGGCGTATTTGGGCGCCATGATTGTTGATAACATGATCATGAGCGCTCTTACGCCAACCCAAACAACCACTGTAGGTAAAACAAGTGAGCTTAGTATGCAGACGGCTGCTGTAGGAGCCGTAATCAAAAAAGGCTATGGTACCACCCGCATTACGGGGAACATTATCTGGGGCACGAAATTTACGGAACATGTGCATACAGAAAGTTCGGGCGGCAAGGGCGGTGGCGGCGGCAGTGAGGTAAAAAGCTACACCTACAGTGTTTCCTTTGCCGTCATGATTTGCGAAGGCCCCATAAATAAAATAGTCAGCGTGCTGGCCGATGGCAATGATTTTAACTTAAGCGATTGTGATTACAGGCTTTATACCGGTACCGAAGACCAGCTCCCAGATGATTTTATGGAGTCTATTGAAGGTTCCGGTAAAGTGCCGGCTTATCGCGGTATGGCTTATATCGTTTTCCGCAATTTGGCCTTGTCCAATTATGGTAACCGCATCCCAACCTTTACTTTCACCGTTGAATTCCCCAAAAACACCTTAACAGACATCATCCAGGATATTAGTAATGAAGCCGGACTTATCAAAGATGTGGATTATTCCGTTGACAACATTGCCGATATGACTGTTGATGGGTTTACCCGTGACGGTGGCACTACCTACCGTGAGCAAATTCAACAGTTGCAATCGGTTAAGACTTTTGATGCAGCAGAACGGTACGGCGTTATTACTTTTAAAACCAGGGATTTCAGCCGGGTGATTCCCATCCCGGCCAGTGCCATAGGCGCTTATGAGAACGAAAAGCCGTCCGAGCCAATTGAAAGTACCCGATCTGATGATATAAACCTGCCGGCCAAAATAAGCTTAACCTATATCAGCAAAGATAGTGATTATACCCAGGCCCAGCAAACTGCCTTTAGGCGTGTCACCGGCGCCACTGATGAGGCTACTATCACAACTAACGTGGTCATGACAGATGCTGCCGCCAAAATTGCAGTGGAGCAAAAACTCATGGAAGCCTGGGAAGCCAGGACAAACCATAAAATGACACTCGCGCTCAAATATGGTTATATCATGCCGCTGGATATTCTCCTGGTCACGATGCCCAATGGTACCGGTGAGCGGCTGGTCTATGTCACCAAAACACAATTTGGGAAACCCGGGCTAAATAACGTTGAAGCCGTGGACATTAATAGTGATGTTTATAATCTGGTTGAACGAAATGTTGATACCCCGCCAGAAGTCATAGAGACAGTTAGCAGTCCCGTCATTACTAATTTTTTGGATATTCCAAAATTGCCAGTGGATACTAATAGCAGCGATGATTATGTTTATATTGCCACCGGCAATGTCACGAACTTTGGGGCAAATATTTACCGAAGTTTGGATGGTGGAGCATCTTACAACTACGTGGCCAGCAACGACAACAATGCAGCTTGTGGCAGTGCCGTTACCAAACTTCCTGACGCTCTCCCCTATTCTTGGGATTATGGCAGCGTCCTGATAGTTTACATGGATGTAGGCGAGTTATCCAGTCACACCAAAGCAGAAATACTCAACTACTACAATGCAGCACTCGTAGGCAACGAAATCATCCAGTTTTTAAATGCTGAACTAATTGACACCAACACCTATAAATTAACGGGCCTATTGCGTGGCCGAAACGGCACAGAACAATATACCGGCACGCACACGGCCGGAGAACGATTTGTTTTGCTGGGTACTAACAATATTAATACCCTGGCAATCAGCAGCAATTATTGGTATACGCAGTGTTTATTTAGGGTTGGTCCCCGCAATAAAGGTTATTTAACCGAGGATTACCATAATGAACAATTCACGCCACAAGGAACCATTCAAAAGCCCTGGAGTCCCTGCCACATTAAGGGTACTAGGGATTCAGACGGCAATCTGGTTATTACCTGGATAAGGAGAACACGAAAAAACGGGGCTTGGAAAGATCACAGTGATGCACCTCTTAGCGAAAATACAGAGGCTTATGATATTGAAGTTCTAAGTACCGATGGTAATATCAAACGCAACGCCCGCGTTAACGTTTGCCAGTACGTATATTCAAGTGCTGCACAGATTGATGATTTTGGCAGTATCCAAAATAACGTAATAGTCAAAATTTATCAGATCAGTGATGTTAAGGGCCGCGGTTGGCCCGGATTGGAGGCAGTATAAGTGGGAACAACAAAGTTAGGTATTCCCTACATGGAAACTAGCCAAGCTCAAAAAGAAGTAACATTTAATGAAGCCATGGATCTGCTAGATTTCTATTTAGCTCGAACAGTTTTGTCAATATTGGCTACGCCCCCGGCAGCACCAACTAATGGTGATGCTTACATTATAGGTACCAATGCTTCCGGCGCATGGTCCGGTAAAGATAATATCATTGCAAACTTTGTCAATGGTGCTTGGGCCTATTATCCCCCAGTCAAAGGTTTATCTTTTACTAATCAAAGTACAAATCAATTACTTATATATAATGGTACAGCCTGGGTGGTTCTGCTGCAAGCCTAATCAAACCTAAGGAAATCTTCCTGTTTTGTGATTGATTCGCCCCGATTTGTGATTGATTCGCCCTGATTTGTGATTGATTCGCCCTGACACGGTTCTGACATAAAAAAGAGGTGCAAAATGATTATTGAGTTATTGACTTACTGGGCTCGCAGTGTTGTAGACGTTATCAAACACTTAACTGATTATTGGCTTGTGAAAACAATTATTACCACCATCGGCTTTTATATGATTGATGTTTTTGGTGCCCACATCGCTATTCTGTTTTTATTTGCGGTCCTAGAGTGCTGCGACTGTCTTACAAAATTTTTAGCATTAAGCTATAAAAATATCCAGAACAATATACCGGCAGCACAACCAACCTTAGTAGACTGCTTGCGAGGAATTCCGGCCGCTCATATCGCTGGGATAATTAATAGCCAGACTATGCGCAATCAGTTTTTTAGTAAAATGCTGACGTATCTGTTGCTAATCATTGTCTCCGGAGTCGGTGACAAGGTAATAACACTAACCCATCGCCCAGAATTTCTGCTTAATGTTGTTGTGACATATATAAGCAGCACCGAGCTTTTAAGTTGTCTTGAAAACCTTAATGATGCCAACGTCAGCATGGCCACGGCGCTAATGAATCAGGTTAAAATAATAGCTCATATTGATAATACAAAGGAGACAAAATGAAACTACAATACAAACGCTCAGAAGATACCATATATGCATACGATGATAACTATAACTTTTTAGGCAGTTGGCCATGCCATCATGATTTTTTCCCAGGCACTGGGTCCAATGGTCTGCCGCACGAAACATTACCAGATGGATATTATCCACATTGTTGGGCAGACTTACCTAATACCACCTTAAACGATGGGCGCAAAGTAGTTATCCAGGAAGAAAATCCTCGTAGTTACGGAACATTTTACATTAATACGGGTGATGATCGGAGCAGGGACATTCATGGCGGCGGTGACGGGTGCGGTATCACTGATCCGTTCGCGAAACGCCAGGGATGGCTTGGAACTTACGGCTGCCTGAGGATGCAGAATGAAGACGGCGAAAAAATTGCCAGCATGATGATTGATGCCGGCAACGATATAGGTCTAGTAGTAGAAAATTAGGAGGGAGAGGAATGTATGATAAAGCAGTACAATTTATACGATTACACCCATTCTTTTTTAAAATTTTTGTTGTCCTTATTCTTTTGCTGCTCGCTTTCGGTAGCGGCTACTTGTGCGGCCGCAGAGGGCGGTTATTGGATAACGGAAACGGAATTGACACAATTAGAAAGCAACTTAACCAGGCTGTCAGCAATCAATCAGCAATCACAACAGGATTTAGCGCTGCTGGAACAACAGCTGGAGAAGTCGCAGCAGGAATTGACCGTGGCACGGAAGAAGTCGGCGCTGCTGGAGCAACAGCTGGCCGCATTGAAGCTGGACAGTCAGAAGCAGGAACAATTATTGCAGACTGCCAACGCATCGTTACAGACGTTCGCAGCAGAGGAAAAACGAACTAGATTAAGGATAAAAGCTCAGCGTAACACATGGGAAACAGTTTCAGTTATTTTAGTAGGTGCCCTAATCCATAAAAATTAATAAAAACAGATGTTTTACCCTCAAATAATTTAAGCCCAGGCAGACACCTGGGCTTTTTTGTTACTTGACAAAACGATTAAAAAACAATCTTCTTATTATATATACTATGCCGCCCTGCGTGGTATTGTAAATGTGAATGTAGCCAATGGCTGGGCGGGTTTTAGCGCTACCAATTAAAATTTTTAACCGAACCATCGGGTTCGGTTTTTTATTTTTAGATACAGAAACGGCAACAGCTTTTAGCTGTCGCCGTTTTTTACTAAGTTTCCTGCAAATTATTTGGGCGTAGCCGGCGGCAGCTCTTGCTTCTGCGTAGTTTCTGTCTTTAACTGCATCTGGGGATTGTAAATAGCAAAACTACCTTTGCCATTACGTTTCACATGGTACAAGGCCGTATCCGCCTGACGATACATGGTGGAGAAATTAGTCCGGCCCATGTTGCTGATAGCCAGCCCCATGCTGCAGGACAACGGCCACTGCTTCTCCTTATCCAGATAGGTCCCCGCCAGGGTATGGAGCAATTCGCCGATACTGCGATGCAAAGTTTTTTCATTGCTCAGTCCGGGCAGGAATGCGACAAATTCATCGCCGCCCATCCTGCCTATGATATCGGAACTGCGGAAATGCTTCTTTAACTGGTTCGCCACCATTTGCAGGGCGGCATCCCCCAAGGCATGTCCCAGGTGGTCATTAATGCCTTTCAGGTTATCCATATCCAGGAGCAGGAAGGTACAAACATTGTCCCGCTCCATGGTCATACGCAAATTAATGTAACGTTCGGCGCCGCCGCGAGTATAAACCCTGGTTAAGCCATCCAGTTCTGCCTCATGCAGTAACCGCCCGTAGTGTTTGCGCTTTTCCTCAATATCGATAATAACTACCACAAACCAGCGGCGTCCCTGCTCATCCGTGTATAACCGTCCGGCATCAAAGACCCACTTTAACCGGCCGCTCTTGGTTTCAATCCGGTACTCGCAACTATCCGTACCGCCAGTCCGGGTTAAATCCGTGCGAATCTCGTTCAAAACCCGGTCCCGGTCTTCAGCATACACCATGTTGGCAAACTTATTGGCAAACTTGTCCCGGAACTCCTCCCGGGTATAGCCCAGCATCTCCAGCATATTCTGGCTCACATAGTCAATCTCGCCCGTCTCGGCCCGATACCGGAAGACGCCTCCCGGTACTACTGTCAATAATTTCTGCAGTTCCAGGTCTTTATCCGTAGTATCGCCTGCAGCTGGCATCGCCGGTTTACCCTCGGCCACCAGCCGTTTTTCTACACCGGCCTGGCGCAGTAAAGTTTCCAGTTCTGCCGGCGCCATGGGTTTAGCAAACAGATAGCCCTGCATATAGGTACACCCCAGCCCCTCCAGATAGTCAGCCTGCAAACGTGTTTCCACGCCCTCGGCTAACACCGGCAGGGACAAATCGCTGGTCATATGCACCACATTGGCCAGGATGCTGGCACTACGTTTATTGGCTTCCGCATTAGCGACAAACTTCATATCCAGTTTTAATAAATCTACCGGCAGCTGCTTGAGCATGTTCAGTGACGAATACCCGGTGCCGAAATCATCCATATCTACCAGGAATCCTGCCTGTTGCAGGACGCTCACCGTATTCACCAGCTGCTCCGGATTATCCATATACGCCGATTCGGTGATTTCCAGGCGTAGCATACCAGGCTGCAACCCGTATTGCAGGATCAGGTTGCGGAAAATAGTTTCCAGGTCATGCCTGTACAGATCCGTACGGCTGACATTGACTGACACCGAAGGTACGGCCAGACCCAGATCCAGCCAGCGGCGTAAATACTTGCAGCTGGCTTCCCACATGTACCTGTCCAGCTCATAGATAAAACCATTTTTTTCAAAAACCGGAATAAATTTAGCCGGTGTAAGCAGACCCCTGGTAGGATGCTGCCAGCGAGCCAAAGCTTCCACGCCGATCATATTCCCGGTCTTATAATTATATTGCGGTTGAAAATAGGGAAGAAACTGTCCCTCCTCCAGCGCCGTGCGCATATCATCCGTCAGGCTGGCTTCTTCCAGGATATGGCGGCGCATCAAGTCCTCATACCAGGCCCAGTGCTTATCATAACTGTTCTTCACGCTGCGCAGCGCTAAGAGCGCCCGGTCACACATCAGGGCCACGCTGACCCCTGCATCATGAACCAGGTATAAACCTAACCGCACCGTAAATTTATAATTAGGGGACAAACGTTCCAACTTCTGCTGCACAAAATCATGCAAGGCCTGTTCGTTAAAAGTATCTGCCTGCCAGCAAGCTAAAAAATGATCGCCGTAATCATGCCCCTGCAAAATCAGGCTGCTAAAATGGATTTCTTGAGCCGCGGCAGCCAAGACTTTGCCGATGTCCTCAATCAGTCGGTCCCCGACCGCCGGTCCAAAGTTCTCATTATATACTTTAAACCGGTCCAGATCCCACAGGCTGAGCACAAATTCCCGTCCCGGATGGGCGGCAAAATACTTGCCCGCTTCCCGGCAAAAAGTCTGCTTGTTCCACAAACCGGTCAAGCTATCAATTTCGGCAGCGCGTACCAACTGTTCCTGCAGTTCCAGCTCGTCCTGTAAACGGATAGACTCCGTCACCGCCACGATGTTATCTACCTTATGTCTGAGCATGGCGCCGCTAAAAGGTTTAAACATGACATCCATGGCACCCAAAGCAAAAGCTTTTTCCTGGGAAAGCACATCATCGCCACCAGTGATGACGATAACCGGCAGACGTAACGAACCATCTCCCTGGCGCAAAGCTTTGAGCACTTCAAAACCGTTTAGTCCCGGCATCACCAGGTCCAGTAACAAGACCGCAATTTCCGGATGCCGGTCCAGGACAGCCAGAGCTTCCTGCCCATCTGCTGCTTCCAGGATATTATAATCAGCCTCAATATTCTTTTTTACAATCAGCCGTGAGATACGATCATCATCAGCTACCAGCACCGTCTTACGCGCCATGCCATACCTCCACCCCACCCGTTTGCGGATTCATGCCAGGGATCTTTCAGGTTCTACCCGCCTTAAAAAAATAAAATTAAACAAATTTAAAAATAATTCTTTATTCTATTTTACAACATTTCCGTGGGAAACACAAAAAAACACCAACGCTTACATACGTTGGTGTTTGAAAACTAAGTTTTAATTTTTTAAACAGCCTTTGCTTCTTTAGCTGCCGGTTTAGCTTCAGCCTTAGCTGCCTCTACCGGGTAAACGCTGATCTGGCGGTCAAAACGACCCTTGCGCTCAAACTTAACCACGCCGTCAATCTTGGCATAGATGGAGAAGTTCTTGCCCAGGCCTACGTTCTTGCCCACCTGGAAGCGGGTGCCTCTTTGGCGCACGATGATGCTGCCGGCGGTTACGACCTTGCTGTCGTGAACCTTGGTGCCCCAGCGCTGTGCGTTACTATCACGGCCGTTATGAGAACTGCCGGTACCTTTTTTATGGGCATGTAATTGCAGGATAATCTTAAACATTGGTTTCACCCCCTGTGTTTATTGAGTGTGATCTCTCCGGGCTGGTCCTGAGCTAACTGTGCCAGCGTCAATTCCATGCTGTACAGTAAGTCCTGGGTCCTGGCTGTAGGCGCTGCCTTCAGCTGCACCCTGAGAAGACCTTTAGTCTCATCCGTGGTATACGCCAGCGGATGTTTGAGTTGTTGTTCCAAACCGATGAGAGCCATCTGCGTGACTGCAGACACCCAGGCACACACGATGCTGCTGCCTTGCGGCGCATCCTCTGCATGACCTGCGGCCTGATAGCCGGTGATGAACCCTGCCCGGTCGGTAAAGATATCAATAATAATCATACTATTGATGTGTTACTGCTTAAGCATTGATAGCTTCAATCTTCACAGTCGTGAACGGTTGACGATGGCCAGCACGTTTACGCTCGTTGACTTTGCTCTTATACTTGAAGATCAGGATCTTCGGTCCTTTACCGTGTTCTACAACTTCAGCGGTAACCTTGGCGCCCTTAACAGTGGGTTTGCCTACGTTCACGCCTTCGTCATTCACGATAGCCAGCACTTCGTCAAATTCAACTTTAGCGCCCTTTTCTGCATCTAACTTTTCTACTTGCAGAACGTCGCCTTCGCTGACCTTGTACTGCTTGCCGCCAGTCTTAATGATTGCGTACATCTATTGCACCTCCCTTATGATAGACTCGCCGTTAGTGGTAGATACCGGCATTTGCCGTCATCATTTCCGAACCATTTCCGTGCGGTTGGGGACGGACACTTCGGTCCATACTGAAGTAATATATCATAACAATCAGCTGTTGTCAAGAAGCGAGAAAGATTCCACGTCTAACGCCGCGTCCTCTTCCACCGTCAGGGAACAATTGAGTTCCCGGTCCCAGGCATGCAGCTGTGTCTTTAAATATTCTGCCACCAGAGGATGCGCCATGATTAAAATATCCCGGCAGGCGCCCGGCTTTTTTAACAGTCCCCGCAGACGGCGCTTGGCTTCAATAGCCACCGTCTCCGGACTTTGCACCTGGCCGCTGCCCTGGCACACCGGACAGGGTGCGTACAAAACCGAATCCAGGTTCTGACGGCTCTTCTTCCTGGTAATTTCCACCAGGTTCAGCACCGTGATATCCTGAATCTTGGGCCGCATCTTGTCGCCGGTAAACGCCTTCTGTAAAACCTGCAGCACTTCCTTCTTATGAGCTTCCGTATGCATATCGATAAAATCTACCACGATGATGCCGCCGATATCCCGGAGCCGGAGCTGAAAAGCGATGGCTTCCGCTGCTTCCCGATTGGTCCGCATGATGGTGGCTTCCAGGCTGGAAGGATCTTTAAAGCTGCCGCTGTTCACATCGATGACCGTCATGGCTTCCGTGTGGTCGATGACGATATAACCACCGCAGGGCAAATCTACCCGCCGGTCGCTGATGGAAGCAATAGCTTCGGTCAAACCGTAATAGCTAAAAATATCCTGGGTGCCCCGGTACAGTTTTAATTTTTTAATATCCTCATCCGGTACGCCTTTTAAAAGGTTGAGCAGCCGGTCGTAAGCATCCTTATCATCGATAACAATCTTTTCCACGGAGCTGTTGAGATAATCCCGTACGATGCGCACGGATAAATCCAGTTCCCGGTAGACCAGGACCGGCGCCTTGCTGACCCGCATCCGTTTTTCAATATGCTGCCAGGCGGCTAACTGCGTCTTTAAGTCGGCCAGGAGCACCTCATCCGGCAGGCCGTCCGCCACCGTCCGTACCACCACGCCCATATTCTTGGGTTTATTTTTTTCAATCAGTTCCCACAAATGTTCCCGCTTTAAAGCCCCGTTAATCTTGCGGCTGATGCCGATGTAATCATTGCCCGGTACCAGCACGATGTAACGTCCCGGCAGAGTAACTTCCCTGGTCGCCGTGGGGCCCTTGGCGCCGCGGGGATCCTTACTGATCTGTACCAGGACGCTGCGACCTTCGGTCAGCCGGCGGTCATCGCCCACGAACAAAAAAGCATTCTGTTCCAGACCAATATCCACAAACGCAGCCTGTAGTCCCGGTACCACATTCTCCACCCGGCCCAGGAAAATATTGCCGACCAGGTGGTTCTCACTGTCACGTTCTACCAGATATTCCCGTAATACTTTGTCTTCCAGCAATCCCATCCGGGTTTCCTCAGGGGTACTGCTGATGATAATACTTGTTGCCATACGCACTCCTTCGGAGCAAAACTTATCTTGCCCCTGCCAGCATCGGTTCATGCCGGCCCAGGTCATCGACCCGGTATAAATCCAATCTTTCTATATCTGCCAGTTCTACCGGCAAAGCCAGCCCATACTGCTTATTCAGGGCATTGACTAAATCCACGGCCTTCATGCTGCCGGCCGGCGTGATGCGGCAGTCAAAACGCAGGACTAGTTTGCCGCCAAACAGCTCGGCCTCCAGGTGGGGAATATAAAATTTCACATCAATTTCCTTGACCCCGGCCTTGGTCTTAGGCGCCTTCTTCGTAAACGGCAGGCTGGCCGCGGCGTTAAAAGCACCCACGGCTTGAGAAATCTGGTCCGCATCCGTAGCCGGGATCACCACCTGATAAGTAGCGCCGCCGGCCACGCTCATCAGTGCCGGTGCATGATCGTCCACGGCATCTGCCGTCAAAACTTTGATACCTGCAGGTAACGCTTTACGTAAACGCTGCGCTGCTTCCGCCGGCGGTACCGGCTCCTTAAGTTCCATCTCCACAAACTCGGCCTGACTAACCACGCCCACCCCTAATGCCGAAGCCAAAGATAATTTCATATGGGGGTTAAAGCCTTCGCTATATGCAACCGGCAGCTTGGCCCGGAGCACAGCCCGCATCAGCGTACGGGCATATTCCAGGTGGCTGATGAAGCGGATGCTCCGGTCCTTGGTAATCTGTAATCTCAATTTCATTGCGGCTGCACCTCCTTAGCTGTTAAAGCTGCGGTTGTTGCCGCTGCTGTAGCCGCCGGAGCAACTTTCTCCGCAGCTGCGGATAAGGTGGACGACGCCACTGCCGGCATCTGGCCGGTATAATCCACCACATTCACGCCCAGCTGCTGGCACACGTTACACCCGGTACAGTCACCGTGCCGGCAATCGTGGGTCAGCTGAGCCAGTTTGGCCTTGCGGTATTCGTTAGCCAGAAAAGCTTTGGCTACGCCGGGGGACACATGCTCCCAGGGGAAAAGTTCCTGTTCTCCCCGTACCCGGTCCGCATAAAAGTGCGGATCCAGGCCGCAGTCTGCAAAGACCTGCTGCCACAAATCAAATTTGAAGCACTCATCCCAGCCGTCAAAACGTTCGCCCTGCTGCCAGGCCTTATAGAGCGCCGCGCCTAATCGCCGGTCGCCCCTGGCAAATACGCCTTCCAGCACGCTTACCTTGCTTTCGTGATACTGGTAGTTAATACCCCGTACCCGGCTAAAAGCTTCTTTCAAAAGCATATCCTTGCGTTTAATCTCGGTCAGGGAATCCTGAGCCGCCCACTGGAACGCCGTGTAAGGCTTCGGCACAAAGTTGGCCACGCTCACCGTAATCATAGCGCCGCCCTTGCCGGTCACTTCTTTATATTTGTACAAAACTTTCTTCGCCAGGGTGGCAATCGCCAGCACATCTGCATCCGTCTCGTAAGGCAGGCCGATCATGAAATATAATTTTACTTTTTTCCAGCCGTTGGTAAACGCCGCGCTGACGGCATCCATCAAATTCTCTTCCGTCACACCCTTGTTAATAACATCCCGCATCCTCTGACTGCCTGCCTCCGGCGCAAAAGTCAGGCCGCTCTTGCGGACGCTGTTCACCTTCTGAGCCACATCAATGCAGAAACTATCAATGCGCAGACTGGGCAGGGATACGCTCACCCGCTCATCTTTAAAATCTTCTTTCAGCAGGCCGTCCAAAAGCGGGTCCAGGCAGGAATAATCAGCCGTGCTCAGGCTGAACAGGGAAATTTCATCGTAGCCGGTATTATCCACTAACTGACGGGCCAACTGCCGCAGTTGTTCCGGTTTACGTTCCCGCACCGGACGGTACACCATGCCCGCATTACAGAAACGGCAACCGCGGCTGCAGCCTCTAAACACTTCCAGCATGATACGGTCGTGGACGATAGACATAAAGGGCACGATGGGATCCGTAGGATAATCTACCGTCGCCATATCCCGGACCACCCGTTTATAAATTACCGGCTGCGCCACTTTTTGGTTCGGCGTTACTGCCTGCACCGTACCATCTTCTTGGTAGGTCACATCATAGAACGAGGGCACATAGATGCCGTTCACCCGGGCCGCCGCTTGTAAGAAACCGGTACGGCCGCCTACCCTGCCGGCTGCTTTCCAGTTCTTGTATACCGTCACCAGTTCCGGCAGGGCTTCCTCGCCTTCACCGATCACGGCCAGGTCAAAGAAATCAGCCAGCGGTTCCGGATTAAAGACGCAGGGACCGCCCACGATCACGAAAGGTTCATCCTCTGCCCGGTCTTTGGCTAAAACGGTGACGCCGCCCAGATCAAGCATGTTTAAAATATTGGTATAGCTCAGCTCATACTGCAGGGTAAAACCCACCAGGTCACATTCCGCCAAAGCCTGCTTGGTTTCCAGGGTAGTCAGGACCACACTCCGTTCCCGCATCAGCTTTTCCATGTCGACCCAGGGAGCATAAGTCCGTTCCGCCGCCACGCCTTCCATCCGGTTCAAGATATGGTACAAAATTTTGAAACCCAGATAACTCATGCCCACTTCGTAGACATCCGGGAAGGCCAGGGCGATACGCACGTCTGCCCGCTCCTTGACCACGCTGCCAAATTCCCCGCCCGTATAGCGGGCCGGTTTTTCCACAGCGCTTAACATATCGATAGTAAATTCTTTTTTATAATCCCGCTTGGTCATCGGTTCCTCCTAAAATTGTAACTGTTCCCGCTGTAAATTGATGTTGAGCAGCAAACCTACCAGCAACAGGTTAATGGTAAGGGAGCTGGCCCCGTAACTCACAAAAGGTAGCGGTACGCCGGTCACAGGCATGATGCCCGCCGTCATACCAATATTGACTACCACATGGAAGAGAAACATGCCGGTAATACCCACCGCCAGCAAAGTTCCGAAATCATCCTCCGCATTCAAAGCGATGCTCAGCCCCCGCCAGATGATAATCAGGTACAGAGCTATAATGATTAAACTGCCCAGAAAACCAAATTCTTCTCCCGCCACGGCAAAAATAAAATCCGTATGGTTTTCCGGTAAAAAGTTCAGCTGGCTCTGGGTCCCCTGCAGCCAGCCTTTGCCCAGCAGCATGCCGCTGCCGATGGCAATCTTGCTTTGGATGACATGATAGCCAGCGCCAAAAGGATCCAGTTCCGGATTTAAAAAGACCCGCAGCCGGTTGCGTTGGTATTCTTTCAAAAAATGCCAGACCGCCGGCAGGGATAAGCAACCGACCAGACCGCACAGAGCTAACCAGCGCATCTTAAACCCGCACATTAAAAACATGGACAGTGTGATAGCGCCAAAAACCAGGGCGGTGCCCAAATCTGGCTGCCGCATCACCAACAGGAAAGGCACCAGGGTAAAGAGCACCGGTTGCCAGTAATCCGTAAAATCCAGCAGCCGGTACGAACGTCCGTTTAAGAACGCCGCCAGGCAGACAATCATAAAGCCCTTACAAAATTCACTGGGCTGAAAAGCCAGCGGTCCCAGCCTGAGCCAGCGCTGGGCTCCCATCTGGGCGTGGCCGAACAGCATCACGCCTAAAAGCAGCAGCACCATGAACAGGTACAAAGGCGCCGCGATTCGCTCCAGCTGTTTATAATCCACCGTCAGTGACACTCCCATCAGGATGACGCCGGCCAGCATAAAAAGCGCCTGCCGTTTCATCATCCAGCCGTAACCGCCGCCGTGAGTAGCACTAAAAATCAGTATCAGTCCGATAGCCATCAGGGCTGCCACCGCCATTATTAAAATCCAATCCAGGTTGCGCAAATATCTTTGCATGACTAATCCTTTTCCTGCAGCATATACTCCAGGACCTTATAGACAATAGGCCCGGCAGCTGTAGCACCATAACTGCCCTGTTCCACCACTGCCGCCACTACCAGTTTGGGGTTATCCGCCGGCGCATACGCGATGAAAAGCCCGTGATCCTGACCGTGGGGATTTTCGGCCGTACCGGTCTTGCCGGCAATAGGAACACCCAGGTTACTAAAATAAGCGGCGGTACCACCGGCCTGAGTCACACCTAAAAGGCCCTTGCGAATCAAGGTTAAGGTTTCCGGGCTGATACCCACGTTCTTAGGTTCGGCCCGCTGAGGTACGGCCAGAACTGTCCCGTCCTCGTTTAAAACTTTTTCCACCAGATAGGGCTGATGCAGGACGCCGTTTTCTGCTACCACAGAAAGCATCTGTGCCAGCTGCAGCGGTGTTACCAGGGTCAGGCCCTGGCCGATGGCGGCGTTAAAAGTATCACCCAAACCCCACTCCTCGCCAAAGACTTTTTGCTTGGCAGCCGGCGAAGGGATCAAGCCTGCAGCCTCACCCGGCAAGTCAATCCCGGTAATTCTCCCAAACCCATACTTCGCCGCATAGGCATCCAGGTTCTCAATGCCCACCCGGCGGCCCATCTCGTAAAAATACACGTTATCACTGGCGGCAAAAGCCGTCTGGAAATTAATCCAGCCCAAAGCCTCTCCGCCGGCGTTGCCCATAGGGATAATCCAGTGGTGACCGCTATCAAAGATTAACTCATCCGGCGTCACCTTGTGCAGGTCTAAAGCAGCGCTGCCTGTAACCACCTTAAAGGTGGAACCGGCAGGATATTCGCCGCTGATAGCTTTATCCGTCATGGGGTCAAAGGGATTCTGATTAATAGCCTGCCAATCTTTGGTAGAAATACCACGTACAAACAGGTTAGGGTTAAACCCGGGCCGGCTTACCATGGCACGGATAGCTCCTGACCTGGGGTCCAAGGCTACCACGGCACAGGCCTTGGCATACGGTGCCACGCCACTGGTCTGCAAAGCTGTTAGCTGTTCATCCACCGCTTTTTCCATAGCCTGCTGCAAACCCAAATCCAGGGTCAGCGCCAGGTCCTTACCGCTCTTAGGCGCCACGCTCCCCAGCTGCTGTACCACGCGACCACTGGCATCTACTTCCTCGTTCCGTTTGCCATCAGTACCGCGCAGATAATTATCATAAGTTTTTTCCAGGCCGGCCTTACCTACGATGCTTCCCTGAGGCAGGCCTTTATATTTACCCTGGGTGATATCATATTCCGAAACTTCACCGGTATAGCCCAACACATGCACCGCCAACTCGTTAAATAAATAGCGGCGTTCCGGTTCCAGTTCCACGGCCACCCCGTTTAATTCCCGCCGGCGTTCCTCGATACTGGTAATCTCATCCGTATTCAGGTTGCTCTTAATCTTGATGGGTTCATAACTATCTGCTGCCAGTTTAAGCCGTGCCTTAATCATCTCCGGCTTTACATTCAAAATCTCACCCAAAGTTTGCAGCATAGCTTCTGTATACTGGCGGTGCGGCTGCAAAGTCAACGTATACCCGGCGAAATTATTCACCAGTACCTTGCCGTGCCGGTCATACACCAGCCCCCTGGCAGCCACGATCCTGGTACTGCGCAGACGGTTGCCATCGGCCTGGCGGTCATAATAAACACCTTTATAAATTTGTAAATACGCCATACGCGCCAGCAGAATCACAAAGATGCCGGTGCTGACCAAAAGCATATTCTTCAACCGGTTAGCATAGGTCTTATTTAACATGACACTCCTTCGAACATCAGGTAAAACTTCGTAAACCGGCAGGTTCTTCCTCAGCTTTTCAGTAGGACAAATCTCCGGCCGCAATCCAGCGGTCCAATCTTACCATCAGCCAACCCACGGGAAACGCCAGAACCGCATTGGTAAAGGCATACGCCAAAGCTGTTTCTGCATAATACGGCAGCCAGCCCTCCCAACCGCCGGCTAAAAAATACTGAGGTATGATAAAGAGCGCCCGTACGGCCAGACTGAGACAGAAGACGAATAACGCATGGTAATGATAATTGGTACGGTACACAATTTCTTTAATACTCCCGCAGCCAAAACCAAGCAAGGTCCGGGTCAGGAGATGAAAGCCAAAGACATTGGCCGTAAAAATATCCTGAATGAGTCCCAGAAGCAAACCACATACTGCGCCGGCTTTCGCTCCCCGCAACATGGCCACACTGTAAACAAATAACAAGGGCAGGTCAAACCAGACCGACCCGGTAAAAGTTCCGAAAGAGGTACTTTGCAAAAGCAAAAACACCAGCGCGGCTAACAGCCAGGCCCATAAACGTCTATTCATGGCTGCACCGTCCCTGCTGTCGCTTGATCAGGAGCGCTAGCAGCTTTACCTGTGGTGGCGTCCTTGCCGGGAACTGCCGTCCCTTGACCGGTCATGTCCGTAGCTTTAGGACCAAGGCCTACCAGGATAAACACTTTCTCCAGGCTGGTAAGATTAGCGGCCGGCGTCACCTGCGCCAGTTTTTGTAAACCGCCGGCATCCACTTCTACCTTACCCACCGTACCAATATAAATGCCCGGAGGATATTTGCCGCCCACACCGCTGGTGACAATACTGTCACCCTCTTTAATATCTGCTTCCCGGGGCAGATACTGCAGCTTAAGCGTCGCTCCCGTCAAACTGCGGCCGGTAACCACACCCACCGCCCGGCTTTCGGCCCGGAGTACTCTGGCGCCAATCCTGGTACGGCTGCTGCTGATAATCATCATGCGGGAACTGGAAGGATAAACTTCATCCACCACGCCAGCCAAACCACTGCCGGCAATAATCAGCATACCCTGCTGCACTCCGTCTTCATGACCTTTATCCACCAGGCAGGCATCCCGGAGCTCGCCCATGTTCAAGGCAATAACCCGAGCCGGCAGCAATTTTTGTTCCTGGTGCGCGTCCTTATAACCTACCAGCTTATTCAAAAGGGCGTTTTCCGCCTCCAAGTTCTCGATGCGGAAAGCCGCCCCAGTGAGCTGGTCCAGCTGCCGCTTCAGGGCAAGATTTTCTGCCTGAAGGCTGGCTTTGGACCTGTTATTCTCTTCCATGTTGACAAGACTGTCATGCAGCTTGAGCATGGTACCGTTCACCGGGCCTACCACGGCAGCCACCATCCTGTTAACCAGGGGGAAGCGTGCCCGCTGTTGAATGGCCAAAGCTGTCATCGCCACACACATCAGCACGGCTAGTACGATAAGTAATTCCTGCTTTTTCATGCTGCTTACATCCGGCTGTTAGAAGCCATAAAACCACTTTGATAAATATCAATATTTTCCACGGCAATACCGGTACCTAAGGCCACGCAGGCCAGGGCGTCATCGCTGACATAAACCGGCATTCCCGTTTCCTTGGACAAAAGCCGGTCCAGGTTCCGGAGCAGGGATGAACCGCCCGTCATGACGATGCCGCGCTCAAAAATATCGCTGGCCAGTTCCGGAGGCGTGCGTTCCAGCGTGCTACGGACCGCATCTACAATATTAGCCACCGGTTCGGCAATACCGCTGCAAACCTGGTTGGCATTAATCTCCATATTCTTAGGCAGGCCGGTGACCAAATCCCGGCCCCTTATTTCCATGGTGGCCGGTTTCTCCACAAACATAGCCGTACCCAGTTCTATCTTGATGGTTTCGGCTGTCCGCTCCCCAATGAGCAAACTGAAAGTCTTGCGGATATAGTTGACGATGGCATCGTCAATAGCATCACCGCCGGTACGAATGGACTTGGGTACCACGATACCACCCAGGCTGATGACCGCTACCTCACAGGTGCCGCCGCCCACATCTACCACCATGCTGCCGGTAGCATCCTGTACCGGTAAGCCTGCGCCGATGGCAGCTGCCATCGGCTCTTCAATCAAATACGCTGCTCTGGCGCCCGCCTGAATGGTCGCGTCAATAACGGCGCGCTTCTCAACCTCCGTCACACCGCTGGGTACGCCTACCACGATACGCGGCCGGATAATGCTGTGCTTGCCCAGCGCCCGTTTGATAAAATACTTTAACATGGATTGGGTAATATCAAAATCGGCAATCACGCCGTCTTTCATGGGGCGGATGGCCACAATATTGCCCGGTGTACGGCCAATCATCTGTTTGGCCTCAGCGCCAATCGCCAGGACCTCGTTCGTTTCCCGGTTGACTGCCACTACCGAAGGCTCCCGTAAAATGATACCGCGCCCCTGCACATGCACCAGGGTGTTAGCGGTGCCCAAATCTATACCCATATCTCTGCTAAATTTCTTAAAAAAGCCCATTTTTCGTACCTCGATTATAATTCGTGATGCTCTTTAAAGCTGTAATAACGTCCATCGCCAATGACCACATGATCTAAAAGCGGGATACCCATGATTTCGCCGGTCCGTACCAGCGCCCGGGTTAATTCCCGGTCTTCCTCGCTGGGTCTGGGATCACCACTGGGGTGATTATGTGCCACCAGGATCGCGGCAGCATGCCGGAGCACCGCCGGGGCATAAACCTCTCGCGGATGCACCACCGCACAAGTCAAAGAGCCTTCTGCAATCTGTTTCTGCTCCAGGACCTTGTTCTTGGTATCTAAAAGAACCACATAAAATTTTTCGTGGTTCTCATTTCTTAGCTTTCCCATCAGATACTGAGCTCCATCCCTGGGGGATGTGATATGTTCCTTCTCAATAGCTGATGCGCAAGCCACCCGGCGTCCTAACTCCAGGGCTGCCAGAATTGTTGCCGCCTTCACTTTGCCAATACCCTTGACGCTGGCAAATTCTTCTACCCGCTGATACCGTGCCAGATTGCGAACCAGGCCTCCGCCGGCCGTGAGCTCTTCGGCAATCCTGAGCGCACTGCGTTCCCGTGTTCCTGTCCTTAGCAGGATGGCGATCAACTCAGAATCCGTAAGTTCCGTCGCACCCTTCGCGTACAGTTTTTCTCTGGGCCTGTCCTCATAATTCAGTTCCTTGATGGTTAATGTCAATCACTTCAACTCCTTTGTTTTTTTTATAGCAGGCCTGCAGCCACGCAAGCCGGACTAGCTTTATTCCCACCCTCGCTCTTCTAAATTATCTTCATCCATAAATCATCTGCTATCGTTTACTTTGGTGTTTGCAGAACCTGGTGCACCAGCACATCCAAAGCGGCCAGTGGTAACCCTACCACATTATCATAGGAACCCTCAAGGCGGTCACAGAACAGTGCTGCCCGTCCCTGAATCCCATAGGCGCCCGCTTTATCTAAAGGTTCACCTGTGGCCACATATGCCGTAATCTCCGCGGAACTTAACTTGCGAAAATGGACATCCGTTCGCACTACCTGCACTACACGCTGCCGGCGGTAAAAAACAGCCACGCCGGTCAAGACCTGATGCCAACCGCCAGACAGTTCTGTCAACATCCGTGCCGCCTCTTGCTTGTCTACCGGTTTACCCATAATCTGTTCCCGGCGTACCACCACCGTATCTGCGGCCACAATAGGCACTGCCGTTCCTTCTGCCACCGCCTCGGCTGGTATACCGGCTGCTGCTGCCACATCAGCCAGCTGCTTTTGTACCGCTCCGGCTTTACCAAAAGCATTGTATGCTACTAAAGCTTCGGCACTCTCCAGAGATTTACCCTGATGGCAACCTGCCAGCCAGGAAGGTTCCCCTCCCGCCAGCAAACCTGCCAGTTCCGTCGTTGTTTTCGCTTCCGTAAAGGGAGCTACCCTAACTTCCAGTTCCCATCCCACCTGCTGCAACAGTTCCTGCCGCCGCGGCGAAGCTGAAGCTAAGATAACCTTCATATGCGACCGTCCTTTACTGCCTGATGGCACCGACCTGCACCGCTACTCTATTTTTTCTTACTGTCCTGCTCTTTCTTATCATCTTCCTCTGCCGTTTTCTCCGGCTTAGGAAACCACAGGTTCACGATGGCCAATTGCTGGCCATACTTGAGCACATCTCTTTGCAGCTGCTTGATATAAAACCGCCCGATGACGCCCCAGATGGCGGTCATAAGCAGGATTACCGCGAATTTTTTCCAATCTGTCAGGGCAAAGAAAACGGTAAGAGCATTACCAAAAGCCAGGCCTGCCAGGATGCACAACGGCACCAGACCGTAGACCATAAACTTAGCCTTCTTTGGATCAAATTCTCTTTGTTCCAGGATCACATTCTCGCCTACCTTGGCGCTGATGGAATTCCAGACATCCACAAAGCTACCCTTGTATTCCTGGGTGCTTAACTTATGATTAATCCGGACGCGGGCACGTTCACCCTTACGTTCCAGGACCATACCTATTAACTCGCTCATGCCTTACTCCTTCTTGCGGCCGCAGCCGGGTTATTTCTTAATAGGGAACTACGAACATATACAGGTAGCCACCGCCAAAGATGACCAACATCATGATGAAGGTCACCAGCAAACCCATCCAGGTCCGGGGATAGCCAAAGTTGATATATTCTCCAAAAGCGCCGCGGCGGTTCAGCATCGTATAGTTTGTACGCTTCTTAAACCAGCGCTCCTTGTTTTCCTTGCCGATAATCTTGGCAGTGATAAAACATACGGCAAAGGCCACCGCCAACATTACCAGGGCACGGCCCGTAATTGCCGCGCCACTTACATGAGCTAAATCTTGCACGCTTGTTACCTCGCTTTCAAATCCCTAAATATTTATCCGGTTTGAGCCGACGTAATTCATCTAAAAAATGGTCGCTGCAACAGAAAATCAGCGCTGCCAGTTTATTCTTGTCGCCTTCCGTGAAGCTGAGCATCCGGCAGGGGTTCGGATCCACCATGGAAAAACGATGGATATAATGCTTAATGCCCGTCTTCCGGAAGAAGTTATGGGAATACTTAGGAATGATACCTTCTACCCTGTTTAAATCCACCTTGTAAGAATGGTGCATGAAGAAGCCGGTAGTAATAACCTCCAGCTCGCTGTGGCGCAGGATAAGCTCGTAGCGGAAACAAACTTTCCAGATCCAGAAGCCTAACCAGACAAAATTTAAAAACAGATAAACCGGATTCAAACCTTCACCATTTCGAATCATAGTTGCATCGTAATACCAGGAACAGGCAATAGCCGCCAGCACCAGGATGGCCAGCACTTTCTGCGTGGTACCACGTTGTGACTTCTCACGACAAATCTCTTTCAAGAACATCCCTCCACACCAGTTAAATCATCTACTCACTAGTCTTATTATTATAACAAAAATCTCCACAAAATGGTAGTTATAAATTGTGAATTTAGACAAAAAAAATCTGCCGGTCTAAGCCAGCAGATTTTAGTGGTTAAGATTAACCAAGGATTACCAGAGCTTCACCGGTATTAACGGCTTGGCCTTCGTTGCAACGAACTTCGACTACAGTGCCATCGCACGGAGCCATGATTTCGTTCTGCATCTTCATAGCTTCCAGCATAATCAGCACATCGCCAGACTTAACAGCATCGCCAGCTTTAAAGTTGATCTTGCTGATCTTGCCAGGCATCGGCGCAGCTACAGTAGTAGCGCCAGCCGGAGCGGCTTTCTTAGGAGCAGGAGCTGCTGCGGGTGCAGCGGCCGGAGCTGCTTCAGCTGCAGGAGCTGCTTCAGTTGCGGCTGCTACTGCTGCAACTTCTTCTTCAGCAGGAGCGGCTACTTCTTCGACAACTGGTGCCGGAGCTTCTTCCTTCTTTTCTTCTTTCTTCTTGGTCGGGTCTACCATGTACAATACGTGCATAATGCCCCACAATACAATCAGGACAATGAACACGATAGTCATGTTGATTATCGATACCAGCCAAGGGTTAGTGGTTGTTGCTTCTCCCATTCTTTACACCTCCAAATATTTCGTACAGGATATCTGTACTTCAAACATTGTTATTATAACAGAGATTTAAAAAAAAAGATAGTAAAAGTTCATAAATTCTTCACAAATCATACTTCCGGCTTAGTAGTACTAGAAGATTACTACTTTAG
>JAKVKY010000008.1 GCA_022484685.1 Acidaminococcaceae bacterium | reverse complement strand
TTTAAAATAATTATAACTAAGAAAGGGAATGGTGTAACAAGCATGGCATTTTATTTTGACGAGCCGGCGCATACTTTTAGCGAGTATCTGTTAGTGCCTGGTTATTCTTCCGAAAAGTGTATTCCGAACAATGTAAATCTGCAAACTCCGTTAGTAAAGTTTAAGAAAGGGGAAACCCCGGCGTTAACGCTGAACATTCCTCTGGTATCAGCCATCATGCAGTCTGTGTCTGACGATAAGATGGCAATTGCTCTTTCTAAAGAAGGCGGCATCTCTTTCATTTTCGGCTCTCAATCTATTGAGAGTGAAGCGAATATGGTGCGTAATGTGAAAAGCCATAGGGCGGGTTTTGTTTTTAGTGATTCGAACATCAGCCCCGAAAGCACTCTGCAGGATATTATGAACCTGAAGGAAAAGACCGGTCACAGTACTGTAGCTGTTACCAGCGATGGAACTACTAACGGCCGACTGGAAGGTATTGTTACAAGCCGTGACTATCGTGTGAGCCGCATGGATTTGAACACTAAGGTTAGGGAATTCATGACTCCGGTGGAAAAGATGGTTACTGCCGGCAAGGATACTACTTTGCAACAGGCCAACGACATTATCTGGGACAACAAACTGAATACGCTGCCCATCATTGATGATGAAGGCCGCCTGCTGTATATGGTGTTCCGTAAAGATTATGCTACCCATAAAGAATATCCATTGGAACTTTTGGATGGCAGAAAACGTCATGTGGTAGGTGCCGGTATCAATACCCGCGATTACGCTGAGCGTGTGCCTGCCCTGGTAGAAGCAGGTGCAGATGTACTCTGTATCGACTCTTCCGAAGGCTTTAGTGCCTGGCAGAAAATTACTCTGCAGTGGATTCGCGATCACTATGGCGATAAGGTCAAGGTTGGTGCTGGTAACGTGGTGGATGCCGAAGGTTTCCGTTTCCTGGCGGAAGCCGGAGCTGACTTTGTTAAAGTCGGTATCGGCGGCGGTTCTATCTGTATCACCCGTGAACAAAAAGGTATCGGCCGTGGTCAGGCAACTGCAGTTATTGATGTCTGCAAGGCTCGTGATGAATATTACGAAGAAACGGGAGTGTATGTACCTGTATGTAGCGACGGTGGCATCGTGTATGATTATCACATGACCCTGGCATTAGCAATGGGTGCTGATTTCCTTATGCTGGGCCGCTATTTTGCTCGTTTCGATGAAAGTCCTACCAACAAGGTGAATGTGAACGGCAGCTACATGAAAGAATACTGGGGCGAAGGTTCCAATCGTGCCCGCAACTGGCAGCGTTACGACATGGGCGGCGCGCAGAAGCTGTCTTTCGAAGAAGGCGTGGATTCTTACGTTCCCTATGCCGGGAGCCTAAAGGACAACGTGACTCTGACTCTGGCCAAGGTGCGTTCTACCATGTGTAACTGTGGCGCTTTGAATTTGCCTGAACTGCGGGAAAAAGCTAAATTGACTTTGGTTTCTGCTACTTCTATCGTGGAAGGCGGCGCTCATGACGTTATTCTCAAGGATAATGTCGGTCCCAATTACGTAAAATAAGATTGTTTTACCAGTAAGATTGTTACATTGTTTACAGTAGACAAGTATACAGTGTTCCTCGGTTAATTTAATTGACTAAAATCCCCGGCAAGGGTAAAATTAGCTTATAGTTTTAGAAAACTAAGAGGGGGAAAGATTCATGAACTGTAAAAAGTTATTTAAGGCTCTGGTCTGTGCAGGTTTGGTTGCTTCAGTAGCTATTATGGCAGGTTGTGGCGGCAGTGGAGACAAAAAAGCTGCAACCGCTAAGACCGGTAAGGTGTTCCGTGTAGGTATGGAATGTGCATACGCACCTTACAACTGGTCCCAGGCTAAGGCAGACGGCGGTGCTGTTCCTATTAAGGGTACCAATGAGTTTGCCTACGGCTATGATATTATGATGGCTAAGAAATTAGCTGATTCCATGGGTGCTACCTTGGAAGTAAATAAGATTGAATGGGATGGCCTGGCTCCAGCCGTGATGAGTGGTAAGATTGATGCCGCCATCGCAGGTATGTCCATTACTGCTAAACGCAAACAATCCGTTGATTTTACGAAACCGTATTTCTATGCAACCGTCATTGCCCTGGTAAGGGCAGACAGTCCGCAAGCTAAGGCTCAGAGTGTGGCTGACCTGAAAGGTTCCAGCGCTACCAGCCAGCTGAATACTATCTGGTACGACCAGATTGATCAGATTCCTAATGCGAAGAAGTTACCGGCCATTGATAATGTGCCTGGTATGATCGTAGCTCTGGAAAGCGGAAAGTGCGACGTCATCGTCACCGATATTCCTACAGGCAAGGCAGCAGTTTTTGCTAACCCCAAGTTGAAAGTTTTAAACTTTGCTGAAGGTAAGGGCTTTAAGACTTCTCAGGAAGATGTAGAGATTGGTATCGCCATTAAGAAAGGCAACACCGAACTCAAGACAGCCCTGGATAAAGTGTTGGGCGGTATGAAGCCTGCTGATTTCGATAAGATGATGGATGAAGCCATTCAAAAACAACCGTTAGCTAAGAAATAAACAGTACACAGGATACGGGATGGCAGTGCCGTCCCGTATTTTAGTATTTCCCGGTTCCAGGTGTGGAGCCGGCAAAAAAATTGAGGTGTTAAGCAAATGGCAACATTGCCAACAACATTTTTTGGTTGGGTACATTTTTTATTACTCCAGTATGGCGAAGTCCTATTTAAGGGCGCCTGCGTGACGTTACTTTTAGCCATAGTAGGTACTTTTATCGGTTGCGTGATCGGGCTAGTCGTAGGTATCGTTGAAACAATTCCTGAAGATAAGGATGCAAGTTTTTTCAGCAGGGCGCTGTTGAAAACTGAGAAACGGATTCTGGACGCGTATGTGGAAATTTTCCGTGGTACACCTATGATTGTGCAGGCCATGGTAGTTTATTATGGTGCTATGAGCTTGTTCAGTATTGATATGTCACCGATGTTTGCAGGCTTTTTTGTAGTATCTATTAATACGGGAGCCTATATGGCGGAGAGTATGCGTGGCGGTATTGATTCCATCGACCAGGGACAAAAAGAAGCTGCCATCGCTATTGGCATGGATCATTTCCAGGCTATGCGCTGTGTCATCCTGCCTCAGGCAGTACGTAACATTCTGCCTCAGATTGGTAATAACTTAATTATTAATATTAAGGATACTTCTGTTTTGAACGTAATCTCTGTGACAGAGTTGTATTTTGCTTCTAAATCTGCCGCAGGTGTTTATTATAAATATTTTGAGATTTTCTTCATCACCTGTATTGTCTACTTCATCATGACCTTTACTGCCTCCCGCCTGCTGCGCTGGTGGGAAAAACGTCTGGATGGCCCCCGGGATTACCAGTTAGTGGAATATGATCCCCTGGCAGATCCCTGCGGCATACATCCTATCGCGACCAAGAAGCAGTAGAAAGGAAAGAAAAATGATAGAAGCGAATAATATCCTGTGTGTAAAAGGTTTAAAAAAGAGTTTTGGCGAGCGGGAAATTTTAAAGGGTATCGACTTTGAGGTAAAAAAGAGTGATGTGGTGTGCATCATTGGTCCTTCCGGTAGCGGTAAGTCTACGTTAATCCGTTGCGTGAACTTTTTGGAAGAACCTACCGAGGGTACCATTGAGTATGAAGGTCAGGAAGTGCACCAGGCTTTTAAGAAACTGCCTTTATATCGTACCAAGGTGGGTATGGTTTTCCAGCAGTTTAATCTGTTCAACAATATGTCTGTTGTGGAAAACTGTATGGTTGGCCAGGTGAAGGTGTTGCATATAGATAAGGAAGAAGCCCGCAAGACGGCATTGCAGAACTTGGAATATGTAGGCATGGCCGGTTATATGAACGCCAAACCCAGCCAGCTTTCCGGTGGCCAAAAACAAAGGGTGGCTATTGCCAGAGCTCTGGCTTTAAAGCCAGAGGTACTGTTAATGGATGAACCTACCAGCGCCCTGGATCCGGAAATGGTAGGTGAGGTGCTTACCGTCATGAAAAAACTGGCAGATCAGGGTTTAACCATGGTAGTAGTAACTCACGAGATGGCCTTTGCCAAGGAAGTCGCCACTAAGGTTATCTTCATCGACCAGGGCGTGATTGCGGAGCAGGGTACAGCCGATGACTTATTCCTGCATCCTCAAAAACAGAGAACGAGAGATTTCTTAAGCCGCTTTAATGTGTTGTCCCACCAGAACGAAGAAGACAAGTAAGACCTATCCGGTCAGACGGACAAGAAAATAAAATACTGCCGGTAGTGGTAACAGTTGGCAGAGAGAAGGCAAGAAAGATGAAATTATTACGCAAGTTAGTTTTGACAGCGGCCTGCGTCCTGCCCTTGACGGCAGCGGCAGCTGCACCCGTAGCTGCTGTTTCTAGGGCTGCCACACCGGCACCGGCGGCGCCGACTACAACGACTGACATTGCGGCAAAAATAGCGGCGTCCACTAAGGGCACCTTACTTTTTGTGCCGTTGGATGACAGGCCCGTATGTAAAAATTATACCGTGGATACTTTACGGGCAGCAGGTTGGCAGGTAGAACTGCCGCCGGACGCGACTATTTCCAGTGGCAATCACGGCGGCAAGCCGGACGAAATTTTCACCTGGCTGGAGCAAAAAGCGCCTAATGCCATCGGTATGGTGGTCAGTGCTGATGCACTTCTTTACGGCGGTTTGGTAGATTCCCGGACCCATCATGCCGACCCTCAGGTTTTACAAGCCCGGGCAGAACGTCTCTTAAACTTAAAAAGCAGCAGCGGCAATCCCAACGTGTTTGCTTTTGTAACGGTGATGCGTTCACCACATGCCAGTTCTGCGCCGGTGGAACCGGCTTATTATAAGGACTGGGGCCCCAAGATTTTCCGCAGGGGCCAGCTGCTGGATAAAGCCGATTTAGGTACCTTAAAAAGTAAGGAAAGACAGGAACTGGCAGCCTTAAATAAAGCTATTCCGGCTGCAGACCTGGAGGATTTGGATCACCGCCGGGCTGTGAATCTGGATCTGACGAAAGCATTGCTTCGGGGCGTGAGCCAGGACAAACTGGATTATCTGATGGTGGGACGGGATGATACTTCGACTTTTTCCCAGGCCCATCTGGATGCCCGCCATATTGAAGGCCTGGTGAACAAACTGCCGGACAAGAAAGTACGTTTCTTTGCCGGCGCGGATCAGCTGGGTTTGATCCTGCTGAACCGGGCTGTAAATACTTTAACTTACCAGACACCGTTCGTATATGCTTTTTATGCAGAAGGCAACGGCGCTAAAACTATTCCTTCTTACGAAGATACGGCTATGGGCGAGACGGTAAAACAGCATATCCTGGCTGCCGGTGCTTATCCGGTGACCACGCCGAAACGCGCCGATGTGTGCCTGGGTGTTTTTACGCCGAAAGATGGCAAGACCCTGGAAGCTGGTAATGTCAAGAACAATGGTAAGATTACCGCGCAGGAGATTAAATTTACTGAAAAAGTTCAGCAACTACTCCGGAAAGAACCTGTGGTCGTTGCCGATGTAGCTTTTAGTAATGGTTCTTCCACGGCGCTGACCAAGCAGTTATTCGCCAGCGGTGTGGCCGGCAAGTTAGCGGCCTACGGCGGCTGGAACACAGCCAGCAATGCGATGGGTTTGGCCCTGGGCCAAGGTCTGCTGGCTAAATACATGAGTCCGGCTGATATTCAGAACCAGCTGGAAGTGCGTTATCTGGAAGACTGGGGTTATCAGGCTAAGGTACGTACTGCCGTGTATCAGGAATTAATCTGGCCCAAGGGACTGCCCGGCAGCCAGATGCCGGCTGCTGTGAAAAAGGAAGCGGAAGCTGCTATTACGGCGGATATGCTCAAGCTGACGGCGCCGGTTTTAGGAGACATGGCGGAGAAATACAATTATACTTTGCCGTGGGAGCGGATGTTTGAAGTCTATGTAAGCAAGAAATAAATTGCTGCTGCGAGTCAAAGTAAAAGTTGAAAGTAGCAAAATAAAAGTACCTGCTGCCCTGATGAGCAACAGGTACTGATTTTTTAGGCAGGAGCGCTCTTCCTGAGACGCAGTCTAATGATGCTTATTCAATCTCCGCCACTAAAGGCAGTGCAAAAGTTTTGGCAAACCAGGGAGCCAATAATTCCAGCTGATGTTTTTCCATATTGGCCGGACCACTGAGTTTTAAGCTGATGACAGCTTTTTTCTTTTCCAGCCGCGGCGTGATGAGCGGCACCTGATTGGTCTCTGAATAGTCCAGCCCTTCGGCGATGGCCAGGAACAAAGCTAAACGGTTGATATTTTTCCACTCCGTGTCGTTAATCATTTCCTTGTAGGTATGGTCCCGGAAATAACCTTTGGAGACGCCGTTATGCCAGCCGGCGATAGCGGCCACGATCATCTGTTCCACATGGGTGAGACCGAAAAGTTTGGCATTTTGAATCATGTAGGCCGAATGCCGGGCGTGACTATAATAGTTGATGGTGATGCCGATGTCGTGGAGCAGGGCGGCCGTCTTTAAAAGTTTACGATAGCGCTTGCCCAGACCGTGTAAATCATACCAGGCATCAAACATGGTCAGGGCCAGGGAGGCGATATGCCGGCAATGTTCCACATCGCTGCTGTATAGGTTCAGCATATTTTCCGTGCTGGTCTCCAGGATATCGTCGGCAATGAGAGGTACCTTGCGGGCCTTGGAATAATAATCGTAGAACAAACCTTCACGCAGGCCGCAGCCGGAAACAATCATCTTTTTACTGCCGGTGGCTTCGAAGAGACAGTTGATGATAGAAGCACCGGCCAGGATGATATCGGCGCGTTCAGTGCTGAGTCCGGGCATCTTGGTACGCTGTTCGAAGTTGGTACCGCTCAATTTTTTGAAGATACTTTTAAAATTCTGGACGCTGAAACTGTAATTATGAATCTTGGAAGAAGGATAGTGCTTAGACTTCTGAATCATCTTGCTGACGGTACGAGCCGTACCGCCTACGCCCATCAGAGGCAGCTTGGGATCTTTCAGCCAGGCATACTTGGATAACTGGCTGGCTAAAAAGAAACTCAGGTCACTATAGACATTAGCCTTCATGGTGTTTTTGGTGTTGAACATACCGGTCATGTTGACGCTGCCGAAGGGCAGGGAGACCGAATTCACAATCTTGCGGTCCCTGAACAGGATTAACTCCGTGCTGCCGCCGCCTAAGTCGAAGATGATACCGTTTTTTTCGTTCAGGGTATTAATAACGCCCAGGTAGCTGATATAGGCTTCAGTGGTACCGCTGATAATATGCAGGTTGATGCCGGTTTCTTTTTCTACCAGCGCTGTCAGTTCCGCGCCGTTTTTGGCTGTACGGATGGCGGCGGTGGCTACGGCGATGATACGGTCCGCCTGGTAAAGTTTGCACATATAGGCAAAACTTTTCATGGTTTCCAGGGTCGAGCTAAAAGCAACCGGCGAAAGATTACCCTTGGCGTCAATCTTTTGACTTAGACGCAGGGCTTCTTTCTGGCTGAAGATCATATTGTAGGACCCGTTCTTTAAGATATGGCTGATAACCAGCCGGGCCGAGTTGGAACCCACATCGATGATAGCTATTCTTTGCATTTTCTTTGCGCTCCGTTTACCTACTACAACCGTTAAGGGCAAACCTGGGAAGTAATTTCCACTTGCAAGAACAAAAATCCAAATTCTTTATTTATATTTTACCATAGCCGGGGAAAAATCCTGCGTGATTTAGAAAATTTCTTGTAAAATTTATTTTACTGGTAATTTTAGACCGCATAAACGTCTGCCATCGTACCGGAAACGCTGAAAAATGTTTTTCGGGGTATCCTGCCTCACTTCATAGAAATAGTGCAGGTTAAATTTACGTAAAAGGCAAGGAATTTAGCAGTTTCTGTCGAATTTCTATTAGATAAGGAGGCGTTTAGTTTGAAACGAAAGACATATACGGTTTTTGCGGCCGTCCATCTTGGCTCCGAAGCAATCAGCATGGTCATCGTGGAATACCGCAGCCTCACTAACTATAAAATTTTGGAACAATGTCAACACCTGATCCGTCTGGGTGAAGAGACTTTTAAAAATAACCTGATTCCTTTTTCCCTGGTGAACGAGATTTGCGAAGTCCTGCAGGGTTATAAGGAGCTGATGCTCAGCTACGGCGTGGAAGAGTACGCCATCAAGGCTACCACGGCGGTGCGGGAAGCCAGGAACCAGTTATTTTTGCTGGACCAGATTAAGATTAAGACCGGGTTTACGGTGGACGTTGTGGACATGCCTCAGGAAATCTATACCAAGTTCGTGTCTATCCGGAACACTTTGAAAGAACAGGAACCCAAAGCGGCCCAGGAAGGTATGCTGCTCATGGATATTTCTTCCGGCGGGCTGGGGATTACCTTTGTCCAGGACGAGAAGATCAAGTACCAGTCCAACTTCCATGTGGGTATCATCCGTATCAAGGAAAGCTTTAGCCGCAATCAGCGCAGCAGCAACCACTTTAACCGGGCCCTCATCCAGTTCCTGTCCAGCACCATTGGACCGGTACGCCGGGCTTTGGCCAAGCAGCAGGTGCGCTATCTGGTCCTGTCCGGTACGGAGACCGAGATGATCTTGAGAATGCTGGGGCGGACTGCCATCGGCGATGTAGAACGGGTCACGGCCCAGGAGTTTAAGGCTTTCTTTAAAAAGGTACGCCGTTTGAACCTGCCGCAGATTATCAAGGTCTTTGGCTTAAAAGAGGACGCCGCAGAACTGGTGTTGCCGACCATCCTGCTCTACGAGCAACTGCTGGATTTAGCCCCGGCGGAAGAGGTGCTGGTACCCAAGGACCGTTATATCGACGGTGTGGCCTTGTTACAGATTGGCCGCAAGAACGCTAAATTTGCCGCTGACCTGGATACGGAACTGTTAAGCTTGCTGCACCATATCGGGGAAATTTATAATTACGATGCCAAGCATGCGGCCCAGGTAGAATGGCTCAGCTGCGTCATCTTTGATAAGCTGGGTGGTAAGGCTCACGGTCTGGATGATCATAGCAGATTACTCTTGCGCGCGGCGGCGTTGCTCCACGACATTGGCAAATATGTGTCCATGCGCAGTCATTCTTTGTATTCCTACCAGCTCATCATGGGTATGGATATCCTGGGTTTTAATGAACGGGATAAGAAGATTATCGCCATGGCGGCGTATTACCACGCCCACAATGTTTTCGAAGAAGTGGGGGCAAAGGTATTACAGCCGGAACCGGAACTGCTGCCCATCATTGCCAAGATTTCCTCCATCATACGGTTGGCGGACGCCATGGACCGCAGCTATCAGCAAAAGATTCGCAGCTGCAAGGTAGTGGTGAAGGCGCCGGATATCACCATCAGAGTGACCAGTAAGGAGGACCTGACCCTGGAGGAGTGGACTTTTGCTTCCAAGGCGGCCATGTTCGAAGAAGTGTACGGGCTGAAGATTCATTTGGAACGGGTGAATGCAGAATGAGAACCATTGATTTAGATAAACCTGAATATTTTTTTAACCGGGAACTGAGCTGGCTGAAATTTAACCTGCGGGTCCTGAAAGAGGCGGAGGTTACAACTACGCCGCTGCTAGAAAGATTAAAGTTTATTGCCATCACGGCTTCTAACCTGGATGAGTTCTTCATGGTCCGGGTGGCAGGCTTGTGGGATCAGGTCACCAACGGCGTGACCACCAGGGATGCGGCCGGACTTTCGCCCCGGCGGCAGTTGAAAGAGATTGCCAAGGCGGCTCATGAACAGGTGAAGCAGGAAGCCAAGGACCTGCAGCAGGTGCTGCAGGAGCTGGAAAGCGTGGGCGGTCCGGTGATTACTACGGTGGCGGCTTTAACTCCCTCCAGCCGGGAATGGCTGGAAGAATACTATCAGGAAGTAATCTATCCGGTACTGACGCCTATGGCGGTGGATGCCTCCAGGCCTTTCCCCTTTTTAGCTAACCGTACTTTGAATTTAGCGGTGCAGCTTTTGAATAACCAGGAACACGAGGAAAGTATGAGCGTGGTCCAGGTGCCTTCCGTGCTGCCGCGGCTGATTGAGGTGGAGCGGGAAAAACGGCGGACTTTTGTCTTCCTGGAAGACGTGATTGCCAACCACGCCGGGGATTTATTTAAAGGCTGTAAGATTTTAGACGTGGTGCCCTTCCGGGTAACCCGCGACAGCGATCTGGACGTGGACGAGGACGATATTGAAGATCTGCTCCGGGAAGTGGAAAAATCCCTGCGTAAACGGAAACGCGGTGCGGCGGTGCGTTTGGAACTGGGCCGCAGCCATAACAAAAAGATTAAGCAGTTCCTGGAAGAAAATCTGAGCTTGACGGAAGAAGAAATTTACGAGATGGATGGCCCGCTGGACGCCACCTGTTTCTTTAAGTTTGCCGGGTTAAACGGTATGTGGCCCTGGCTGTATGAGCCTTTTGTGCCCCAGCGTCCGGCGTCTATCCCCGAAGGTACCCAGGATTTGTTCGCCCTTATCCGGGAAAAAGATATCCTTTTACACCATCCTTACGAAAGTTTTGATCCGGTGATTAAACTGGTTAGTGACGCGGCCAAAGACCCGGCAGTGCTGGCCATTAAACAGACCTTGTACCGGGTTAGCGGCAATTCGCCTATTGTCGCCGCCCTGGCCCGGGCCGCCGAAAACGGCAAGCAGGTCACGGCCCTGGTAGAATTAAAAGCCCGTTTTGATGAAGCCAATAACATTTTGTGGGCCCGGCGCTTGGAGCAGGCCGGTGTCCATGTTATCTACGGCCTGGTAGGACTGAAGACCCATGCCAAGATTATCCTTATCGTGCGTCAGGAACCGGACGGCATTAAGCGTTACGTGCATCTGGGCACAGGCAACTATAACGATAATACGGCTAAACTGTATACAGATTTAGGCCTGATGACGGCTAACGACGAGTTTGGCAGCGACGCTTCCGCGTTCTTTAACCTGCTCTCCGGTTACAGCGAACCGCCGGTGTGGAACAAGCTGGTCATGGCGCCTTTAGGTCTCCGGGAAAAAATTTACAGTCTCATTGATAACGAGATCAAGGTAGCCCAAAATGGCGGCAAGGGACATATCATCGCCAAGATGAACTCTCTTATCGACCAGCCGGTGATTAAAAAGCTGTACGAGGCCTCCCTGGCCGGCGTGAAAATTGAACTTATCGTCCGGGGCATCTGCGGTTTGCGCCCGGGACTACCGGATGTAAGCGCTAATATCACCGTGCGCAGCATCGTGGGACGGCAGCTGGAGCACAGTCGTATTTTCTGGTTTGGCGGTGGCGGCAGCGAACAGTTATTCCTGTCCAGCGCCGACTGGATGCCACGAAATCTGAACGACCGGGTGGAACTGTTCTTCCCGGTGGAGAATGAGCAGCATATCTCCAGGATTAAGGCCTTGTTAAAGTTGTACTTAAAAGACAATGTGGGCAGCCACATCATGCAGTCCAACGGCGGCTACAGACGCAGCACCAGCAGGGGCGAGGTGGTCAGCTCCCAGAACATCCTCTACGAACAGGCCCAGATGGCGGCCATCGTGGATAAGATTCCGATGGAAGCACGCCTGCGTCCTTCCAAGCGCAGCAGTGAAGAAAAATCGTAAAAAAGTTGTATTCTTGGCTAATTGTTGCTATAATATTACAAGACATTCTGAGGAGGAGACCTTATGGATAAGTTTACCGTGACCATTAATTATCGTGGCAGGTATGGCTATATGGAATATGACCCGGCAACGAAAAAAGCCAACGTGGTTCTGGATTTGCCGGAACAAAAAGCAGCGGTGGAAAAGTTTTTGTCCAAGCCGGTGACTTTGGATATGCCTGAAGGCGCGACCATCAGAGATTTTGTGTCTAAGACGCTGGATCCGCTTTCCAGTCTGGAAAACTTTAAGCTGAGCATCACCAAGCTGTGGTTCGAAACCGGCATCAGGGTGGAGTGGAGTATGCCTCCCGGAATGACGGAAAGTTTAGTTTAACCTTTGTTTCAGTAGCTCAGCTGGATAGAGCGACCGCCTCCTAAGCGGTAGGTCGGCAGTTCGAATCTGCCCTGGAACACCAATCAAAAAGTTACGGCTTCCCTGAAGGGGGAAGCCGTTTTTTATGGCTGTTAATAGCGCAGATGACATAAAAAGTGCACCGGCCCATGTTAATTTGTCTAACATGGGGGTGCACTTCAGATCAGGGTCATCTTTAAACAACGCTAATTTTTTCGGCAGCCGGTTTTTCGGCGGCAATCTTTTCTACGGCTGCTGGCTTTTCCGGCGCTGCAGCTTTTTTGACGGCGGCAGTTACCGGTTCTGCGGCAGCTTTGGGCTGGGGCGCAGCCTTGTGTTTCTTGGCCGGTTTTTTCTTCGCAGCTTTCTTGACAGCTTTTTCTTTTACCGGCAGTGCTTTCATCTCCGGTGCCACCGCATCCATAAAGGCCTTGACCACTGCTGGATCAAATAAGGTGCCGGCACCGTTCTGTAATTCCAGTACGGCTTCTTCATGGGTCTTCTGCCATTTTTGGGTGCAGGGATTAATATTCTGATCGTAATGATCCGCCACGGCGATAATGCGGGCGCCCAGGGGAATATTCACGCCCTTGAGCCGGTCCGGGTAGCCGGTACCGTTCCAATGTTCGTGGTGGCTGCGGATCAGGTCGATGATGTCGCTGAACTCTTCCATATTTTCCAGCATACTGTAACCGGCGATGCAGTGTTTCTTAAACTGCGCCGCTTCACGTACGCTCAAATAAGGAGCCTTGTTCAGCACCACGTTGGGCACGCTCAGGTGACCGATATCGTGCAGCAGCGCGCCGGTCTTGATCGTCTTGATCTCCCGGGGGGAAAGGCCCAGCTGGGCCGCGATACACGCGGCATAGTTAGCTACCTGTTGCGAATGCATGTATAAACTTTTATTCTTACGTTCCAGCATTTCCAGGAAGAATTCACAAATTTCTTTGGTCTTGCCGGTGCTGGGAAATTCCAGATATTGAGGAATAGAAATCATAATGCTCAACCATCCAACCGTTATTACTGCGGTAAAACTTGAGGCCCGCGGCTCGTTCCTGCTTCTCCGTCCAGTTAACCGGGGCACTTTACCGGATTACGTACCAGTGTCAGTAAACTTAGTATAAGCTTAAAAAAACTTTCCGTCAAGAAGTCTTCGGGACCCGGCAAATAAATTTCTATATTTATACTTGCGCGGCTGTAAATCTATGCTATAATAGGTGCAACAACCTGGGTCTGTGGTTGCAAGTCGATGCCAGTTGCAGGCAAAACGATCCACGTAAGCAGCCTAAACGGCTGTGAGCACGGTGCAGCTTAGAAGTAAGACCTGCCGCTAAAAGCGAGAGGATGAGTAGTGGGGAGCTGTAGCTTAGGAGCAAAAATTCCAGCAGGCGAGTGTGGGGGCGAAAACCAGGTCAGCCAGGTTTGTTCTATTTTATTTATATTGGAGGGGTGTTTATGAAAAAGTTATGGGTCCTGATGTGTGCTTTAGTGTTAGCAGTAGGTTTGCTGGCAGCAGGATGCGGCGGCGATACAGGCAAAAAAGATGCCGGCGCAGCTGCCAAACCGGCCAAAAAAGAACTGCTGGTGGGGACGGAGCCTTCTTTTGCGCCTTTTGAATTCCCCAAGGAAAATTCCAAAGAATTTACCGGTTTTGATATCGAGTTGATTCAGGCCATGGCTAAAGACATGGGCTACGAAAAATGCACCATCGTCAACATGGGTTTTGACGCCTTGATCCCGGCCCTGGATGCCGGCAATATTGACGCAGCTATCGCGGGTATGACCATCACGGACGAGCGCGCCAAGAAAGTAAATTTCTCCCAGCCTTATTATAAGTCCGGCCTGACCGTGCTGGTACGTAAGGAAGATGCGACCATTAAGAGCATCGACGATCTGAAAGGCAAGAAGATTGCCGTGCAATTAGGTACCACCGGTGCTATGCGTGCCGAAAAAGTTGAAGGCGCCAAGGTTACAACCTTTAATACCAACGACCTGGCCTGCATTGAGTTAAAGAACAAGTCCGTGGACGCCGTGATTGGCGACCTGCCTGTAGAACAATATTTCTTAAAGAACGGTGGCAGCGCTTATGCCAAAATCGTGGGTCAGCCTCTGACCAGCGAGAATTATGGTATCGCTGTAGCGAAGAAGAATACCGAATTAGCTAAGAATATGGATAAATCTCTGGAGAACTTGAAGAAGAACGGCCAATTTGATAAGCTCTATCAAAAATGGTTCGGTGTTTCTAAATAATTTGTTAGCGGATAAATAGATATCGTGGTTGCTTTTAACTTCCTTCCGGTTGTATAATAGTAAAGTACTTAATATTATTATTATTCAATCCGGGAGGAAAATTTATTATGAAGAAATTATTAATGATGTTGTTAGCCCTGTGCCTGTGTGCCGGTATGGTTGCCGGCTGCGGCGGCGGGGATAAGAAGGCGGCCGCACCGCAAAAAGCTTTAAAAGTTGGTACGGAACCGACCTTTGCTCCTTTTGAGTTCCAGAAGAAAGACTCTAAGGATTTTGATGGTTTCGATATGGATCTGATCCGCGCCATCGGTCAGAAGATGAATGCCAAGGTGGAAATCCAGAATATGGGTTTTGATGCCCTGATCCCGGCTTTGAACGCCGGCAACATCGACATCGCCATCGCCGGTATGAGCATCACGCCGGAGCGCCAGAAAGCTATTGATTTCAGCGAGCCTTATTACAAGTCCGGTCTGGTAGTAGTTGTCAACAAGGATAACACTACCACTAAGAGCATCGCCGACCTGAAGGGTAAGAAGATCGCCGTTCAGATTGGTACTACCGGCGCCGATAAGGCCGGCAAGGTGGAAGGCGCCAAGGTAACCGCCTTTAATACCAATGCGGAAGTTTTCCTGGAATTAAAGAATAAGGGTGTGGATGCGGTAATTATTGATAGTCCTGTAGCTGCTTATTACCTGGTTCAGGGTGGCAAGGACAGCGCCAAGATCGTAGGCGATGTGATGGAAGCAGAATCTTACGGTATCGCCTTCAAGAAGGGCAGCAAGTTAACCGCAGAGGCTAACAAGGCCCTGGCGGATCTGCACAAGAGCGGCGAGTATGACAAACTGTACCAGAAATGGTTCGGTAACGCTGCTAAAGCCAAGTAAGCTTAATCCCGGGGAGCCGTGCTCCTACAACATAAAAGGAAAGATGCGAATTGGATTTTAATGTTGAGATAATTAAAAATGCCCTGCCCCTGCTGCTGGCCGGGGCCGGCATCACGATTGAGATTAGCGCCATCAGCGTCGGGCTGGGCCTGGCTATCGGCTGTCTGGTTTCTATCATCCGCTTGACCCAGTTCAGGCTGTTGCGTTACCTGGGCAACGTGTACGTGGATTTTATCCGCGGTACGCCGCTCCTGGTACAGATTTTCCTGGTTTATTTTGCTCTGCCGGCCATCATCGGCCAGCGGGTAGACGCTTTCTTTGCCGCTATCTCCGCCTGCTCTATTAACAGCGGTGCGTATGTGGCCGAGATTTTCCGCGGTGGTATCCAGTCTATCGATAAGGGACAGATGGAGGCCGGACGTAGTCTGGGTATGAGCTGGTGGCAGACCATGCGGTATATCATCCTGCCCCAGGCTTTTAAACGGATCATCCCGCCTTTGGGCAACGAATTCATCGCCATGCTGAAGGACTCCTCCCTGGTGTCCGTCATCGGCTTTGAAGAGCTGACCCGGCGCGGTCAGTTAATTATTGCCAGGACTTATGCCAGCTTCGAGATTTGGCTGGCGGTAGCCCTGATTTATCTGCTCATGACCTTTGTGGTAGCCCGTCTTACCGGGGTACTGGAAAGGAGGTTCGACACGTCCAAATGAAAAATGATTTTATCAAGATTACCGGGCTGCGTAAATGTTTTGGTGACCTGGAAGTTTTAAAAGGTATCGATCTGAACGTGGCTGAACAGGAAGTGGTGGTTATCATCGGCCCTTCCGGCAGTGGCAAGAGTACTTTGCTGCGTTGCATCAACTATCTGGAAGAACCCAGCGGCGGCGAAGTAGTGGTGGACGGTATTCCTTTAAACGGTGAGGCGCACATCAACGAGGTCCGTAAGGAAATCGGTATGGTGTTCCAGCGCTTTAACCTGTTTCCCCATATGACGGTCCTGGAGAATTTAATCCTGGCGCCGATGAAGGTGCGGGGACTGCATAAGGACGAAGCCAAGAAGCTGGCTCTGGAATTACTGGATAAAGTAGGCCTGGCCGAAAAAGCGGACAGCTATCCGGAATCTTTAAGCGGTGGTCAGCAGCAGCGTGTGGCTATTGCCAGAGCGCTCTGCATGAAGCCTAAGGCCATGTTGTTTGACGAGCCTACCAGCGCCCTGGACCCCGAGATGATTAACGAGGTGCTGGACGTTATGCGCAGCCTGGCCAAGGACGGCATGACCATGGTGGTCGTCACGCACGAGATGGGATTTGCCCGGGAAGTGGGCGACAGAGTCTTGTTCGTAGATGGCGGGCACATCCTGGAAGAGGGTACGCCGGAAGAGGTCTTTAATCATCCTAAGGAAGAACGGACCCAGAATTTCCTGTCTAAAATTTTATAAGCTTAACCATAAAAATAACCTGTCGCAGTTGGCGGCAGGTTATTTATTATGCAGGCTGGTTTTATTTTCTTTGCCAGATTTGCCAGCCCGGTAAAGATTGCAGCTGGATCCAGGCGCCGCTGGCGGCAAATTCTGCCTGGAATTCCGGGTAATATTTTTCATCGACGACTATGACCGGCTGGGAACGTTTTTGCAGGTCGCTGTAACTGAGGAACGGCATCACGTTCTTACTGGACCAGCTGAACTTATCCTGGTGCCGGTATTGGTCGGCCCTGGTATCCGGCAGTGCCCGCCAGATTTTCCGGCCGCTGTAATAGACCAGGGAGGTGGGATAATCACCATAACTGATTAACTCGGTGCCGGCGGGAATGCTGACCTGCACCTGCCGGGCCAAGCCGGCCGCAGAACGATCCCGGGTGATAGGCAGCATCACGGTAAAGGTCAAACCCAGATAGAAAACGCAGGTTGTGAGGCTGATGGCGGTAAGTAAAGACAAATTTTGGTTATGCACCCGCCATTGCCAGATTAAGCCGGCCAGGAGGATGAGAGCCAGCAGCCAGGTAAACTGTAACTGGAGGCCCTTGGGCTGATAAAATAGTGCAGCGGCGGCTAAGATCAGGCAGAAGACGGTGTTATACACCAGGGACCAGCGCGGCAACGGCTGGGCACCCCGCTGATCCCACCAGCCGGCCAGGAACAGCGCCAGGGGGAATAACAGGGGATAAGTGTAGGTTGGATATTTGGTAGCCATGTTCTGGAAGAAGAAAAAGACCGTGGCCATGCTCAGGAGCAGGAAGAGTTCCCGGGGCGCCGGCAGCTGCCAGTGTTTGTCCTTGCGCAGATATGTACGCAGGGCCGGGGGCAGGTAACTGATCCAGGGAAAAGCCATCAGGAGGAGCAGCACGATATAATAGTACCAGACATTATCCCGGGGATGTTCGGATACGGTGGCCCGGAGCACGTTGTGTACTCCCAGGAAGACATCCAGAAAGGCGGCACCGTGCAGTTTATACATTTCGTAATACCAGGGTGCTCCTATCAGTAAGAAGAGACAGGTACCGCTGCAGAGCTTGGCCCGGGTTAGTTCCCGCCAGCCCTTGGTTAGTAAAAGGAACAGGACGATGATGAGCCCGGGCAGCAAAAAGCCTACCGGTCCTTTAGTAAGGGTGGCCAGGGCTGCCGCGGCATACATGACATAATAATAGTTTTTCTGGGGCGTGCTGTAACCCAGATAGAAAAATAAGAGCGTGGCATTAAAAAAGACAAACAGCACTGCGTCGGTGATGATGAGTTTACTTAACGCAAAAAAAAGCAGAGAACTGCCCAGGATGAGCATGCTGTACAGTCCCGCTCTTTGCGAATAGAGTTTGCAGCCGCCAAAACCGGCCATGACAACGGCCAGGGTGCCGAAAAGTGCCGGCGCCAGCCGGGAAGCGAAATCGGTAAATCCCAAAAGTTTGTACGCCAGGGCCGTAAGCCAGTAAAACATGACCGGTTTATCAAACCAGTAGTTGCCGTAGATCCGGGGACTGACCCAGTCGCCGGAAAGCACCATTTCTTTGGCAGTCAGGGCGTAGTTAGATTCTACGTTGTCCGTGACCGGAAGCAAATTGTTGCCGGCCAAAAGCAGAAGCAATACCGCCAGGGCTACCCAGGGTCCGTATTTCTTACACATGGATGTTCCTCCAGAAAGATGAGAGGTACAGCAGGACCGGCCTGCCAGTACCTTGTTTATAGTATAAGTAGTACCAATTAAGGAAAGATTAAAATAAAATACCTAGATATTTTATTTTACCATATCCGGGCCTGGTTTAACAATCAGCAACTCCAGGAAACGTGATAATTTGGTGAAATGTTTTTCTAAGCAGGAAAAGAAAAACGCATTGTCGAATACTTATTTTAACAGGTGTAAACCTGTATAATAAACCCAGTGCCTTGGGAAACAAGGAGGAATCTGTATGAGCGTTATCGTTAAAGCCAGAAATACGACTGTGACCCCTGCATTGAAACAATATGTAGAGAAGAAGATTGAGAAAGTAACCCGTCAGTTTAAGACCGTGGGTGATATTACCGCCGTACTGAGAGTGGAGAAAGATAATCATGTAGCCGAGATTACCGTACCGGCCAACGGCATTTTGCTCCGGGCTCAGGAAACCACTAAGGATATGTATTCTTCTATTGACCTGGTGGTAGAGAAGATTGAACGCCAGGTACATAAATATAAGACCAGGCTCATGCGCCGCAAATATAATAATTTCCGGGATCTGCAACCGGTAGAAGCGGCACCGGAGGAAGTTGAGGAAGGCGAGTTCAAGATCATTAAGAACAAGAGTTTTGCCCTGCACCCCATGACTCCGGAAGAAGCTATCCTGCAGATGAATCTTTTGAATCATGATTTCTTTGTCTTCTATAATCCGGATCTGGGTGCGGTAGATGTAGTTTACCGCCGCAAGGATGGAAATTACGGTTTATTGTCCCCCACGCTGAAGTAAAAAATCACAATTAATTCACTGTTTTTTCACAAAACACAGGGCCAAAAAGCCCTGTGTTTTTTGACTTTTGGGCGTAATTCTGTTAAACTTTTATATTAGGTATAAGAGGGAAATAAGGCCTATTTTAAGGAGTGGTAAATTTGCTCGAGAGTTTAATTAAAAAAATCTTCGGTGATCCCAACGATAAGGAACTGAAAAGCATAGCTCCCATCGTGGAGAAGATCAATTCCCTGGAGCCGGAGATGCAGTCTCTCAGTTCTGCAAACCTGGCAGCCAAGACCTCGGAATTTAAAGTGCGCCTTGCTAAAGGCGAGACGCTGGAAGATATTCTGCCGGAAGCTTTCGCCGTGGTGCGGGAAGCTTCTAAACGTGTTACCGGCCTGCGTCATTTTGATGTGCAGCTGGTGGGCGGCGTGGTGCTGCACCGCGGCAAGATTGCCGAGATGCGTACCGGCGAAGGCAAAACCCTGGTTGCAACCCTGCCCGTCTATTTGAATGCGCTAACCGGTAAAGGCGTGCATGTGGTAACGGTCAACGATTATCTGGCCCGCCGCGACAGCCAGGATATGGGACGTATTTACAAGTTCCTGGGTTTGTCCGTAGGCTTGATCGTGCACGACCTGGACTATCCTGAACGTAAGGCCGCTTATCAGGCGGATGTTACCTACGGTACCAATAACGAGTTTGGTTTCGATTACCTGCGTGATAACATGGTCGTCGACCTGGACCAGATGGTACAGCGGGAACTGAATTTTTGTATCGTCGACGAAGTGGACTCCATCTTAATTGATGAAGCCCGTACACCTTTGATTATTTCCGGCCCCGGTGAGAAATCCACAGACTTGTACAAGGTGCTGGCTCATGTGGTTTCCAACATGGTGGAAGGCGAAGATTATACCCTGGATGAGAAACAGAAACAGGTGGCGCCTACGGAAGTTGGTATTGCCAAGGCGGAAAAGATGCTGGGCATCGAGAACCTGTACGATGCCGCTCACGGTGTGGATTATTCCCACCATTTGATGTGCGCCCTGAAAGCCAAGGCCATGATGAAACGCGACCGGGATTACGTGGTCAAGGATAACGAGATTATCATCGTGGATGAGTTTACCGGCCGCCTGATGTTTGGCCGTCGTTTCTCCGAAGGCCTGCACCAGGCTATTGAAGCCAAGGAAGGCGTCAAGGTACAGCGCGAAAGCCAGACCCTGGCTACGATTACTTTCCAGAACTATTTCCGTATGTATCACAAGCTGTCCGGCATGACCGGTACCGCGAAGACGGAGGAGCAGGAATTCCAGAAGATTTACAAGCTGGATGTTATCGTCATTCCTACCAATAAACCCATGATCCGTATTGATTATCCGGACGTGATTTATAAGACCCGCCGTGCTAAATACAAGGCGGCGGCCAACGAGATTGAAGAGTGCCATAAGAAGGGACGTCCTGTCCTGGTAGGTACCACTTCCATCACCCAGTCCGAAGAATTAAGCGCTATCCTGAAGAAGCGCGGCATTCCTCATAATGTTTTGAATGCCAAGTTCCACGAAAAAGAAGCCGAGATCATTGCCCAGGCCGGTCAGCCTAATGCCGTCACCATCGCCACCAACATGGCCGGTCGTGGTACGGATATCGTGCTGGGACCCGGTGTCCCCGCTATGGGCGGTCTGCATATCGTAGGTACGGAACGTCATGAAAGCCGGCGTATTGATAACCAGCTGCGTGGCCGTTGCGCCCGTCAGGGCGACCCCGGCAGTGCTCGTTTCTATCTGTCCCTGGAAGATGACCTGATGCGTATTTTCGGCAGCGATAATATTTCCGGCATCATGGATAAGTTAGGCATGGATGAGGACGAACCTATCGAACATAAGCTGGTAACCCGTTCCATCGAACAGGCCCAGAAGAAGATTGAAACCCGTAACTTTAATATTCGTAAACAAGTGCTGGAATATGATGACGTCATGAACCAGCAGCGCGAGGTCATTTACGGCCAGCGCCGTAAGATTTTGGAGCAGGCGGATCTGCGTCCGACGATCATGGACTTTGTGAACAAGATCGTGGACCGGACCTTGGCTATGTATATCCCGCCGGAATCTTATTCCGATCAGTGGGATTTGAAATCGCTCATCACCTATGCAGAAGACTTTTATGCTTTCAAGGGTCAGCTGACCGTAGAAAAGTTGCAGGATCTGAGCCGCGAAGAAATGGGCGAATACCTGCACAAGCTGGCCGAGGACAACTACAAGCTGCATGAAGAGGAAATCGGTCCCGATATTATGCGGGAACTGGAAAACCTGGTCATGTTAAAGGTAGTGGACAGCCACTGGATGGAACACCTGGATGCCATGGATATGCTCCGGGACGGCGTAGGCCTGCGTGCTTACGGCCAGAAAGATCCCCTGGTGGAGTACAAGTTCGAAGCCTACGATATGTTTGAAAGTATGGTCGAAGCTATCGAAGATGATGTGGTCCGCTACATCTACCGTGTGAATATCGTCAGCCAGCCTCAAGTTGAAGACCATCTGGTCAACGCATCCACCAACGACCCCTCCGGGTCCGGCGAGGATAGCAAGAAAAAACCGGTGGTCAACAAGACGGAGATTGGCCGCAACGATCCCTGCCCCTGTGGCAGCGGCAAAAAGTATAAGAACTGCTGCGGCAAGGATAAGTAAGTAATTACCACGCCTCGGCGTGGTAATTCTAATTTTAAAGGATGTGAGTGCAGTGTTACTTGAGGAATACAAACCTATTATTGAAGATACCAAGAAAAAACTGACAGCGATGAGGGATTCTCTTTGACATCGCTCGTAAAACAGACCGCATTGCGGAATTAGAGCATCGCATGGGGGAAGCTACTTTCTGGGATGATCCGGACAAGGCACAGCAAGTTTCTAAGCAGGTGACGGATTTAAAAACAGAGGTGGACGGTTTTAATTCCCTGTGCAGTAAGATTGAGGATGTAGAAGTTCTGTGGCAGATGGCCACGGAAGAAAAAGATGATTCCCTGCTGCCGGATATTGAGAAAGAAGTACAGGAATCTCAGACCCAGCTGCAACATCTGGAACTGGGAATGCTCCTGTCCGGCGAGTATGATGCCAATAATGCCATCATGACCCTGCATGCCGGCGCCGGCGGTACTGAAGCCCAGGACTGGACCAGTATGCTGCTCCGGATGTTCACCCGTTTTGCGGAACGCAACGGGTACCAGGTGGTGCTCTTGGATTTACTGCCCGGTGAAGAAGCCGGGGTGAAAAGCGCCACGCTGATGATCAACGGGCATAATGCCTACGGGTTCCTGCGCAGCGAAAAAGGCGTGCACCGTCTGGTGCGGATTTCTCCTTTCGATGCTAATGCCAGGAGACATACTTCGTTTTCCGCGGTGGATGTGATGCCGGAACTGGATGAGACCGTACAGGTCAACCTGAACATGGATGATGTACGGGTAGATACTTACCGGGCCAGCGGTGCCGGCGGTCAGAAAGTCAATAAGACTTCTTCCGCCGTACGTATGACCCATCTGCCTACGGGTATCGTGGTGCAGTGTCAGAACGAGCGCAGCCAGGTGCAGAACCGGGAACGCTGTTTACAGATGCTGCGGGCCAAACTGTATGAGTACGAGAAGCAGAAACAGGATGCCAAGATTAGCGACATCGCCGGTGAATATCAGGCCATTGAATGGGGCAGCCAGATTCGTTCTTATGTGTTCCAGCCCTATACGATGGTCAAAGACCACCGCACCAACTGGGAAACCGGTAACGTGCAGGCGGTAATGGATGGAGATTTGAAGCCGTTCGTGGAAGCTTATCTGCGGGCGGAATTTAATGCGAAACGGGTCTAAAAAAGACGCGTGGCGCAAGGCATAGTTTAGTGGAGATGTGCAGATGAAAAGTCGTTACAACCATATTTTAATAGCAATCATCCTGCTCAGCCTGGTGTGCGGTTTGTGGCTGGTCTACAACCGTTACAAGGTGGAAGCGCGTAACGATACGGTAGAGATGGTGATGGACTACCAGATCCTGAAACGGATTGCCGACTGGGAAGGACTCAGCGAACGCAGCGTCCTCAACCAGTTTAAGGACGCCGGTATCACGACCCTGGCAGTTTACGACACGACCCTGGAACGTCTGGACAAGGACGGTTCCATCGTGGCCATTCCCGGCAAGGATTTACTGCGCAACTCTAAAGACAGTACCAGCGGCGGGGTTTTTAAGCAACTGGCCCAGCGCGGCGAGCTTAAATATGATGCCGTTTATATTGCCGAAGGCGACAGCAAGACCGTCTTCAGCGAGCTTTTGACAGATTTACGTTTACGCTACGGTTTTAACCGGGTGTCCATCGTGGGCAATAATCCCGTCATCCTGGAAGTGAAGGGTGATCCCCGGGAACTGACCCTGGTGGATTATGAGCACAAGACGCCGCTGATGCAGGCGCCTCTGGGCTTGTCTTCCAAAGAGATGCGCAATGTCAGGAACGCCGGTTTTAATGTGGTGGTTCGCCCCCAGAATTATCTGCCGGTTTCCCGCCAGGCCATCGACAACATCTTTGCCAGGATTGCGGCTTCGGGCGCTAAAGTTACGGCTTACCTGCCCAGCGGTATGGATGTGGTGGGCTATCCGGATAACGAATATTATATGAGCCGTCTGCTCCACGATTACGATATCCGGGTGGGGCTGATTGAGCATGTGACGCAGTTGCAGTTCGCCAAGTTTAACGGACTCTCTGATTTATTGGAAGAAAGTAATTATGACGCGGTACGCGTGTACACCATCGACCAGATGGAAAACGGGAAGATTACCATGCCGGAAGGCATGCGCCGCTGGTCGGTGTCTGATGAGGAACGCAATATCCGCATGAATTATATCCGGCCTTTCTTAAAGCCTCAGGGTGCTCAGGATATCCTGCAGCTAAACCTGGATTATGTGCGTGGCATCACGGCCAGCGTACAGAAAGCCGGTTTTAAGATCGGTACGGCTACGGTCCTGCAGCAAACAGGCCCTACGACCAGCACCAATTCTTTTGCCGGCCCGTATTTCCCGCCCAAGTTAGCGGTAGGCATCCTGGCTTTTGGTATCTTCGCCGCCCTGGCAGTATACCTGAGCCTTTTAGTAAAAATTAGTCTGCGCCAGCAGTTGTGGCTGACCGCCATCGGTGGTCTGGCTGCCCTGGTGACGATTTATATGTCCCGTGGTCTTTTGACCCGGCAGGCACTGGCTTTTATCGCGGCTGTAGTTTTCCCGGCCCTGTCCATGAGTGTGATCCTGGATGTCGGGGACCGGTTCCGGGAGAAGACAGGTTCATTAGCCGCGCTGGCTTTTAATACGACCTGGCAGTTAGCGCTGGCGGTGCTGATTTCTTTGGCAGGAGCCACCTTTATTGCCAGCGTCCTGGGCGATAACCGTTTCTTCCTGGAAGCGGATATTTACCGGGGCGTGAAATTGACCTTTATCCTGCCGCCGCTCCTGGCAGCCCTGCTTTTTATCCGCCGGTACGATATGTTTGGTACGGCGGACGGGCAGCCGTTAGGACTGGCCGCGCAGTTAAAGAGATTGTGTCAGATTAAGTTGTCCGTGGCTCATCTCCTGATCCTGGCCGTTTTAGGTATCGTGGCCATCATTTTCGTGGGACGGAGCGGCCATAGCGCCGGCGTGCCGGTACCGGCTCTGGAAATCAAGATGCGGGTACTGCTGGAACATTTAATGTATGCCCGGCCCCGGGAAAAAGAATTCCTGGTAGGACATCCGGCTTTCTATCTGGCGGCGCTGGCCTTGTACCAAAAATGGCCGCGCATCTGGCAGCTGCTCTTAGTCATGGCGGCTACCATCGGTCAGGGATCTTTGGTACAGACCTTCTGTCATATGCGGACGCCGGTATTGATGAGTTATGTCCGCGCCCTGGACGGTTATGTCCTGGGAGCCGTCATCGGTATCATCGTGCTGGTAGTGGTAGCACTGTTGCTGCCGTATGTGCGGAAATGGCAAAGGAGCTTAGTAGCGGATGAGTAAGATAGTTATCTCCGGTTATTATGGTTTTAACAATGCGGGGGATGAAGCGATGCTCACAGCCATCGTGGAGGCCCTGCGCAAGCTGGAACCAAAAGTAGCTTTGACAGTAATTAGCGGCAATCCTACGGAAACAAAAACTAAATATAATGTAGAATCAATTTACCGTTTTGATGCGCCGAAAATTTTAACGGCGCTCAAGAATACGGATTTACTTGTCAGCGGCGGCGGAAGTTTACTGCAGGATGTAACCAGCAAAAAAAGCTTGTTATATTATTTAGCAGTTATCGCGGCGGCCAAACATTTTGGGAAAAAGGTCATGCTTTTTGCCCAGGGTATCGGTCCTATACGCTGTCAATTTCTCCGGACCCTGACTAAATGGGTGTGCCGCAAGGCAGATTTGATCACGGTTAGGGATGAGGAATCCAAGGCAGAGCTGGAACGCCTGGGTATTAGCGGTGAACAGGTCCTGGTTACGGCGGATGCGGTGTTGTCCCTGGAAACGGTTCCCCGTTTTAAGGGAATGGATATCCTGCGCAAGGCGGGCCTGGATTTAGAGAAACCGCTGATTGGTGTGTCGGTACGGCACTGGGAAAATGATAAAGTCTGTCTGCAGGAACTGGGCAAGGCGTTGCACCGTTTAGGCGAGGAAAAAGGCGCCCAGGTGGTGCTGCTGCCTTTACAGAATCCTACGGATATCCCGGTGTGCGATGACCTGAGTTTCTACATCCCGGATATTCCCGGGAGCCAGGTCGTCCTGCTGCATGACAAATATACTACCGAAGAATTTTTAAGTATCATCGCTAACTTTAAGTTACTGGTCGGCATGCGTCTGCATGCCCTGGTTTTTGCAGCGGTGATGCAGGTACCGTTCCTGGCCATCTCGTATGACCCTAAGGTGGACGCTTTTGTACACGCCGTGGACGGTGTACTGGCCGGTACTATCGCTTCCCTGCAGGAAGAAGATGTGGTCCGGGAAGCGAAAAAGTTGTGGGATGATCCCTTGGAGAAACAGAAAGAACGTCTGGAAGCTTTGCGGCACTTATCACAAAGCAACGTGGAGCAGGCTCTGGCCTTGTTGCAACGTAGTTAGTTTTCCAGGAAGGAGTTTTACCTTGTTATTGATGACAGATGTAAGTAAAACCTATCCGGGCGGCAATGTGGCCCTGAAAGATGTTAATATCCATATCCAGCCCGGGGAATTTGTGTTTGTGGTCGGTCCCAGCGGCGCCGGCAAATCAACTTTTATCAAGATGTTGTTCCGCGAGGTGCTGCCTACTACGGGTACCATCCTGGTCAACGGGGTGGATATCCTGGCGCTGAAACCCAGGGAGATTCCCTACATGCGCCGTCAGCTGGGTATCATCTTCCAGGATTACCGTTTGCTGCCGGACCGGACCGTGTACGACAATGTGGCTTTTGCCATGCAGGTTATCGAGACGCCGTACCGCAAGATCAAACGCCGGGTCTTAAATGTCCTGGATCTGGTCGGTTTGCGCCGTCGCGCCAATTCCTATCCGAACGAACTGTCCGGCGGTGAGCAACAGCGTATAGCTATTGCCAGGGCCATCGTTAATGACCCGCTGCTGGTGATTGCCGACGAACCTACCGGCAACCTGGATCCGGAAACCGGCATGGAAATCATGCAGATTTTCTCCGAGATTAACGAAAACGGCACCACCATTGTGATGGCCACCCATGATAAGGATATCGTAGACTCCATGGGTAAGCGCGTTGTGGCTATTGAAAAGGGCCGTATTGTCAGAGACGAACGTAACGGGGTATACGGGTATGAGTCTTAGTACCAAAGAATATTTTATCAGAGAAACTTATAAATCTATCCGCCGGAACGGGTTCATGAGCTTTGCTTCCGTTTCCACGGTGGCAGTTTCTCTTTTGGTCCTGGGCATGTTCCTGCTCATCTTTTTGAACACCAATAACCTGGCTAAGTATCTGGAAAGCCAGGTACAGATTACGGTTTATATGCAGGACAGCGCCAACGACAAGGAACTGGAAGCCATGAGCGGCAAGCTAAAAGCTTTGCCCGGTGTGGTTTCGGTGAAACAAGTAAAAAAAGCGGAAGCCTTGAATAGATTTAAGGAACGCCTGGGAGAGCAGGAAAATTTGCTGTCGGCCCTGGGCACAGAAAATCCGTTCCCTAACTCTTTTGAAGTGCAGGTGGATGTGCCGGAACGCATCAAGGAGATTGCTCCGACTATTCATCAGATGCCGAAGGTGGAGACAGCCAAGTTTGGTCAGGAAGTGGTGGAACATCTGTTCTCCCTGACCCGTATCTTGCGTTTTGGCGGTATCGTGCTGGTACTGTTCCTGTCCTTTGCCACCTTGTTCATCATTTCCAACACCATCAGGTTGACCGTCTTTGCCCGGCGCAAGGAAGTCGTGATCATGAAATACGTCGGCGCCACAGACTGGTTTATCCGCTGGCCCTTTTTGATGGAAGGTATGACGCTGGGCTTTTGGGGAGCCGTGTTTGCGGGAGCTTTCGTGACCATCATCTATTCGATGCTGCTTTCGAAAATTTATGCCACGCTGGCCTTTTTCCCGCTGTTGCCCACCTGGCCTACCATGATTTATGTAGATATTTTCATCCTGTTTGTGGGTACCGCCATCGGCGCCCTGGGCAGTTTCATCTCGCTAAGAAAATTCTTGCGCGTATAGTACGGAGGCAAGTAACTAATGATCAGGAAAATCTTTACCGGTTTGCTTGTGCTCCTCTTAATCTCGTCCCAGATGACTATGGTGTTTGCCGATAGCGTCACGGATAAGAAAGCGGAACTGGATGCAGTGCAGCAGAAGCTGCAGCAGGCTGATGTGCAGCGGCAAAAAGCCAAACTCACCGCCGATGAAGCCAGCGCCCGCATGAACGAGGTCATCGCACAGTTAACCAAACTGCAGGCGGATATTAATGATTTGCAGAAGAAATCTGATGCCCTGCAAAAAGATATTGATGCCAACAGTAAAATTTTAAACGAGAAAAAAGTGAAGATGGAAGGCCGGATGAAAATTTACCGCAAACGGCTGCGGGAGATTTACATCAACGGCCAGATTAACTATCTGGATGTGCTCTTAGGCGCCAAGGATTTTAACGATTTCGCCAGCCGCATGTTCCTGCTGCAGAAAATTATTGCTGGGGACCTGGAACTGGTGCAGACCGTGAAACGCGAAGCCGATGAAATTCAGAAACGCCAGGATTTGCTGGATAAGCAGATGGTCGAGATTAAGAAAGACAAGGCCAGCCTGGATGAGAAGAAAGTCGCGGCGGAGAAAGCGCGGGAAGAACGTGCCCAGCTGCTCTTTAAGGCCAATGAAGATAAGGTCAAGAAGGATGCTGATTACGATCGCCTGAACGCCATGAGCGAAAACATTAAGAACATGTTGCAGAGCTTGGAACGTCAATCCTCTATGCCGTCTCAGGGCGGTACGGGACGTTTCATCTGGCCGGTCACCGGACCGATTACGTCTTATGCCGGCTGGCGTACGCATCCTGTCTTTGGTACGACCCGTTACCACAGCGGTATTGATATTGCCGTGGATTCCGGCACGCCTGTGAAGGCAGCTGATACCGGTACGGTAGTTTACTCCGGCTGGATGGGTGGTTACGGCTATGCGGTCATGATCAACCATGGCAACGGTCTGGTAACTATTTACGGCCACAACTCACGGCTGCTGGTCAGCGAAGGTCAGTCCGTCACCCAGGGCGATGTGATTGCCCGGTCCGGCAGTACCGGTTGGTCCACCGGTCCCCATGTGCATTTTGAGGCACGTTTACACGGTGAAGTTGTGGATCCCCTGAATTATCTGCCCTAAGAAAGTTGAGGAAGCATTTTGAAAAAACAAGTGAGCCTGTGGGTGACCATCCTGGCCTGTCTGGTCTGTATCGTCCTGACGGCGGGTGGTCTGGCCTGGGGCTTATATAGGCTGACCGGGAATAATTTCGGCGGGTTAAAATTCCTGCGGGCCTTATCCCTGGTTGAAGCTCATTATGAAGGTCAGTACGACAAAGATAAGCTTTTTGAGGGCGCCATCTCCGGGATGGTCAAGACCTTGGACGATCCTTATTCCGTGTATCTGGACAAGGAGTCTTTTGCCAGCCTGAACGATACCACGGAAGGTTCGTTTGGCGGCGTGGGTATCGTCCTGGGCAAGAAGGATAAGGACTTTGTGGTGGTGGCACCGCTGGAGGGAACTCCCGGCGCCAAGGCCGGCATCAAGGCCGGGGAAAAGATTCGCAAGATTGACGGCAAAGATGTGGCCGGCCTGCAACTGGAAGAAGTGGTAGGCAAGATTCGCGGGGAAAACGGCACCAAGGTGGAACTGACTATTGAAGCTAAGAATGGTTCTCTCCGGAACGTGACCGTGGTCAGAGGCGAGATCAAGATTGAGTCCGTGGCCAGCAAGATGTTGCCGGGGACGAAGATTGGTTATATCCGGCTGGCGGTGTTTAATGATAATACCGGCGCCGATTTCTTGAAAGCTTACCAGAAACTGGAAGGCGAAGGGATGCAGGCTACGGTCCTGGACTTGCGCCAGAATCCCGGCGGGCTTTTAAACGAAGCGGTGAAGGTAGCACGGGTCCTGGTTCCTAAGGGACCCATCGTTTCAGTAACGGACAGGCAGGGACGCACGGTAACTCAGGAATCCCAGCTACCGGCTATTAAATATCCACTGGCAGTTTTGGTGGATCATGGCAGCGCCAGCGCTTCGGAAATTGTGGCCGGCGCCATCCAGGATACCCATGCGGGTAAACTTTTCGGCGTTACTACTTTTGGTAAGGGCGTGGTGCAGACCATCTACCGGATGGGTAACGCTACCGGCTTAAAATTAACCACGGCCAATTATTATACGCCTTCCGGACGTTCCATCAACAAGGTGGGAATCAAGCCGGACGAAGTGGTAGAACTAAACGAGCAGACCAAGGATGACGAACAGTTAAATGCCGCGGAGACTTATTTAAAACAGGAACTGCAAGGTAAAAAGTAAAAGCTAAAGACAAAGGTTAAAAGCAAAAGTTAAAAGTAAAAGTAAAAGCCAGGTTCGTGAGAACCTGGCTTTTTAACGTCTGGAGAAAGCAGTTTGCAGGTGGGAAAGTTGCCGCGCTGTTCCGGCGGTATTTTCCCTGGTCAGTTTTTCTTAGTTTCCTTGGGTACTTGCTTTAAACTCAAACCGATGCGGTTGCGTTTTTCGTCGATGCTGATAATCATGGCGTCCACGATCTGACCTACGCTGACCACATCCAGGGGATGCCGGAAATGTTTGTGGGACAGTTCGGAGCGGTGTACCAGGCCGCTGACCTTGAGGCCGATGTCTACGAAGCAGCCGAAGTCCACCACGTTTTGTACGGTGCCTTTGACGATGCTGCCAATCTTTAAGTCGCTGAGCTTAGTCACTTTTTTGCGGCTCAGGGGCGCAGGAGAATCCTCCCGGGGATCACGTCCCGGTTTCGCCAGCGCCTGTAAGATATCTGTTACCGTAGGCAGACCGGCCTGGAGCTCGGCCGCCAGGGGAGCCGGGTCCGCCTTAGAAGCAATGAGCTGGACGCTGGGCGCAGTACAGCTTTCGGCCTGGCAGCCCAACTTTGTTAAAATACTTTCGGTAAGTTTATAACTTTCCGGATGGACAGAAGTGTTATCCAAAGGTTCCGTGCCGTTCTGGATGCGCAAGAAGCCGGCGCACTGGGTAAAAGCGGCAGGACCTAAGCGAGGCACTTTCAGTAACTGCTTGCGGTTTTTAAAAGCGCCGTTCTCGTTGCGGTAGGCGATAATGTTTTTGGCTACCGTGCTGGAAACGCCGGCCACATAACTGAGCAGGGCCGGGGAGGCGGTATTTAAATCTACGCCTACATGGTTCACGCAGGACTCTACCACCTGGCCTAAAGCTTCCCCCAGTTCCTTCTGGTTCACGTCATGCTGGTACTGGCCCACGCCGATGGCTTTCGGTTCAATCTTCACCAGTTCGGCCAGCGGGTCCTGGATACGGCGGGCGATGGACACGGCTCCCCGCAGGGATACGTCCAGGTCCGGCAGTTCCTCCCGGGCCAGCTTGGAGGCGGAGTACACGGAAGCGCCGGCCTCGCTGGCGATAACGTAGGAGATGTTGAGCTTATATTTGGCAATCAGCTTAGCGGTGAACTCTTCCGTTTCGTAAGAAGCGGTGCCGTTACCCATGGCTACCAGGGTGACGCCGTTATTTTTTACTAACTTGATAAACTTTTGCTCGGCTTCGTCCTGCTGGTGCTGGCTGCCGGTTAAATACAAGGTGTCGATGGCCAGGACCCGGCCCTGGGGATTAACCACGGCGGCTTTACAACCGGTACGGTAACCGGGGTCCAGTCCTAACACCGTATGGCCGCCGATAGGCTGCTGTAACAGCAGCTGCCGCAGGTTGGCGCTGAAAACGCTGATGGCCTGTTTTTCCGCTTTGGCGGTGAGTTCGCTGCGAATTTCCCGTTCCAGGGACGGGAAGATTAAACGCTTATAAGCGTCAGCCACGGCGGTGGTGTACATCTCCGTGTAGGCGTTATGAGGCCTGATCCTTAAAAAGCTGTGCAGCCGTTCCAGGATGCTGTCCGTGTCGCTGTTCAAGCTGAGCTTTAAACATTTTAAGCTTTCGCCACGGTTTAAGGCCAGGATACGGTGGGGCGGCAATTGGCGCACCGGTTCGCTGTATTCCTTATACATTAAAAAATCTTTGCCCGTATTTTCATCTACGGCCAGTTCGGAAGCCAGCACCGCTTCCTTCCAGAGGATGCGGCGTAAAAACTCCCGGACCTCGGCCCGGTCGGAAACTGTTTCGGCTACGATATCCATGGCGCCCTGCCAGGCTTCCTCCACGCTGTTCACACCTTTTTCCGGGTTGACGGCTACGGCGGCTAACTTGTCCAGAGGCAGGGAAGGTTCCACCTGAGCCAGGATCAGATCTGCCAGTGACGCCAGACCCTTTTCCCTGGCAATCTGAGCCCGGGTACGTTTCTTGGGTTTGTAGGGCAGGTAGAGATCTTCCAGTTCCTGCATCTTGGTGGCAGCCCGGAGTTTCTGTTCCAGTTCCGGGGTCAGTTTTTCCTGTTCTTTGATCGAAGCCAGAATCTCTTCCCGGCGGGCATCCAGGTTGCGCAGATATTTTGCCCGTTCTTCAATGGTGCGGATCTGTTCTTCGTCCAAAGAGCCGGTCATCTCTTTGCGGTAGCGGGCCACGAAAGGCACCGTGTTGCCGCTGTCTAAAAGTTCCAGGGTGGCGGCGGCCTGCGCCGGTTTAATGTGTAATTCTGCGGCCAGGATGGCACTTAAATTTTCCATAAGCTAAGATTCCTCCGTGTATATTTGGTTTAAGATAAAAGACAGTTCCGGCTTACACCCCGGTACCGTCAAACTTGGGGATAAAATCGCCGCTGGCGGCTTCTTCTTCCTGGACAAAACCGTCCTCGATGCCGCTGGCAAATAAATAATCTTCCATCTCCTGATATTCTTCCTGGGTCAGCTTGCGGTTAATCTCCGGATATTTGGCAGCATTACCGCAGGGTACATACTGATGCATCAGGCTGAACATAACCTGGCCGGGTTTAAAAGTGTGGGCCACCCAGTCGATGACCCGTTTGCTGTTGTCCAGATGACCGGGCAGGATGAGATGGCGGATGATGATACCGCTTTCCATGAGGCCGGCCGCATTCAGTTTGTACGGTCCGGTCTGCCGGTACATTTCCCGGATGGCTTCGGTAGCGACCCGGAAATAGAAAGGCGCGTTGCTGTACTTAACGGACAGCACGTCGTCGCTGTACTTTAAATCGGGCAGATAAATCTGTACTTTACCCTGGAACTTGCGCAGGGTATCCACCGCGTCAAAGCCGCTGGAATTATAAACCACCGGTACCGGTAAAGGTTTTTCCAGGCTCTTTAAGATGCTGACGGCAAAATGGGTGGGGGTTACCAGGTTAATATTGTGGGCTCCCTGGGCAATCAGTTCCTGATAAATTTCCTGGAGCCGGGCCACCGAAATTTCTTTACCCTTGTCCAGACAACTAATCTCGTAGTTTTGGCAAAAACAGCAGTGCAGGTTGCAGCCGCTAAAAAAGACGGCGCCGCTGCCTTTGGTACCGCTGATGACCGGTTCTTCCCACAGATGCAGGGCGGCCCGGGCCACGATGGGCAGCATACCGCACCGGCAGGACCCGTAGGAACCGCCGGGAGTATGGATACTTTCAGAGCGCTCCACACCACAGCGGTGTGGGCACACATAACATTCAGTCATGATAATTTTCCTTTCTGGAATTTATACACCGTTACTATTGTAACACACAGGGCTTTGGTTGACAAAGCCGCGCGGCGCAAGTTATAATAAGGCTACAGGTCATGTGACTGACGGAAGTGGAGTTACCACACGGAGCATGGCCGTTTTAGCCGACCGTCTGGGCATAAGCACCCGGAGTGTCGGTGTTTTTATTTTAAGGAGGTCGGGAAAGTGAAAGAGTTAGCTTTAAAGTATGGCTGCAATCCGAACCAGGCTCAGGCCAAGGTTTTCATGAAAGACGGCAGCGACCTGCCTATCACGGTCTTGAACGGGCGTCCCGGTTATATTAATCTGCTGGACGCGCTGAACAGCTACCAGCTGGTTAAGGAATTACAGGCGGCTACGGGTAAGGTAGCGGCTGCTTCTTTTAAACATGTCAGCCCGGCCGGCGCGGCTGTGGCTACGGAGATGAGCGCCACCTTAAAAAAGATTTATTATGTGGACGATCTGGAACTGTCCCCGCTGGCCTGTGCCTATGCCTGTGCCCGGGGTGCGGACCGGATGAGTTCCTACGGCGATTTCGTAGCTCTTTCCGCCATCTGCGATAAAGAAACGGCTACGCTGTTAAAACGGGAAGTGTCGGACGGCATCATCGCTCCCGGTTACACCGATGAGGCCCTGGCCATCCTGAAGAGCAAACGTAAAGGCAGCTACTGTGTGCTGCAGATTAATCCTGCTTATGTGCCTAATCCCATCGAGACTAAGGAAGTTTACGGCGTCACTTTCCAGCAGGAACGCAACAACGCCAAGATTACCCTGGACCTGCTCCAGAACCGGCCGACCCGGAATAAGGACATTCCGGAAGCTGCCGCCCGGGATCTTTTAATCTCCCTGATCGTGTTAAAATATACCCAGTCCAATTCGGTCTGCTATGTGAAAGACGGCATGACCATCGGGGTGGGCGCCGGCCAGCAGAGCCGCGTGCACTGCACCCGCCTGGCAGGCAACAAGGCCGACAACTGGTGGCTGCGTCAGCATCCCCAGGTTCTGGCGCTGCCCTTTAAAGAGAGCATCCGCCGTCCGGACCGGGACAACACCATAGATGTATATATTTCCGATGACTACGAGGACGTGCTGGCCGAGGGAACCTGGCAGCAGTTCTTTACCACTAAGCCGGCGCCGCTGACCAAGGCGGACAAGAAAGCCTGGCTGCAAAAATTACACGGGGTGGCTTTGGGCAGCGATGCCTTCTTCCCCTTTGGCGACAATATTGAACGGGCGCACCGCAGCGGCGTAGATTTTATCGCCCAGGCCGGCGGTTCTATCCGGGATGATAATGTCATCGAGACCTGCGACAAGTATCATATCGCCATGGCCATGACGGGCCTCCGGTTGTTCCACCATTGATGCAAGTTTTATAAGTACCGGTGCTTAAGCATTAAAAGTTAAAAAATAAGAGACATCCCTTACGGCAGCGTAGGGGATGTCTTTTTGCGTGGTTTTATTTATCGATGAAACTTAAGAACTTGCCGTCCTTTAAGGTGACGCCGGCGAACCTGGCTTGATCTGCTGCTGCCTTGCTGACCAGGTTATATTTTTCCATGCTGGTCAGGACCAGACGCATACGTTTGGCACAACCGGCCGGATTCTTAAAAGGATTAAGGGCACTGGGAGCATAAGGCATGGCAGCCAGCATGCAGCTTTCACCTAAGCCTAAATTTTTGGGAGCCTTGTTAAAATAGGTCTGGGACGCTTCCTTGATGCCGTAGGCTCCGGAGCCTAAATAGGTAGTGTTCAGGTACAGTTCCAGGATTTCCTGTTTGGTGTAGCGGTGCTCAATCAGGAAGGCGATGGTGGCTTCTTCAGCCTTGCGGGATAAGCTTTGCTCGTCGCTTAAGAAAAGGTTTTTCACCATTTGCTGGGTGATGGTGCTGCCACCTTCTACGATCTCGCCGGCTGTAGCGTTGACCAGCATGGCTCTTGCGATACTGCTGATATCCAGGGCGCCGTGATTATAAAAATCGTGATCCTCAATGGCCAGGAGCGCGTCCTGGGTCTGCTTGGGAATCTGGGCCAGGGGTACCCACTGGGGAGAGCGCCGTTTCGCGGCAATGGTCTGGTCGATGTACATGACGGTATGGATTTTTTCCATCAATGTCGTGGCACCGGTCTTAACCGTCTTGCCTACTTCCCGGCCCGTTGCGGCTACGGCACCTGCCTTCTGGGGTAAATCCGCGGGCAGTTTTTGCTTGAGAGCGTCGGTTTGCTTCGTAAGGGCGCCGGGTACTTGGACACTCGGGGCTGGCTGGGGACCCATAAAATAAATATAACCGGCATAAGCTGCTACCAGGAGTAGCAGAAGCAGGATGATTTTACCCAGGATATGATGTTTTTTAGCTGCAGGATGTCTACGCATATTTACCTCGTACGGCTTTGCTGCCGTCGCATTTCTTTTCTTATTTTACCAAGAAATAACGGTTTTGGAAAGATGTGTTACAAAGGAGACGGTTTTAGCCAAAAATTTTGCTTTGCAAGCGGCCGCTTTGGGTGTACAATACTCACATACAAAATATATTTTTTACCCGGTGGGGCAGGTACTGGTGCCTGGGTTCCCGGGAGCAGACCCTTATTTTTTTGCCGTGTATAATTATGAAAGTCCAAAGGAGGATGGAGATGAAGGCAAGCGTTATTGGCGCAACAGGTTATGCAGGTGCGGAACTGCTCCGGCTTTTAACCGGTCATCCGCAGGTGGAGTTAGCCTATATTACTTCGGAGAGCAGCGCGGGGGAAAAGATTACCGCCATGTATCCGCATTTAAAAGATCATGTGGAGCTGGAACTGGCCAGTCTGGCAGACCTGGACAAGGTTGCTGCGGCCAGCGATGTTATTTTTGCGGCCCTGCCCCAGGGACACGCTATGAAGATTGGCAAAGCCCTGCGGGGGAAGCAGGTCAAGTTTATCGACCTCAGCGCGGACTACCGCTTTAAGGATATCAGCGTCTACGAAAAATGGTACAAGATTAAGCACGAGGATCCGGAAACTAAAGCGGTTTACGGTTTGACAGAACTGTACCGCGACCAGGTCAAAGGGGCGCAGATTGTGGCTAACCCCGGCTGTTATACGACTACCAGCATCCTGGCGCTGGTGCCGCTCCTGAAAGCCGGTCTGATTGAGACGGAGGGCATCGTCATCGATGCGGCCAGCGGTACTACCGGTGCCGGCCGCAGCTTGAAGATGGGCAGCCTGTACTGCGAGGTCAATGAAAATTATAAAGCGTACGGGGTGGCTACGCACCGCCATACGCCGGAGATAGAACAGATTTACAGTGAGTTTGCCGGAAAACCGGTGGTGCTGCAATTTACGCCGCACCTGCTGCCTCTGGACAGGGGCATCCTGGCCACCTGTTACGCCATGCTGAAACCGGGCGTGACCGCAGCCCAGGTTAACGATGCTTTCCAGACTTTGTACGGCCGCGAATATTTTATCCGCCTGCGGGGGCAGGGCGCCTGCCCGGAACTGAAGAACGTGCGGGCTTCCAACTTTGTAGATCTGGGCTGGCAGCTGGATGCACGTACCGGCAGGGTCATCGTCATGAGCTGTCTGGATAATTTAGTGAAGGGCGCCGCCGGTCAGGCGGTACAAAACATGAACGTGCTCTTTGGTTTCCCGGAAAACACAGGACTCAAGCAATTACCTGTGTATCCCTGATTATAAATTGGAGGAGGTCTGGCTGATGAAAAAGTTGGACGGGTGGGTGACAACCCCCCAGGGTTTTGTCACCGCAGCAGTAAAGGCTGGCATCAAAGCCAGCGGTAATCTGGATGTGACCATCATTAAAAGTACGGTACCGGCGGCTACCGGTGCGGTATTTACTACTAATAAATTATGTGCGGCGCCGGTCCTGGTATCCAGGGCAGTAGCGCGACGCGCCACTGCCAGCGCCATTGCTGTCAATGCAGGCTGTGCCAATGCTTCTACCGGTAAACGGGGCTTGGAAGATGCCCGGGAGATGCAGCGCCTGACAGCGGCAGCTATCGGGGCGCAGCCGGAAGATATTTACGTATGTTCCACCGGCGTCATCGGGCAGTTCATGCCCATGGCAAAACTGGCTCAGGGTTTACAGGATGTGGCGCAGCAGCTGGATAATTCGGCGGCCCACGGTGAAGCTTGTGCCAAGGCCATCCAGACCACGGATACCTATTTGAAACATGTGGCCTACGAGACAGAGATTGACGGCAAGAAAGTTACCGTGGCCGGCATCGCCAAAGGCAGCGGCATGATCCATCCCAACATGGCCACCATGCTGACCTTTATCACCACGGACGCAGCGGTGGACAGTGCGCTCTTAAAACCGCTGGTGAAAGAAATCGCCGACCAGAGTTTTAACATGGTGGTGGTAGACGGTGATACCAGTACCAACGATTCTATGATCGTGCTGGCGAACGGCCTGGCCGGGAATAAGAAAATTACGACCCGGGAACAGGCAGGATTTAAAGAATTTTACGCAGCCTTACTGGCCGTAGCCCAGGATCTGGCCAAGATGATCGCAGACGATGGCGAAGGCGCCACTAAGTTCCTGGAAGTGAACGTGGTGGGCGCGGCTTCTTTTGCCGATGCGAAGTTAGCAGCTATGACCATTGCCAAGTCGCCTCTGGTAAAAACCGCTTTCTTTGGCAAGGATCCCAACTGGGGACGTATCGCCTGCGCCGCCGGTTATAGCGGGGCAGCCCTGGATCCGGATAAATTAAACCTGGATATCGGCAAGATCCGCCTGGTGGAAAACGGGCTCAATAAAAATGTGGATTTAAAATTGCTGGCGCCTACCATGGCGGAGCACGCTATCTCCATGACGGTGGATTTAGGCGTGGGTACCAGTAAGGCTACGGTTTGGACCTGTGATTTTAGTTATGAATATGTTAAAATTAATGGTGAGTATCATACCTGAGAAATTTATTTAGCACAAATGCGAGGAGGAATGGGCATGTTACGTAATGAGGACATTCAAGTTTTGGTGGAAGCTTTACCGTATCTGAGAGATTTTAAAGGCAAGACGGTAGTGGTTAAGTACGGCGGTAACGCCATGATTAACGAGGACATCAAAACCAAGGTCCTACAGGATATTGTCTTTTTGCAATGCGCCGGTCTGCGCCCGGTCGTAGTACACGGCGGCGGCCCGGAAATTACTTCGATGTTAGCCAAGGCCGGTAAGAAATCCCGTTTCGTCAGCGGTCTGAGAGTTACCGACGCTGAGAGCGTAGGTATTGCCGAGATGGCCCTGGTAGGCAAGATTAATACGGACCTGGTAGCGCGCCTGAATGTTCTGGGCGGCTGTGCCGTAGGTTTAAACGGCAAGGATGCCAAGCTGATCGTGGCGAAGAAGCATTTAGCCGATGTGTATGAGAACGGCGAGGTTAACCTGGTAGATATCGGTTACGTGGGCAACGTGGAAAAAGTAAACACGGGCCTGCTGGAAGTACTCTTAGATAACGGGTACATCCCGGTCATCGCTCCTACCGGCGTCGGCACTACCGGCGAGACTTACAATATTAATGCGGACAGCGTGGCCGGTGAGGTTGCCGGCGCCCTGAAAGCCGAAAAGCTTTTGATCCTCACCGATGTGAAAGGCATTTATGCTGATTATAAAGATGAGAACAGCTTTATTTCTACCCTGTCCTTTGAAAAGGCACAGGAACTGATTATTCGCGGCAGCATTGACGGCGGCATGATTCCCAAGGTTAAAGCCTGCATCACCGCCCTGAGCGGCGGCGCCAAGAAGGCGCATATCATCGACGGCCGCGCCGAACATACCATCCTGTCCGAGATTTTCAGCGATGAAGGTATCGGCACGGAAGTGGTCAAGGAAGTCGTTACGAAATAAGCAGCGGCTGCAAGCGCTGTAAGTTGTGGAGGGGAACGATGGATAGTAAAACGATTATCGCGGAGACCGACAAATATTATTTGCCCGTGTTCTCCAGATACAAGGTAGCTTTTACCCATGGCAAAGGCTGTTATCTGTATGATGCTGAAGGCAAGGCTTATCTGGACTTTTTAGGCGGTATAGCCGTGAATGCCCTGGGTTATGCCCATCCGGTGCTGGTGAAAGCTTTAAGCGAGCAGGCGGCTAAGTTGACCCACTGCTCCAATATCTTTTATACCGATATTCAGGCGAAGGCCGTGAAGCTGGTCAGCGAGGTCACTGGTTTTGACCGGGTCTTTTTTGCCAACAGCGGCGCGGAGGCCAACGAAGGCGCCATGAAACTGGCGCGTAAATTTGGTGTCAGCCAGGATCCCTGCAAGTACAAGATCATCAGTGCCGAGGAATCTTTCCACGGCCGTACTTTTGATACCCTGGCGGCTACCGGTCATGAACATTACCGGGTCGGCTATGGCCCGCTGCCGGCTGGTCACGAGTTTGTGAACTACGGCGATTTAAAAGAACTGGAAGAGACCATGGACGACGAAGTGTGCGCCGTGCTGCTGGAACCCATTCAGGGCGAAGGCGGCGTACATCCGGCTACCAAGGAATATCTGCAGGGCGTGCGGGCATTGTGCGATAAATACCACGCGCTCCTGATTTATGACGAGGTACAGTGCGGTGTCTGCCGCAGCGGTAAATGGTTTGCCTATATGCTCTACGGTGTGAAACCGGATGTGATGACTTTCGCGAAAGGCATCGGCGGCGGTTTCCCGGTAGGCGGTTTCTGTGTGGATGAGAAATATGCCCATGTCTTTGCTCCCGGCGACCATGGCAGCACCTTTGGCGGCAACGCCATCGCCTGCGCTGCGGTCTTTGCCACGCTCAGCACCTTGAAGAGCGAGAACATGGCGGACAAGGTGGTAGCCAAGGGCCGTTACTTTAAAGCGCAGCTGCAGAAACTGGCCGCCAAGTATCCGGATAAGGTGAAGGAAGTGCGCGGCGAAGGTCTGCTGTTAGGCATGGATTTAAAGAAAAAGGGCGGCCAGGTAGTTACCGCGTGCCTGGATAAAGGCTTGATCGTTAACTGTACCGCCGATACGGTAATCCGTTTAGTACCGCCGCTGATCGTGACGGAAAAAGAAATTGATGAGGCTGTGGCTATCTTGGATCAGGCTCTGGCCAAATTTTAATGAGGGACTGAGAATATGGGTTTAAAAAATAAAGATTTAATTTCCGTCCATGACTTAAGCGTGGGCGAGGTGGCCACCATCCTGGATGTAGCGGCCAAGTTAAAAAGGAAACAGAAAGCCGGGGAACCCCATGAGTATTGCAAAGGTAAAACCCTGGTCATGATTTTCAGCAAGGCTTCTACCAGGACCCGTGTGTCCTTTGAAACCGGTTTCCACCAGCTGGGCGGTCATCCAATTTATTTAAGCGACCAGGCCAGCCAGATCGGCCGGGGCGAACCGGTACGGGATACGGCCCGGGTGCTCAGCCGCATGGTGGATGGCATTATGATCCGTACCTTTTCTCACGAATCCGTGCTGGAACTGGCCAAGTATGCCAGCATCCCCGTGATCAACGGCCTGACGGATTTACTGCATCCCTGCCAGGCACTGACGGACCTGTTTACTATTCAGGAACATCAGAAAGTTTTAAAAGGCCGCAAGCTGGTCTTTGTAGGCGACGGTAATAACATGGCCCATTCGCTGATGTTTGCCTGCGCCAAGGTCGGTATGCATATGGTCTGCGCCAGCCCCAAAGGCTATCAGCCTAATCCCCATATCGTGAAACAGGCTCAGGAAGATGCCAAATTGACCGGCGCCTCCATCACGGTGGAAGAAGATTTACTGACGGCGGCTAAAGGCGCCGATATCCTCTACACTGATGTCTGGGCCAGCATGGGCCAGGAAGATGAAAGGGCAGAGCGTATTAAAGCGCTGGGCGGTTACCAGATTAACCAAAAACTTCTGGATGTGGCCCGTCCGGAATGTATCGTGCTCCACTGCCTGCCGGCACACCGGGGCGAAGAAATTACGGAAGACGTGATTGAGGGACCTCATTCCGTGGTCTTTGACCAGGCGGAAAACCGGCTGCATGTGCAGAAAGCCATTATGGCGCTGCTCATGAGCGATGAAAGATTGTAAAAATAAAAATACAAAAAAACTGTATAAAACTATAGAAATTTTTCTTAATTAATGGTACAATAGCAACTAGCATTAATTTGGTGCTGACCTGTAACAAGACAGGCAAGAAATTTAAGGAGGCTTTTTGTAAATGGCAAAGGCAAAGACAGTGAAGAAGGTAGCAGTAAAGAAAGCTGCTCCCAAGAAAGCAGCAGCAAAGAAGACCAAGAAGGTAGCAGCAGCTAAGGTTTCTGCTCCCAAGAAAACCGTGAAGAAAGTTGTACTGGCTTACAGCGGTGGTCTGGATACTTCTATCATCATTCCCTGGTTAAAAGAAAACTATAAAGGTTGCGAAGTCATCGCCGTTTGTGCTGACCTGGGTCAGGGCGACGAACTGAAACCCGTACATGACAAGGCTCTGAAGAGCGGCGCCAGCAAGTGCTACATCCTGGATTTGAAAGAAGAGTTCATCGAAGATTACGTATGGCCCTGCGTGAAGGCCGGTGCTGTTTACGAAAAGAAATATCTGCTGGGTACCTCTTTTGCCCGTCCGCTCATCGCCAAGAAACTGGTAGAGATCGCGGAAAAGGAAAAGGCGGATGCCATTGCCCACGGTGCTACCGGCAAGGGTAATGACCAGGTACGTTTTGAACTGTCCGTACATGCCCTGGCTCCCCAGATTAAGATTATCGCTCCCTGGCGTGAATGGACCATCAAGTCCCGCGATGAAGAGATCGATTACGCCAAAGCTCACAATATTCCGGTACCCGTGACTAAGGAAAATGACTACTCCATGGACCGCAACATGTGGCATCTGAGCCATGAAGGCAGCGACCTGGAGAATCCCTGGAACGCTCCCAAGGATGCGCTCTTTATCGTGACCAAGACACCGGAAACGGCTCCTGATAAGGCTGAGTACGTAACCCTGGACTTTAAGGAAGGCGTGCCCGTAGCTGTCAACGGCAAGAAGATGACCCCGGCGAAGATCGTGGAAACCCTGAATGCTATCGGTATCCGCAACGGCGTCGGCATCAGCGATATGGTAGAAAACCGTCTGGTAGGCATGAAGAGCCGTGGCGTGTATGAAACTCCGGCCGGCTCCATCATTTACTACGCGCATAACGAACTGGAAAACCTGTGCCTGGACCGCGATACTTACCACTACAAGGAACTGGTGGCAGTCAAGTATGCGGAACTGGTTTATGACGGCAAATGGTTCTGCGGCCTCCGGGAAGCCCTGGATGCTTTCGTGGCTGAGACTCAGAAGACCGTGACCGGTACCGTGAAGGTTAAGCTGTACAAAGGCAACATTATCAGCGCCGGCGCTAAATCTAAATACTCCCTCTATAGCCAGGAATATGTAACCTTCGGCGAAGACGAAGTGTACAACCAGGCGGACGCTACCGGTTTCATCAACCTGTTCGGCCTGCCTCTGGCTGTGAGAGCAATGATGAAAAAGGGTAATTTAAAATAATGGCCAAGCTTTGGGGTGGCAGATTCAGTAAGAATACCAATGAACTGGTGGACGCATTCAACGCGTCCATCAGTTTTGATAAGCGCCTGTATCACGAGGATATCAGGGGCAGTATGGCCCATGCCCGGATGTTGGCGCAGTGCGGCATTATCTCTAAGCAAGATGCCCAGGCGATCGTCAAAGGTCTGCAGGGCATCCTGAAGGATATCGAGGCCGGCAAGTTTGACTTTGCCACGGACCTGGAAGATATCCATATGAACATCGAAGCCAGGCTTACGGAACGGATTGGTGATGCCGGTGCCAGGCTGCATACGGCCAGGAGCCGTAACGACCAGGTGGCATTGGACATGCACCTGTATGTGAAGCGGGAAGTAGTAGAGGTGGCGGAACTGCTGCTCAAGTTTGAACAGGCGCTGCTGACAGTGGCTAAGGCTCATACCAAGACCCTGATGCCGGGCTACACTCATTTACAGCGGGCGCAGCCCATCACTTTCTGTCATCATCTGCTGGCCTATTTCAATATGCTGCAGCGGGATTTCCGCAGACTCTTAAGCGTCTGGGACGGGGCGGATATGATGCCTCTGGGAGCAGGTGCCATTGCCGGCACCACTTTCCCCATTGACCGGTTCCAGGTGGCTAAGGAATTAAATTTTGCGGTGGTCTATCCCAACAGCATGGATGCGGTCAGCGACCGGGATTATATCCTGGACTTTTTAAATTTCTCTGCTACCTTGATGATGCATCTCAGCCGTTTTAGCGAGGAGATGTGCCTCTGGAGCAGCACGGAGTTTGGTTTCATTGAACTGGATGATGCTTTTGCCACCGGTTCTTCCATGATGCCTCAGAAAAAGAATCCGGATATCGCCGAACTGGTACGGGGCAAGACCGGCCGGGTGTACGGCCACCTGCTGGCTATGCTCACGACTTTAAAAGGTTTGCCTTTGACCTATAATAAAGATTTGCAGGAAGACAAGGAAGGTTTGTTCGATGCTATCGACACGGTGAAATTCAGCCTGGCTGTGTATGCGGACATGCTGACCACCATGACGGTGAACGTGGACCGGATGGCGGCCGCCGTGCATCAGGACTTTTCTAATGCTACGGATCTGGCAGATTATCTGGTGCGCAAAGGTTTGCCTTTCCGCCAGGCCCATGCGGTGGTAGGTAAATGTGTGGCTTATGCCATCAAGAAACACAAGTTCCTGGTGGATATGACCCTGGCAGAATATAGAAAGTTCTCGCCTTTGTTTGCCAAGGATTTATTGACAGCTTTGGCTCCCGAGCATTGCGTGGCAGCCAGGATTTCCTACGGCGGCCCTGCTTTTGCTGAGAATAAAAAGCAACTGGCCAACGGCAAAAAGATTCTTACAGCCCAGTCTCAAGCGCTGGCGCAGTTACAGGAACGTCTGTAAGATAAGTATCTGGTAAATTTAAGCAGGTTCCGGCAGGAGGAGTGCCGGGACCTGTTTTTGTTTTTCCAGGAGCAAGGAGAGAGGGCGGCGGCGAACACCGTGCGGAGGATGCCTCCGGGGAAATTTTCCGTTTTTTCACGGTAGTTTTACATTTGCCTATGGTACGGGGCCGCGGTTTTTGATATAATAAGTTATTAGAAAGTTTAGTGACGAAAGGTCCGGTGGAACTTTTGCTCTTACAGATACAGGGAATCGTAAAAACTATAGGCATCCTGGATGTGATTGATACCGCCCTGGTGGCGTATTTCCTCTACCGCATCTATCTGATGTTAAAGCATACCCGTGCGGCAGCCTTGGTAAAAGGCCTGATCGTGCTGGTATTTTTAATGGTGCTCAGCCGCTGGCTGAACCTGCACGTGATCAACTGGATCTTAGAAAAATTGATGACGGTAGTGATGATTGCCCTGCCGGTAGTCTTTCAACCGGAACTGCGCCGGGCCCTGGAGCAGATTGGCCGCGGCCGTTTGTTCCATAAGGCGGCGGAACTGGATGAGCAGGAATTGGAAGAAGTAATCGGTGCTGTGACCAGCGCGGCGGTAGTGATGAGCCAGCGTAAGGTAGGCGCCTTGATTGTCTTTGAACGTGAAACCGGCCTGGAGGAACGCATTGAGACCGGCGTGCAGATTGACGGTCTGGTCAGCGACAGCCTGCTGCTGAATATTTTTGAAAAGGACACGCCGCTGCATGATGGCGCGGTTATTATCCGCGGCAAACGCATCGTAGCCGCCAGCTGCCTGCTGCCTTTAACGGACGCACGCAACCTGAGTCAGGAACTGGGGACCAGGCACCGTGCCGCTCTGGGTATCTCGGAGCAGTCCGATGCCATTGTGCTGGTAGTCAGTGAAGAGACCGGTACGATTTCCCTAGCCAAGAACGGCGAGCTGTTACGTTACCTGCAGGCGGACGATGTGAAGGAATTACTCCGCGCCGGCATCATGACCCAGCTGAAACCGAAAGCGGGTTTATTGGAACAGTTACGGCGACGGTTCCAGGGTGGTAGACAATGAGAAACTATGTGACGGAAAATAACTGGCTGCCGCGTATTTTATGCGTGGTCCTGGCCTGCTGTTTGTGGCTGTACGTGATGAACGAGCAGAATCCTATCATCGAGCGCAGTTTCGTGGTGAACCTGGAGACCAGGGGGCTGCAGTCCGGCATGCTGGTGTTTAACGCGCCGACCAAGGTGAATGTGAAGGTGCGCAGCAGCCGCAGTATCCTGGGTGATATTAATCCGGAGACCATTACGGCTTATCTGAACCTGGAGAATATGAAGGTAGGCCAGCACGCTGTGACCGTGGCCTGTGATTTCCCCAAGGGGGAAGTACTGGAGATCAGTCCGAAGGTCGTGAACCTGTATATTGACGTGAGCAAGGAAAAGACTTTGCCTGTGACCACGCGCATCGTGGGTATCCCGGCGGCAGACCTGACGGTAGGCCGGCGGGTGGTTACCCCTACCGAAGTTAAGGTTAAAGGCGCTGCCCACAGGGTAGATGCGGTGGAACGCGTCATTGCGCCGCTGGATATTACGGAACGTAAAGACGATTTTACCGCGCATATTAACCTGGTAGCGGTAGGCACGGATGGCATTGAGATGCCGGATCTGGTCGTAGAACCGGCCGTAGCGGCCGTAGAAGCTAAGATGGTACACCAGCTGGTGACCACGGACGTCAGTGTGAAAGCTAATCTGACCGGCACCCTGCCGGCGGGCTTGAAGCTGGCCAAGGTGGAACTGGTACCGGCACAGCTGAAAGTGACGGCGCCGCCTTCTACGCTGGAAAAGACTACGGCTATTGCCACGGCACCGGTGGATTTAAGCAAGGTCAACGGCAACATGGCGGTAAAGGTAGCGCTGGAATTACCGGAAGGTTTTGTCAGCGATACCCATAATGTGGAAGTGCGTTTGTCCGTGGAAAAAGAATAAGCTGCGGGTATAAGGTAAGGAGAAGGACCAGTCAGGATGCTGTTAAGAATTAATAATGTGCGCTTGTCGCTGCTGCATGATGTGACTTTAGCAGCGGCAGTAGCCAAGAAGCTGGGCGTACCGGCACGGGATTTAGCGAAGGTACAGGTACTGCGTAAGGCTGTGGATGCCCGGCATAAAAAAGAAATTTGTTTAAATTACCACGTGCTGGCCGAGGTTGAGGTGCCGGCACGTTTGGAATCCAGGCTGATGCGGCAGACGGATGTAAGCGTGTATCAGCCCGCCGTACCGGTAGCGCCGGTGCTGGGCAGTGCCCGGCTGACGGAGCGCCCGGTAGTGATTGGCGCCGGCCCGGCCGGGTTGGTGGCGGCGCTGGAACTGGCTAAGTACGGTTACAGGCCCTTAGTGCTGGAACGAGGCAAAGACCTGGCCCACCGGGTGCAGGATGTGCAGGCTTTCTGGCAGCAGGGCAAGTTCAATCCTGCTTCCAACGTGCAGTTTGGCGCCGGCGGTGCCGGTACTTTTTCGGATGGCAAATTAACCACCCGGGTCAACGACCCGGTGATGGCGGATATCCTGCAGGCTTTTGTAGCGGCGGGAGCACCGGCCACGATTTTAACGGAACAAAAACCTCATGTGGGTACGGATAAGCTGCGGGCCATGGTGACAGGGCTGCTGCAGCAGATCACGGCTCGTGGCGGCGAGATTCGCTACGAAAGCCAGGTCACTGGCTTTAAGACCAGGGACGGGGTTTTGACCGGTCTGGAACTGGGGGATGGTACCAGCCTGGCTACCCAGGCGGTGGTCCTGGCCTGCGGGCATAGCGCCCGGGATACTTATGCGGCATTACAGGCGCAGGGTATCGGCCTGGAAGCCAAAGCGTTTGCCATCGGCCTCCGGGTGGAGCATCCCCAGCGGCTGATTGATAAGGCGCAGTACGGAACTTTTGCAGGCGATAAGCGTCTGGGACCGGCGGATTATATGTTGATCTATCATACGCCGGAGGGAAAGCGGACGGCCTATTCTTTCTGCATGTGCCCCGGCGGCAAGGTGGTAGCCGCGGCTTCGGAAAGCGGCGGCGTGGTAGTCAACGGCATGAGTTTATACCAGCGTGATTCCGGCGTGGCCAACAGCGCCCTGGTAGTGAATGTGGGTCCGGCGGATTTTGGCACGGATCCCCTGGCCGGCGTGGCTTTTCAGAGAACGTACGAACAACTGGCTTTTGCGGCCGGCGGGCATAACTATACTGCTCCGGCCCAAAGCGTGGCCAGCTTTTTGGCGGGCACGGCACCGGTCCTGACGGGTACGGACCAGCCGGTGGTGGCGCCCAGTTATTTACCAGGGGTCAAGGCTTCTGCCCTGGATAAAGTTTTACCGGCCTATGTGACCAGCACCCTGAAATTAGGGCTGACTGCCTTTGGCAGGAAGCTGGACGGTTTTGCCGGACCCAGGGGTCTTTTGACCGGCGTGGAGACACGGACCTCGGCACCGCTGCGTATCCTGCGCGGCCGGGATTATGTGTCGGTGACGCACCGGGGTTTGTATCCCTGCGGCGAAGGCGCCGGTTATGCCGGCGGCATCATGAGCGCGGCCCTGGACGGCTACCATGTGGCCCGGGCCATCATGGCTCAGTATGCACCTCTTGTATAATTACCTGGTACAGGATATAATAACAACATTATTTTAGTTAGTGGAGGCAATGTGAAATGCGTTTATTCGGAACAGATGGCGTGCGCGGTGTGGCCAATACCGGTTTAACACCGGAACTGGCTTTTAAGCTGGGTCGTGCAGCCGCCCAATATTTTGGCAGAGAGACCAAGACTCCTAAGATTATCATCGGCCGTGATACCAGGCTCTCCGGTACCATGCTGGAAAGCGCCCTGGCAGCAGGAATCTGCAGCGCCGGCGGCAATGCTCATCTGCTGGGTGTGATCCCCACGCCGGCTATTTCTTATCTGACGGAGCAGGTGGGTGCTAATGCGGGCGTGGTTATTTCTGCTTCCCATAATCCTTTTGAAGATAACGGCATTAAATTTTTCTCTAAATCCGGTCACAAGCTGCCGGATGCAGTAGAGGACGAGATTGCGGCCATCGTGGCGGCTCCCATTGATTACAGCGCTGCTCCCAGCGGTTCTTCCGTAGGACAGGTCATCCGTGATGACGGCATGGATATCCTTTATATTAAGCATATCGTAGCCAGCGCTCCCTGCAAATTGAACGGCCTCAAGGTGGTCATGGATTGCGCCAACGGCGCCAACAGTCATATTGCGCCGACAATCCTGCGCACCCTGGGCGCCGAAGTTATTCCCATCTTTGACGAACCTAACGGTACCAACATCAATAACGGCTGCGGCTCCACCCATCTGGAAGCGCTGCGCATGAAAGTAGTAGAATACGGCGCTAACGTGGGCCTGGCTAACGACGGTGATGCAGACCGGCTGCTGGCCGTGGACGAACGGGGCGAAGCCCTGGACGGCGACCAGATCATGCTCATCTGCGCCCTGGAACTGATGAAACGCAAGAAGTTAAAAGATAACATGCTGGTAGTGACGGTCATGAGCAATATCGGCCTGCACAAAGCCTTTAAGGAACTGGGCGGCCAGACCGCGAAGACGGCGGTGGGCGACCGTTACGTGCTGGAAGAGATGCTCAAGCATGGTTACAACCTGGGCGGCGAACAGTCCGGCCATATTATCTTCTCCGAGTTTGCCAAGACCGGCGACGGGATGTTGACGGCGGTGCAGCTGTTAGGCGCCATGGTCAACAACAATAAACGTCTGTCCGAACTGGGCCGGCTCATGAAACGTTATCCCCAGGTCCTGGTGAATGTCCGGGTTAAGGATAAGAACGGCTGGGACCAGCATCCGGATATTAAGAAAGCCGTAGCGGCAGCTGCGGCTCAGTTAGGTGACAACGGGCAGATCCTGGTGAGGGCTTCCGGTACGGAACCGCTCATCCGCATCATGGCGGAAGGTCCCAACCAGATAGAGCTGGAAAACCTGGCCGGCACCATTGCGGATGTGGTCAGCAAGTCTTTGGCTTGAAGCATAATTGTTCACAAAACCGCCATATTTGACGGTGGTTCCTAAATATAGTAAAATAATACCGACCTTCTGTGACGCCGCGTTGGTTACCAGACCTACGCGGCTTGCTTTTAGGAGGAAGCAGCCATCGGGAAGAGGTCAAGAGCGCAAGTACCGCATCGCGGTAGACGAGGAGAAGGCTCATCGAACAGTCAGCGGATGCCTTCTGGCGGCCTGTACGCCATAAACTGCAACACAAATCCCTGCGGTAACGCAGGCACAGAAATTGCAGCGGCAGGATCTGGTAAATAAAATTGAGGAGGACACACTATGTGTGGCATTGTTGGTTATGTTGGAGATAAACAAGCTGCTCCGTTTTTACTGGATGGCATGAGTAAGTTGGAATACCGCGGTTATGATTCCGCCGGTATCGCTGTGTATAACAAAGGTAAGATTACCATTGAAAAATGCGTAGGCCGTCTGGCGGACCTGCGGATTAAGATTAAGGGCCACGAGCCGAAAGGTACAGTGGGTATCGGTCATACCCGCTGGGCTACCCATGGCCGTCCCTCTGACCGTAACGCCCATCCCCATGCTGATGAAAGCGGCCAGTTCGTGGTCGTGCATAACGGCATCATCGAAAACTATTTAAAGTTAAAAGAAGATTTACAGGCTAAGGGTCATAAGTTCCTGTCCGAGACGGATACGGAAGTGGTGGCTCATTTACTGGCCGACCAGTACGACGGCGATTTTGAAAGCACCGTCAAGAAAGTGCTGCGCATGATCGAGGGTTCTTATTCCTTCGTCTTCATGTGCGCCAAGGAACCGGATAAGCTGATCTGCACAAAAAAGGATAATCCGCTGATCATCGGCTTAGGCGAAGGGGAAAACTTCATCGCTTCCGATATTCCGGCGATCATTGCCCATACCCGCCGTACCTATATCATGAGCGACGGCGAGATTGCCACCGTTACCAAGGATGGCGTGTGGGTGCAGAACATTGACGGCGTGCCCATCACCAAGAAAGTGTACGAAGTAACCTGGAATGCCGAAGCTGCTGAAAAAGGTGGTTTCCAGCATTTTATGCTGAAAGAGATTTACGAGCAGCCCAAGGCGATCCGCGATACCATGACCGGCCGCGTCGGCAAGAAGGAAGGGGAGATTACCTTCCACGAGCTGAACTGGACCAAGGATGCGTTCGCAGATATTCACAAGATTTATATCGTGGCCTGCGGCACGGCTTATCATGCCGGCATCGTGGGCAAGTATTATCTGGAAAAGTTTGCCCGCATCCCGGTGGAAGTAGATATTGCCAGCGAGTTCCGTTACCGTGACCCCCTGGTGGACTCTCATACCCTGATGATCGTCATCAGCCAGTCCGGCGAGACCAGCGATACCCTGGCGGCCCTGAGGGAAGCGAAACGTTTAGGCGCCCGTACTTTGGCCGTGACCAACGTGGTAGGTTCTTCCATTTCCCGGGAAGCGCAGCAGGTTGTTTATACCTATGCCGGCCCGGAAATTGCCGTGGCTTCCACGAAAGCGTATACTACCCAATTGATCGTGATGCTGATGCTGGCTATCTATGTCGGCAACCTGCGCGGCACCTTGGATAAGACCCTGGCTAAGCAGCTGACCCAGGATCTGAAAAAGATTCCGGAACAACTGCACAGCATGCTGGAAAACGTGGACCAGATCAAGGTCTTCGCTACCCAGTACGGCAGCTGTGAAGATGCTTTCTTCCTGGGCCGCAGCCTGGATTATGCGGTAGCCCTGGAAGGCGCTTTGAAGCTCAAGGAAATTTCCTACATTCATGCGGAAGCTTATGCGGCCGGTGAATTGAAACACGGTACCCTGGCCCTGATCGTGGAAGGTGTGCCGGTTATCGTCCTGGCTACCCAGGCCGACGTTTATCCCAAGACCATCAGCAACCTGAAGGAAGTTAAGGCCCGGGAAGCTATCGTTATCGCTATCGCCCTGGAAGGTGACCATGATATTGATAAGGTAGCCGATAATGTCATTTACATTCCCAAGACGGGCAAGTATCTGGCACCGCTCTTAGCGGTCCTGCCGCTGCAGCTGTTAGCTTACTACGCAGCGCTGACCCGTGGCTGTGATGTGGATAAACCCAGGAACCTGGCTAAGTCTGTGACCGTAGAATAAGTTGCAGCATCATCTCTGTAAAAAATAACACCCTGGCGGATGGCGGCGCTGTGTACACAGCAGCTGCTGTTCCAGGGTGTTTTTGTATCGGTTGGCGGCGGGCCGGAAAAATCATAAAAAAGCCCCGGCCACCGCTAGGGTGCAAGGGCACAGGTTAGAAATTTTACGCTTCCGGGGTGGACCCGGCAGGTTTTTCCCCGTAAAAGGCCAGCTTCATCAGAAGCGGGGTGATGACCGCCACGCACACCACCATCAGGACGATGGCGCTGAAAAATTTCGGCGGCAGGAGCTGCAGGCTCATGGCCTTGTTGGCAGCAATGAGGGCTACCTCGCCGCGGAAGATTAAACTGACGCCGGTTTGCAGACAGGCTTTGGCTTTGTAGCCGGACAGGGCAGCGCCTAAGGCGGAACCTACCACCTTGCTGACCACGGCGGTGGCTAAGAGGGCGCCGGCAAAATGCAGCAGCTGGGTATCAATACCGGTGAGGCTCATCTTCACGCCGATGCTGGCAAAGAAGATGGGGGTAAAGAAAAATTTGGAGATGGGCTCGCAGGCATGGATGGCATGTTCGTCCAGGCCGCTCTGGCGGATGATGACGCCGGCGGTAAAGGCGCCGATGATGTCAGCCACGCCGAAGAAATGTTCGGCGCAGTAAGCCATCAGCAGGCAGACGCATAAACCGACGGTGGGAAATAATTCCTGATCCACCCTTTCGCCGGTGAGGGTGTCAAACCAGCGTAAAAATTTAGTGCTGGCCACATACACCACGGCGGCGAACAGGAAGTAGCCCAGCAGTTTCAAAATGACCATGTAAAAATGGATGCTGGGATCGGCGGTGCCGGAAATAATCGCCAGGGAAGTGAGACCGATGATATCGTCCAGCAGGGCTGCGGCTAAGACCGTGTTGCCTACCTGGCTGTTCAGGTGCCCCATCTCCTTCAGGGTTGCCACGGTGATACTGACCGAGGTGGCCATGAGGATGATGCCCAGGAAACAGTTCTGCATGATGACGTTGCCGGGGATGGCAAAGTCGCCGCGATTATAGATAGTACTCAGGATGGTGCCCATGATGAAAGGCACCAGGGCGCTGCATACCGCCACCTTGACCCCGGAGCGGCCGATGGCTTTCAGTTTTTCCACGTCCACTTCCAGGCCGGCGGTGAACATGATGAACACCACGCCCAGTTCCGCCACCTGCACCGTAAAGGTGGTGGCGTGTAAGAGATTTAAAACCGACGGACCGATGATGAGTCCGGCAATCAAAGCGCCTACCACCTGAGGCAGACGCAGCAGCTGGGACAACATGGCCAGCAGTTTGGCAGCAATCAGGATGATGGCAATATCGAGAAGAAAATGCAGGGACATTTTCAACATCCTTTCTAAATAATGTTAGTTACTGAATTATTTTATCACTCCGGTTGGGGAAGAGCAAGAGCCAAAAGGCATCTTACCGTGCTGATGACAGCAGTCTCCGGTACCGGCAGGAAATATTCCAGAAAAGTTACACTCCGTTCGCTTTTAAAAACAGGCTATCAATGTTAAAATATACTATTATAGGCAAAGATGGAGGAGACAAAGATGAAACTTATCTCTTGGAACGTGAACGGGCTGCGGGCCTGTATGAATAAAGGCTTCCTGGATTTTTTTAAGCAGGCGGACGCGGATATTTTCTGCGTGCAGGAAACGAAGATGCAAAGGGAGCAGGCGGAATTTGATTTTCCCGGCTACCAGGAATACTGGAACAGCGCTGTGAAAAAAGGTTATTCCGGTACGGCGGTGTTCACGAAAACAAAGCCGCTGACGGTTACCTACGGCATCGGCATTGAGGAACATGACCAGGAAGGCCGGGTTATCACGGCGGAGTTCCCGGAGTTTTACCTGGTGAACGTGTACACGCCCAATTCCCAGCGGGAGCTGGAACGGCTGGGATACCGTCAGGTATGGGAAGATGCTTTCCGGTCCTATCTGCTGGGCCTGGATGCCAAGAAACCGGTGCTGGTGTGCGGCGATATGAACGTGGCCCATCATGACATCGATTTAAAGAATTTTAAGAGCAACCGGGGCAACGCCGGTTTTACCGACGAGGAAAGAGTCAAGTTCACAGAACTGCTGGCCGCCGGTTTTACGGATAGCTTCCGGCATCTGTATCCGGATAAGGCGGGGGCGTATACCTGGTGGTCTTATATGTTCAAGGCCCGTCAGCATAATGCCGGGTGGAGGATTGACTACTGGCTGGTGTCTAACCGCTGGGCGGACAGGATTGAGGACAGCCTGATTTACAGCGACGTTTTGGGCAGCGATCACTGCCCGGTAGGTTTGCTGTTAAAAAAGTAAGTGCCGTTTAGCAGGCAGGTTTAGAAGTAGTTACAGCAAGCATTGATTGAAGATAAATAAAGCAAGAGGCCAATATGGAATTTAAATTACAGGCACCTTTCCAGCCTGCGGGCGACCAGCCCCAGGCCATTGCCAAACTGGTACAGGGATTAAAGCAGGGCATGCACAGCCAGGTATTGCTGGGCGCTACCGGTACGGGCAAGACTTATACCGTGGCCCAGGTCATCAACCAGATACGCAAGCCTACCCTGGTCATCGCTCACAACAAGACTCTGGCGGCGCAGCTGGCCAGCGAGCTGAAAGCATTCTTCCCGGAAAATGCCGTGGAATACTTTGTTTCCTACTACGATTATTACCAGCCGGAAGCCTATATTCCCCAGACGGATACCTACATTGAAAAGGATGCCTCTATCAACGACGAGATTGATAAGCTGCGCCACAGCGCCACCAGCGCCCTTTTTGAACGCCGGGACGTGATCATCGTGGCCAGCGTCAGCTGTATTTACGGTTTAGGCGCCCCTCAGGAATATTACGACATGGTGCTGTCCCTGCGGGTAGGGCAGAAGGTGGAGCGCAACGCCATCTTGAAAAAGCTGGTGGAGATCCAGTACAACCGCAACGAGATTGATTTTAAGCGGGGCACCTTCCGGGTGCGGGGCGATGTGATCGAGGTTATCCCTGCCGGCTATAACGAAAAGGCCATCCGCATCGAGATGTTCGACGATGAGGTGGACCAGCTCATGGAAGTGGATGTGCTGACGGGGGAAGTCCTCAGCCACCGGACCCATGTGGCGATTTTTCCGGCCTCCCACTATGTGACCAGCCGGGAGAACCTGGAACGGGCTATGGAAAGCATCAAGGCCGAGCTGAAAGACCGGCTGCAGGTGCTGAACTCCCAGGGCAAACTGCTGGAAGCCCAGCGTCTGGCCCAAAGGACCAAGTATGATCTGGAAATGATGGGGGAGATGGGGTACTGCAGCGGCATTGAAAACTATTCCCGCCATATGGACGGGCGTACCGCCGGACAGCCGCCTTTTACCCTGGTTAATTATTTCCCCAAGGATTTTTTGCTGGTGGTGGATGAGTCCCATGTGACCCTGCCTCAGCTGCGGGCCATGTACGCCGGGGACCGTTCCCGCAAGCAGATGCTGGTGGAATATGGTTTCCGTCTGCCCTCCGCCCTGGACAACCGGCCTTTGAACTTTGACGAGTTTAACAGCCAGATCCAACAGGCCTTGTATATTAGCGCCACGCCGGCGGAGTACGAGTTAAACAAAGCCGACCAGGTGGTGGAGCAGATTATCAGGCCTACGGGGCTGCTGGATCCTCAGATTGAGGTGCGGCCCATCAAGGGACAGATTGATGATCTGTTAGGGGAGATTAAGAAGACTACCGCCGCCGGGGAGCGGACTTTGGTCACTACGCTGACCAAGCGCATGGCGGAAGATTTGACCGAGTATTTAAAGCAGGACGGCATCCGGGTGCGCTACCTGCATTCCGATATCGTGACCATTGAACGGGCCCAGATTATTGATGCTCTGCGGCAAGGGGAGTTTGATGTGCTGGTAGGCATCAACCTGCTCCGGGAAGGTCTGGATCTGCCGGAAGTTTCCTGCATCGCGATTTTGGATGCGGACAAGGAAGGCTTCCTGCGCAGCGAGACTTCCATGGTACAGACTATCGGCCGGGCGGCCCGCAACGCCCACGGTCATGTGGTGATGTATGCGGACCGGATCACGGATTCCATGGCCCGGGCCATCGATGAGACCAACCGGCGCCGCCAGATTCAGGAAGCCTACAATAAGGAACACGGCATCACGCCGCAGACGATTTACAAGGAACAACGGCAGCTGATTAAGCTGACCAAGATTGAGGAAGACAGCGAGACGGCTAAGTTTGATGCTAAGGACCTGCGCAAGCGGTCCAGCAAGGAACTGTCCAAGCTGGCAAAGCAGCTGGAACAGCAGATGGGTGCTGCCGCCAAGGAACTGGATTTTGAACGGGCGGCGGAACTGCGGGATCAGCTCATCATCGTGAAAGGTAAGCTGGGCGAGAAGATGCTGCCCAAGGTAAAAAAGTTTAAATTTTAAGCAGGGGTAAAGATGCACAATAAATTAATCATTAAAGGCGCCAGACAACACAATTTAAAAAATATCAACGTGGAGATTCCCAGAGACAAGCTGGTGGTTATCACCGGGCTCAGCGGCAGCGGCAAAAGCTCCCTGGCCTTTGATACCATCTATGCGGAAGGACAACGGCGCTACGTGGAGAGTTTGTCCGCCTACGCCCGGCAGTTCTTAGGGCAGATGGACAAACCGGATGTGGATTATATCGAGGGCCTGAGCCCTACCATTTCTATCGACCAGAAGACGGCGGGACGCAATCCCCGCAGTACCGTAGGTACGGTCACGGAAATTTACGATTACCTGCGCCTGCTCTTTGCCAGGATCGGGGAGCCTCACTGTCCCCAGTGCGGCCGCTTGATTGAGCGCCAGACGGTGCAGCAGATCGTGGATCAGGTGCTGGCCCTGCCGGCAGGCACCAAGTTCATGGTGATGGCGCCTATTATTTACGGGCGCAAGGGCGAGCACAAGGATATCTTTGACCATATGCGCAAGGCCGGTTACGCCAGGATGCTGGTGGACGGCGAGGTACGCAGCCTGGACGAGGACATCGACCTGGACAAGAAGAAAAAACATTATCTCTCCGTGGTCATCGACAGGTTGTCGGTGCGGGAAGGGATTACCCAGCGCCTGACGGATTCCGTGGAGACGGCTTTAAAATTAGGCAGCGGCGTGCTGGAAGTGAAAAAACTGGCAGGCGCGTCCATCAGCGGCAGCGTACCCAGTACCGGCAAGCAGCGCCAGACCACCGAAGACACCCTGGTCTTCAGCGAGCGTTTTGCCTGCAGTCATTGTGGCATCAGTTTACCGGAAATTGAACCGCGCTTATTTTCTTTTAATGCTCCTTACGGTGCCTGCCCTTCCTGCGGCGGTCTGGGCATGAACATGGAATATGACTGGCAGCTCATCCTGCCGGATACGAAAAAGAGTTTCCTGGACGGAGCCATTGAGGCGGTGAGCCACAATCCTTTGTCCTACCATATGAAACAGATTGCCGCCATGCTGGAACATTACGGTTACACTTTGGATAACTGCTGGGATGATTTAAAACCGGCGGTGCAGCAAGTGCTGCAGTGGGGCAGCGGCGAAGAGAAATTTAAATTTTTGTATGAGAACCTGCAGGGGGAGATCCGCCAGCACCAGACAGCCTGGGAAGGCATCATTCCTTTGCTGAAGCGCCGCTACCGCGAAGCTTTCTCGGACAGCATGCGCCAGGACCTGGAAACTTTTATGAGTGGCAATATTTGTCCGGACTGCCACGGCACCCGTTTGAAACCTGAGGTGCTGTCTATCCTGGTAGGCGGCAAGAATATCAGCCAGGTCACGGACCTGACCGTCCGGGACGCCTTACAGTTTTTCCGGGAGCTGCCCTTGACGGAGCGGCAGGCTTTTATCGGTAAGCAGGTCTTGAAAGAGATTAACGCCCGCCTGGAATTTTTAAACAACGTGGGCTTAAATTATTTAACCTTGAGCCGGGCGGCGGCCACCTTAAGCGGCGGCGAAGCCCAGCGTATCCGGCTGGCTACCCAGATCGGCTCCGGCCTCACCGGGGTGCTGTATATCCTGGACGAGCCCAGCATCGGTTTGCACCAGCGGGATAACGCCAAGCTGCTGGAAACGTTTAAGCATCTGCGGGATTTAGGCAACAGCCTGCTGGTGGTGGAGCACGACGAAGAGACCATGTACGCGGCGGACGAGATCCTGGACATCGGACCCGGCGCCGGGGAACATGGGGGCGAGGTGGTAGCCCAGGGTACGGCGGCGGAGATTGCCAGGGTGCCGGAGTCTATTACCGGCCAGTATCTGAGCGGGGCCAAGTTTATTCCCGTGCCCAAGCACCGCCGGCAGCCGGATGGACGCCAGCTGGTGATCCGGGGCGCAACCGGTAACAACTTAAAAAATATCG
>JAKVKY010000007.1 GCA_022484685.1 Acidaminococcaceae bacterium | reverse complement strand
CTGTAAGGAGGTGCTAATGATGGCTAAAGGAATTATAGGCAAAAAACTTGGTATGACCCAAATTTTTGAAGCTGACGGCAAGTTCATTCCTGTTACTGTTGTCTTAGCAGGTCCTTGCGTTGTTATTCAAAAGAAGACTGAAGAAACTGATGGCTATAATGCAATTCAGGTTGGCTTCGGTGATGTGAAAGAAAAGACGGTTACCAAACCGATGAAGGGGCATTTTGAAAAGGCTGGCGTTAAGGCTGTAAAGTTCGTTAAAGAACTGCGTCTGGCTGCTCCCTCTGATTTAAATGTAGGGCAAGAGATTAAGGCTAATGTCTTTGAAGCTGGCGATCTGGTCGATGTATCCGGTATTACCCGCGGCAAAGGCTTTGCAGGCACTATCAAGCGCCACCATTTCGCTCGTGGTCCTATGAAACATGGTTCTAAGTCTCATCGTGAACCCGGTTCTATGGGTCCGAGATATTCCGGCCCCGGCGGCAGGGTAATGAAGGGTAAACGTTTACCTGGCCAAATGGGCGGTGACAATGCAACTGTTCAACGTCTGACTGTTGCCAGAGTTGATGCAGATCGTGACCTGATCCTGATTAAAGGCTCCATTCCTGGTGCCGCAGGAACCTGTGTTATGATCCAGGCTACTTGCAAACCCGGTAAGACCGGTGGCAAGGCTCCTGTACATAAGGTTGCAACCGAGACTAAGGCTAAGAACCCGATGAAGGCTTCTAAAGCCGCATCCGGTAAATAATATCTAAGCGAAAGAAAGGAGGATGCTTCTAATGCCGAAGTTATCTGTATATGACATTACCGGTAAGGCTACCGGTGAAGAGATAGAGTTAAACGACCAAGTATTTGGCGTTGAATTTAACGAACCCGTTGTGCACCAGGCAGTAGTAAGACAGCTGGCTAACCAGCGTCTGGGCACTCATGCGACCAAGAGTCGCGGTATGGTTCGCGGCGGCGGCCGTAAGCCGTGGAAACAAAAAGGTACCGGCCATGCTCGTGCTGGTTCTATCCGTTCTTCCATCTGGGTTGGTGGCGGTGTAGCTTTTGGACCGCAACCCCGCAGTTATGAGAAGGATATGCCTCGTAAGGCACGTCGTCTGGCAATCCGTTGCGCTCTGAGCGCTAAGGTAGCCGCAAAGCAGCTGGTAGTTATTGATGGTTTAAAGTTTGATGCTCCTAAGACCAAGAACGTTGTAGCACTGCTCAAAGCTTTTGAGTCTTCCGAGAAGAAGAACTTGATTATCACTAATGGTGAGAATGAAAACGTAGAACTTTCTGCACGTAACATGCCGGAAGTAACCGCTATCACGAATAACACCCTGAACTGCTTTGACCTGCTCCACAACAACCAGGTTTTCCTGGATAAGGAAGCTATTAAATCTATTGAGGAGGTGCTCGCATAATGGCTGCTAATCCTCGCGAAGTCTTAATCCGTCCGCTGGTTACTGAAAAAACTTCCGGAATGATGCAAGACAACAAATACACTTTTGAAGTTGCCCTGAAGGCAACTAAAACTGAGATTCGTCAAGCTGTAGAAACCATTTTCAAAGTTAAAGTTATTGACGTAAAGACCATCCGCGTTGGCGGCAAGGTTAAGAGAATGGGTGCCAGCGTAGGCCGGACCTCTGACTATAAAAAAGCAATCGTAAAACTGGCAGAAGGTAATACGATTCCTGTTTTTGAGGGAAGGTAAGCGTAAGCTTAAAGGAGGTAAAGTTTAGATGGCTATAAAAAGCTTTAATCCGTATTCTCCTTCGAGGCGCTTTATTACAGTGTCAACCTTCGAAGAGATTACGACTGATAAACCCCATCGTCCGCTGCTGAGCAAGCTCATCAATCATGCAGGCCGCAATTTTAGCGGCAAGATGACTGTTCGCCATCAGGGCGGCGGTGCAAAGAGAATGTACCGTATCATCGATTTCAAACGTGACAAGGATGGCGTTCCCGCTACCGTTGCTACCATTGAATACGATCCTAACCGTAATGCCCGTATCGCCCTGGTAAATTATGCCGATGGCGAGAAGCGTTACATCATCGCTCCTTTAGATTTAAAGGTTGGCGATAAGATTGAAAGTGGTCCTAAGGCCGATATTAAAGTTGGCAACTGCCTGCCTTTAAAGAATATCCCCCTGGGCACCAACGTGCACAATATTGAGATGAAGATGGGTAAAGGTGCACAATTAGCCCGCAGCGCCGGCGCAACTGCCCAGCTGATGGCTAAGGAAGGCGATTATGCCCTGCTCCGTCTGCCCTCCGGTGAAGTACGCAAGGTACATATTAACTGCCGTGCTACTATCGGTCAGGTAGGCAACCTAGATCACGAAAACATCTCTATTGGTAAAGCCGGCCGTTCCCGCTGGATGCGTATCCGTCCTGCTAACCGCGGCGTTGCCATGAACCCTAACGACCATCCGCATGGTGGTGGTGAAGGTCACTCCCCGGTTGGACGTAAGCGTCCTGTAACTCCTTGGGGTAAATGTGCTTATGGTACTCATACCCGTAAGGCAAAGAAAGCTTCTACCAAGCTGATTATCAGCCGTAGAACTAAATAATTGAGCGATTAAGGAAAGGAGGCTCACCAGGTGTCTAGATCAGTTAAAAAGGGTCCTTATGTGCAAGAGAGTCTGTTAAAGAAGATCGCTGCACTGAACGCCGCAAATGAAAAGAAGGTCATTAAGACCTGGTCTCGGAGTTCCACAGTAACTCCTGACTTTGTAGGACATACGATTGCGGTTCATGACGGACGCAAACATGTTCCGGTATTTATTACCGAAGATATGGTAGGCCATAAATTAGGAGAATTTGCTCCTACTCGTACTTTTAGGGGTCATCACGACAAAGCAACTGAAGTTGAAGGAGCAGAAGCTCCGGCAGCAGCAGGTGCACCAGGCGCACCGGGAGCAGCAGCTCCCGCAGCTAAAGCAGCAGCACCGGCTGCAGGAAAGTGAGGTTTGAACGATGGAAGTAAAAGCAACTGCTAAATATATTCGCATTGCTCCGCGTAAGATTCGCATCGTCATGAACCTCATTCGCGGCAAATCTATCCGGGAAGCTTTTGCAATTTTAAAGTTTACCCCGAAGGTTGGCTCCGAGGTCATTGAAAAGGTGTTGCGTAGCGCTGTAGCAAATGCTGAGCATAATAACGACATGGATGTTGAAAAGATGTTCGTTTCTTCTTGCAGTGTAGATCAGGGTCCTACCCTGAAGAGGATTCATCCCCGTTCCCGTGGACAGGCGTTCAAGATTTTGAAACGCTCCAGCCATGTGACGGTGGCAGTTTCTGAAAAATAATATCCCGGATAAGGAGGGAATTGATAGTGGGTCAGAAAGTTAATCCGAATGGTATGCGCATTGGCGTTATCAAAGGTTGGGACTCCAACTGGTACGCTGACAAGGATTATGAAAAGTTCCTGTTAGAAGATATTAAGATTCGTGAATTCATTAAAGAAAAATTATTCCTGTCCGGTATTTCCAAAGTTGAGATCGAGCGTGCATCTAACAAGATCAGCATCTCTATCCATACTGCAAAACCTGGTATGGTTATCGGCCGCCAGGGCAGCAACATCGAGCTCTTAAAGGGCGATCTCAAGAAGATGACTGCCGGCAATATCGATATCAACATTGTGGAAGTTAAACAACCGGATATGGATGCAACTCTTGTTGCAGAAAGTATCGCATCCCAGCTGGAACGCCGTATTGCCTTCCGCCGTGCTATGAAGCAGGCGATTGGCCGTACTATGCGTATGGGCGCCCTGGGTATTAAAGTTCAATGCGGTGGTCGCCTGGGCGGTGCAGAAATTGCACGTAGCGAAAGCGTCCGTGAAGGTTCTATCCCCCTGCACACCCTGCGTGCTGATATTGATTATGGCACTGCAGAAGCACATACTACTTACGGCCGTATCGGCGTAAAAGTATGGATTTATAAGGGTGAAGTCCTTCCGAAGGGCAAACAACAGGCACAAGCAGCTCAACCTGCTAAACCTGCCGCAGCTGCAAAGGAGGCATAAGCGATGTTATTACCTAACAGAGTGAAATATCGTAAACAACATAGAGGCCGTATGAAAGGCCGTGCTATGCGTGGTAACACCCTTGTTCATGGTGATTTTGGTCTGGTAGCTTTGGAACCGGCTTGGGTAACCAACCGTCAAATCGAAGCAGCCCGTATTGCCATGACTCGTTACATTAAACGTGGTGGCCATGTATGGATTCAAATTTTCCCGGACAAGCCGATTACGGCAAAACCGGCTGAGACTCGTATGGGTAGCGGCAAAGGTTCTCCTGAGTACTGGGTAGCAGTTGTAAGACCCGGTCGTATCCTGTTTGAGATGGATGGTATTTCTCTGGCAGATGCTAAAGAGGCAATGCGTCTGGCGGGCAATAAGCTGCCCATCAAGACTAAGTTTGTCACCAAGGCTCTGATGGAAGAACAGGCGAAAGCTGCTGCAGCACCGGAAAAGGGTGGTGAAGCTTGATGAAGATTAAAGAGGTTCGCGATTTATCCGCGGCTGAATTAGAGACAAAGTTAGCAAGCTTGAAGGAAGAATTATTCAACTTGCGTTTTCAGATGGCAACCGGACAATGTGAGAATCCCATGAAGATTCGTGAAGTCAAGAAGTCCATTGCCAGGATTAAAACTGTTCAAAGGCAAAAGGAAATTAACGCTTGAGCGTTTTGAAGCTTATAAAGGAGGAAACAGTCGTGACCGAAGCAAGGAATGCACGTGTTACCCGTCTCGGAAGAGTGGTAAGCGATAAGATGCAAAAGACCGTTGTCGTTGCTATTGAACGTCATGTTCAGCATCAAACTTACAATAAGGGTGTTATTCGCACGGTGAAGTTCAAAGCTCATGACGAGAAGAACGAAGCCAAGATTGGCGATTTGGTACGCATTGTCCAAACTCGTCCGCTCTCCAAGGAGAAGTGCTGGCGTGTAGTTGAAATCATTGAGCATGCAAAATAATTACTGCCAGAGGCAAGTTGCTTTGGCAAGGGAGGAAAAACCATGATCCAACAACAAACTATTCTTAATGTTGCTGATAACACCGGCGCTAAGAAAGTTATGTGTATTCGCGTATTGGGCGGTTCCTACCGTAAATATGCTAATATCGGCGACATTATCGTGTGCGCTGTTAAGGATGCAACACCAGGTGGCGTTGTAAAAAAGAGTGATGTAGTTAAGGCAGTTGTTGTTCGTTCCATCAAAGGTATTCATCGTCCGGATGGTTCTTATATCCGTTTTGATGAGAATGCCGCTGTTATCATTAAGGACGACAAGAGCCCTACCGGCACCCGTATTTTCGGGCCTGTAGCGCGCGAACTGCGTGATAAAGATTTTATGAAGATCATTTCTCTGGCACCGGAAGTGCTGTAAGAAATAAGATTAGCACACAAGGAGGTGTTCCGACATGAGTGAAGCTTTAAAGCTCCATGTAAAAAAAGGCGATACCGTCATTGTCCTGTCCGGTAAGGATAAGGGCAAGCAAGGTAAAGTAATCGAAGCATTGCCGAAGAAAGCCAAAGTGGTTATCGAAGGCGTGAATAAAGTAAAGCGTCATACCAAACCGTCTCAGAGTAATCCTCAAGGCGGCATTATCGTGAAAGAAGCAGCAATTTCTTCCAGCAAGGTAATGTTGGTATGTCCGTCTTGCAAGAAACCCACCCGTATTAAGAAAGTCGCTGACGGCGGTTCTTTTAAGAGAGCCTGCAAGAAATGCGGCGAAGTAATTGATAAATAATTTCCGGGAAAGGAGGACAATTTTTAAATGGCGAAAACCAGATTGCAAGAGAAGTATTTATCCGAAGCTGTGAAAGGCATGATGGATAAATTCAAATATAAGAATGTTATGGAGATTCCTAAGATCGAAAAGATCATCATCAACATGGGTGTTGGTGAGGCCGTAACGAACAGTAAGGCTATGGAATCAGCAGTATCTGATCTGACCACTATTTCCGGTCAGAAACCTATTGTCACGAAAGCTAAGAAATCCATCGCGGCTTTCAAACTTCGTGCCGGGATGCCTATCGGTGCTAAAGTTACCCTGCGTGGTGACCGGATGTACTTTTTCCTGGACAAGTTGATGAACCTGGCACTGCCCCGTGTACGTGACTTCCGTGGTGTAAGTACCGCATCTTTCGATGGTCGTGGCAATTATGCCCTGGGCCTGAAAGAACAGTTAATTTTCCCGGAAATCGAGTATGATAAGGTTGACAAGGCGCGTGGCATGGATATCATCATTGTGACCACCGCAAAGACTGACGAAGAAGCAAGAGAGTTGCTCAGGCTTCTCGGCATGCCCTTCAGCGCATAGAGTGAGGAGGATTAAATCTTGGCTAAGACATCATTGATTGAAAAGTGGAAACGCGAGCCGAAATTCAAAGTACGCCGTTATAATCGTTGTAAGATCTGTGGCAGACCTCACGGTTATATGCGTAAATTCGGTCTTTGCCGTATCTGCTTCCGTGAATATAGTTACAAAGGCGATATTCCCGGTGTGACCAAGGCAAGTTGGTAAGAACTCTTTTAGGAAGGAGGCCATCGAAGAATGGTAATGACTGATCCCATCGCCGATATGCTTACTCGTATCCGTAATGCAAATTCGGTTCATCATGATAAAGTTGAAGTTTCCGGTTCTAAGATTAAGGAGGCAATCGCTTCCATCCTGAAGACCGAAGGCTACATAAAAGATTTTGAAGTTGTAGCTGATAATAAGCAAAATGTTATCCGCATCAACCTTAAGTACGGTGCCAATAAGGAAAAGGTAATTTCTGGTCTGAAACGTATTTCCAAACCCGGTCTGAGGGTTTACACGCAAAAGGACCAGCTGCCGAAGGTATTTGGCGGACTTGGTATCGCAATCATTTCTACTTCTCAAGGTCTGATGACCGACCGGGCTGCCCGCAAGGCAGGTCTTGGTGGAGAAGTATTAGCATACGTTTGGTAATACTAAAGATAGGAGGTGCCCACAAGTGTCTAGAATTGGTAAGATGCCAATCACTGTCCCTGCTGGGGTAACAGTAAAGATTGAAAATAACCATGTTACTGTGAAAGGACCGAAAGGCGAACTTTCTCGTCAGATTCACAAGAATATGAAGCTCACCATGAAAGATGGTAAGATTACGGTTGAGCGTCCCGATGACGAACAAGATAACCGTGCTCTGCATGGTTTGTCCCGTACCCTGATTAATAATATGATTGTTGGCGTAACCACCGGTTTCAGCAAAAAGCTGGATATCCAGGGTGTTGGTTACCGTGCCGCAATGAAAGGCAAAGCTATCAACTTCACGTTGGGTTTTTCTCATCCTGTAGTTGAAGAGCCGCCTGCCGGAATTACTTTCGAAGTACCGGCTCCTAACAAGATCGTTATTCATGGCGCCGATAAGGAACTGGTAGGCGACGTAGCTTCTAAGTTGCGCAACCTGCGTCCGCCTGAACCCTATAAAGGCAAGGGCATCCGTTATGAAGGCGAATATGTTCGTCGTAAGGTCGGCAAGGCCGCCGGCGCTAAGGCTAAGTAATAATTTCTAAGGAAGGGAGTGAAGCTCTTGTTTAAGAGAGTGGACAAGAACGAGAAACGTCAGAAACGTCATGTACGTTCTCGTAGATATATCACCGGTACTGCTGAAAGACCCCGTCTGAATGTATACCGTTCTTTGAGCAACATTTATGCTCAGATTATCAATGATGTAACCGGTGAAACCCTTGTTGCTGCCAGCACCGTAGAAAAAGATAAGAAAGCAACGTATGGCGGTAATGTGGAAGCAGCCAAGGTTATTGGCAAGGAAATTGCTGAAAAAGCACTGGCTAAGGGTATTAAAGAAGTAGTATTTGATCGTGGCGGCTACCTGTATCATGGTCGTGTTGCCGCATTAGCAGACGCAGCTCGTGAAGCTGGTCTGAAATTCTAAGAGAAGGAGGAATAACATTTTGGCTAATTTTGATAATAAGCAAGATAACCACGATAATCGTGCACCGCGCGGTGAAAAGCGTGATAGACGCGAAAGACGTGATAGACGCGATAGACGTGAGAAACCGGATGATGGTTTTAACGAAAAGGTTGTATTCATCAACCGTGTTGCTAAGGTCGTAAAAGGCGGACGTCGTTTCTCCTTCGCTGCACTGATTGTTGTTGGCGATGGTAAGGGCCATGTCGGCATGGGCCTGGGCAAGGCTGCCGAGGTTCCGGAAGCTATCCGCAAGGGTGTGGAAGATGCCAAGAAGAATCTGGTAACCGTAACCCTGCGTGGTACGACCATTCCTCATGAGATTATCGGTGTGTTTGGCGCCGGCCGTGTTTTCTTAAGGCCTGCTGCCCCTGGTACCGGTATTATCGCCGGTGGTCCGGTACGTGCCGTACTGGAACTGGCCGGTGTTCGTGATATCCTGACCAAGAGCCAGGGTTCCCATAATCCGAACAACATGGTTCGTGCAACCCTGCAAGGTCTGTCCTTGTTAAAGAACGCCAGCACTGTTGCCGCTCTGCGTGGCAAGACCGTTCAGGAACTTTGGAGCTAAGGAGGTATAGCACGATGAAAAAGATTAAGATCACGCTGACCAAAAGCCCCATGCATTATTCCATAGATCAACGGTTAACTGTTAGGGCGCTTGGCTTAGGAAAAATTCGTACTACTGCTGTACAGGAAGATAATCCGACTATCCGTGGGATGATTCACAAGGTTGAACATCTCGTGAAGGTTGAAGAAGTAGAAGCTTAAGACAAGGAGGTGCTGCAAAAATGAATTTGCATGAATTACATCCCGCACCGGGATCTAAAAAGGTTCATGTACGCGTTGGCCGCGGCCTGGGCAGTGGTTTAGGTAAAACTGCTGGCAAAGGCACCAAAGGACAACATGCCCGCTCCGGCGGTGTAAAGCGTCCTGGTTTTGAAGGTGGTCAAAAGCCGTTATATCTGCGTTTACCGAAACGTGGTTTCTATAATAAATTTGCTAAGGAATACACTGAAATTAATGTTGGAACTCTCAATTGCTTTGAAGACGGTACTGTAGTTGAACCCGTAATGCTGGTTGAGTGTGGTTTAGTGAAGAACGTTCGTGACGGGATCAGAGTCCTGGGTCATGGCGATTTGACAAAGAAACTCACTGTCCAGGCTATGGGCTTCAGCAAAAAAGCTGAAGAAAAGATTAAAGCTGCCGGCGGAAAAGTAGAGGTGATCTAATTTGGGTTCAGCTCTTGCAAATATTTTTAAGATCACGGAGCTGAGACGCAAGATTCTATTTACTCTGGCCATGTTCGTCATTTTCCGTCTGGGTACCCATATTCCGGTACCTGGTGTGAATCCGGCCATGATTGAAAGGTTGTTCAATAATGGCAACCTGTTCGGTCTTTTGGATCTGTTTTCTGGCGGCGCCCTGAGTAAATTCTCCGTCTTCGCCATGAGCATCACCCCGTATATCAACGCCTCCATTATCCTGCAACTGTTAAAAGTTGTTATCCCGACCCTGGACGAATGGTCCAAGGAAGGTGAGGAAGGTTTCAAGAAAACCAATAAGGTTACGCGTTACTGTACGGTAGGCCTGGCTCTTATTCAGGCCCTGGGCATGGCTTATGGCTTAAGGGAAGCAATTGATAACTTCAGTTTCTTCTCGGTGCTCCTGATTACAATTACCCTGACAGCTGGCACGATCCTCTTAATGTGGATTGGTGAGGAAATAACCCAATTTGGTATTGGCAACGGTATTTCGTTAATCATCTTTGCCGGTATCGTATCCAGGTTGCCGGACGCGTTAGGTATTTTATATAAATACCTGCAGGCCGGTACTGTCAGTGTACTAAGCGTCTTCTTGTTCGTGGTTATTGCGCTCCTGATGATTGCCTTTGTAGTAGCAATTACCCAGGGTATCCGCAAAGTACCCGTGCAATACGCCAAACGTGTGGTAGGCCGCAAGATGTATGGCGGACACAGCAGCTACATTCCGCTGCGTGTTAACCAGGCAGGTGTAATCCCCATCATCTTTGCTTCGTCACTGTTGATGTTCCCGGCTACCATTGCCCAGTTTGTGAACGTGGGCTGGCTAAAGACGATTACCGGTTGGTTTGCCTGGGGTTCTCCCATCCAAACAACCCTCTATGTTATCCTCATTCTCTTCTTTACATATTTCTACACGGCGGTAACGCTGAATATCACAGACATGAGCGATAATATTAAAAAGATGGGCGGTTTCATACCCGGCTTGCGTCCTGGTAAACCGACCACTGAGTATCTGGACCGCATTATGAGCAGAATCACTCTTTCGGGCGCCATTTTCCTGGCCTTGATTGCGTTAATGCCTCATGCGATTGCAGCTATCACTGGTATTCAGGGCATCTACTTTGGTGGTACGGCCCTCCTGATCGTGGTAGGTGTAGCTCTGGAAACCATGAAACAAATTGAGTCTTTGGTATTGATGCGTCATTACCAGGGCTTTATGAAGTAGAGGAGGATTAGAATGTATATTCTTTTAATGGGACCTCCCGGTGCCGGCAAAGGCACCCAAGCAGAAAAACTCATTGACGCATATAAGATTCCCCATATTTCTACAGGCGATATGTTCCGGGCTGCCGTTTCTCAAGGAACGGAACTGGGCAAGGAAGCCAAGAAGTATATGGATGCCGGCGGTCTGGTACCTGATGTGGTTACCATCGGCATCGTACGGGAAGGACTTGCCAAACCTGAGTGTGCCAAGGGTTTTATCCTGGATGGTTTCCCCAGAACGCAGGAACAAGCTGTGGCTCTGGACGGAATCTTGAAGGACCTGGGCATTAAGCTCACCGGTGTGGTAAATATCGAAGTGCCTGATAAAGACTTGGTTGACCGTGTCACGGGACGCCGTATTTGCAAAAAATGCGGTGCCACCTATCACATTACTTTTAACCCGCCTAAGGTTGAAGGTATCTGCGATAAATGCGGCGGCGATCTTTACCAGCGGGATGATGATAAGGCTGAAACGGTGAAGAACCGTCTGGCCGCTTATCATTCTCAAACGGAACCTTTAATCAGCTACTACAAGAAGCAGGGCATCTATATCAATATCGACGGCACACAGCCGATTGATAAGGTATACAGCGCTGTGAAGAGTAGTCTGGACAGCAGAAAGTAGGAGGTAAGAAACTGTGTCAAAACAGGATGTAATCGAAGTAGAAGGCACAATTTTGGAATCCCTGCCTAATGCTATGTTTAAGGTGAAGTTACAAAATGACCATGTTATCCTGGCGCATATTTCTGGTAAGATCAGGATGAATTTCATCAAGATTTTGCCGGGTGACAGGGTGACGGTTGAACTTACCCCGTACGATTTAAATCGCGGTAGGATTACTTACCGGTTTAAATAACCGGAGACAGGCATGAGGAGGTAGCAATTATGAAAGTCAGGCCGTCTGTAAAGAAGATTTGTGAAAAATGTAAGATTATTAAGCGCAAAGGCCATGTAATGGTAATTTGCGAGAATCCGAAACATAAACAAAGACAAGGATAAGAAGGAGGTGCACTTTAATGGCACGTATTGCTGGTGTCGATTTACCGAGAGATAAACGCGTTGAGTATGCTCTGCGTTATATTTTTGGTATTGGACTGACATTATCCCGTGAGATTTTAGCTAAGACCGGCATTAACCCTGATACCCGGGTGCGCGATCTCACCGAAGAAGAAGTAAGTAAAATTCGTGAGACCATCGAAAACGAAGGCTATAAGATTGAAGGCGACCTCCGTCGTGAGGAATCCTTAAATATTAAGCGTTTGATTGAAATCGGTAGCTATCGCGGCAGAAGACATCGCGCAGGACTTCCTGTTCGTGGTCAGAATACCAAGAATAATGCTCGTACCCGTAAGGGCCCGAGAAAAGCGCCTGGCGCTAAGAAATAAGAAGTAAGGGAGGGTTACACGAGTGGCAGCAGTTAAGAAAGTTGTTCGCAACAAGAAAAAAGTAAGCAAGAATGTTGAAAGTGGTGTTGCTCATATTAAGTCTACTTTCAATAATACGATAGTGACCATTTCCGACATGTCCGGTAATGTGCTGAGTTGGGCAAGCTCCGGTGGCTTAGGCTTCCGCGGCAGCCGCAAGAGCACTCCGTTCGCTGCCCAGATGGCTGCAGAAACTGCAACCAAGGCAGCTATGGAACATGGTTTGAAAACTGTAGAAGTATACGTTAAGGGTCCGGGAGCTGGTCGTGAAGCAGCAATTCGTGCGCTTCAGGCTACTGGTCTCGAAGTAAATTCCATTAAGGATGTTACTCCGATTCCTCATAATGGTTGCCGTCCGCCGAAACGCAGAAGAGTTTAATTTGTAGGAGGTGTAAACAATAGATGGCAAGATATACTGAAGCGGATTGCCGTATGTGCCGCCGCGAAGGATGCAAACTGTTCCTGAAGGGCGACAGATGCTATACGAAGAAATGTGCCTTTGATATTCGCTCCTATGCTCCTGGTCAACATGGTCAGGATCGTAAGAAGGTATCCGAATACGGCCAGCAATTGCGGGAAAAACAAAAAGCAAAACGTATTTATGGTATCCTGGAGCGTCAGTTCCATAAGATTTTCGTCAAGGCTGAACGTCAGCCTGGTATGACTGGTTTAAACTTACTGATCCTGCTCGAAAGAAGACTGGACAACGTAGTTTACCGTCTGGGTTTTGTAAGCAGCCGCAGCCTGGCTCGCCAGCTGGTAACGCACGGCCATGTAGCAGTTAATGGCAAGCGCGTAGACATTCCTTCCGCTTATGTTAAAGCGGGTGATGTTATTACCATCATGGAAGCCAGCCGTAAGAAGGAATGCTTCAAGGGATTAGCCGAAACTCTGGCTGCCAAGACCGTTCCTGCCTGGCTCGTTTTAGATGCTCAGAACATGAGTGGTAAAGTTGACAGGTTCCCGACTCGTGAGGAAATAGATGTTCCTGTTGCTGAACAGTCCATTGTTGAATTGTACTCCAAGTAATCCTAGGACATCTGTGCCACCCACTAGTAGGCGTATTGTGGTAATACGCGAGAGAAGGAGGCTTTCCGCATGATTGAAATTGTAAACCCTAAGTTGGTTTCTTCTGAGCTTTCCGAAGACAAGCGTTATGGCAAATATGTTTGGGAGCCTTTGGAAAGAGGTTATGGCATTACGTTGGGCAACAGCCTGCGTCGTGTGCTGCTCTCTTCCCTGGAAGGCGCTGCCGTTACCGGTGTAAAAATAGAAGGTGTACTCCATGAGTTCACCACGCTTCCCGGTGTACGGGAGGATGTTGCTGACATCATCCTGAATATTAAAGGTTTGTGTCTGAAGATGCATTCCAATGAACCCAAGACGTTAAGCATTGATGTTAGCGGCGAGCAGGAAGTTACTGCTGCAGATATTGCGCCTGACAGCGACATTGAGATCCTGAATCCGGATTTACATATTGCTACCCTGGATAAGGATGGCAGCCTGAAGATGGATATCTTTGTTGATAAGGGCACTGGTTATGTACCTGCCGAAAAGAACAAAAAGGAAGACCAGATTATTGGCATCATTCCTGTTGATTCTATTTATTCGCCCATCACCAGAGTAAAATTTGGTGTGACGGATACGCGTGTAGGTAATGTCACCAACTATGATAAGTTGACCATGGAAGTGTGGACCGACGGTAGTATTGAGCCGGACAGCGCCATCAGCATGGCTTCCACCATCATGATTGGTTATCTGAAATTGTTCCAGAACGGCACCGAGCCTGCCCTGGATCCGACGGTACCGAAGGATACTCAAGGTAAGACCGAAGCCGAGCCCGGAATTGATCCCAAGCTGAGCATGACCATTGAGGAACTGGATTTCTCAGTACGTTCCAACAATTGTCTGCGCCGCGCCGGTATCAATTTCGTGGGTGATTTAACGAAAAAGTCCGAGGCTGATTTGAAAAAGGTACGTAACCTGGGTACCAAGTCCTTGGAAGAAGTTAAGAAAAAGTTAGCTGATCTGGGTTTGTCCTTGCGCAAGGATGACGAAGAATAAGAAGGGAGTCGGAACTAATGGCATTTTATAGAAAGTTAGGCCGTAATTCTGGTAACCGCAAAGCCTTATTTCGCAGCGTTTTAGGCGCTCTTATCAAACAGGGACGTATCGAGACGACCATCACCAAGGCTAAGGAAATCAGCAAGCATGTAGCTAAGCTGATTACCGTAGCTAAGGCCGGCGACTTAAACGCCCGTCGTCAAGTAAATGCAGTCCTGGTTGATGAAGTTGCAACCAAGAAATTGGTTGATGAAATTGCTCCGAAGTATAAAGACAGGAATGGCGGCTATACCCGTATTTACCGGTTAGCCCCCCGTCGTGGTGATGCGGCCGAGATGGCCATCATCGAATTGATCTGAGGATCTAAAAATTAGCAGAGGCAGCCTGCCTCTGCTTTTTTTATGCAGCAGTCGGGATAACAAGCTGCTAAGCTTTAAATTAAGTTAACACGAAGCTATAATAAGGTTGACGTCACGGGCGGAGCCAGATATAATGTATAGGTGACGATTAGAGGAGGCTGTATGCAACCATTGATTGAGCTGCAGGATTTGACCCACGCCTATACGGATGCGGAAAATAATCAGGTCCTGGCTTTGCAGAAGCTAAATTTACAAATTGAGCAGGGAGAATTCTTAGCCGTGATTGGCGCTAACGGATGTGGTAAATCCACGCTGGCTAAGCATCTTAATGCCCTGCTTTTACCCACTGGAGGCAAATGTCTGGTGAACGGTATGGACACGCAGGACGAAAGTCACCTCTGGGATATCCGGCAGACGGTGGGGATGGTCTTTCAAAATCCTGACAATCAGATTGTGGCTGCCGTGGTGGAAGAGGATGTGGCGTTTGGCCTGGAAAATATCGGCGTGCCTCATGCAGAAATCCGGCCCCGGGTGGAAACGGCCTTAAAGGCGGTGGATATGAGCGCCTATGCGCTGCATGCTCCCCATCTTTTGAGCGGTGGTCAGAAACAGCGGGTGGCGATTGCCGGCGTGGTGGCTTTGGAGCCGCGCTGTATCGTGATGGATGAACCGACGGCGATGCTGGATCCGCTGGGACGAAAAGAAATTATGGCCACGGTAAAAAAATTACAAAGGGAAAAACAGATTACATTTGTCTATATCACACACTATATGAACGAAGCCATGCAGGCGGACCGGGTCATTGTCATGGACCACGGCCAGATAGTTATGCAGGGAAAACCGGCGGAAGTTTTTAGCAGGGTGGCGGAACTACAAACCCTGCACCTGGAAGCGCCGCTGGCGGCAACCGTGGCGGCGGATTTACGCCATGCCGGTTTAAGTTTACCCCGGGATATCATTACGAATGAGGAGTTAGCAGCAGCATTATGTCGATAAGATTAGAGCACGTGGATTTTATCTATATGCAGGGGACACCCTATGAGAAACAGGCTTTGAGCGATGTGTCCCTGACCATTAATAAAGGTGAATTTGTGGCTGTCATCGGTCATACGGGCAGCGGTAAATCTACCATGGTGCAGCATCTGAACGGACTGTTGCAGCCCAGTAAAGGCAAAGTTTTTATTGAAGACGTGGATTTGGCTGGGAAGGCTCCCAACATCAAAGCTTGTAAACAAAAAGTGGGGATGGTCTTCCAGTATCCGGAGCACCAGATTTTTGCGGAAACTGTGTTTGAGGATATCGCTTTTGGACCGCGGAACAAAGGGATGAGCGAAGCCGAAGTGGAACAGCAGGTACATGAGGCCATGGATTTTGTAGGCTTGGATTATGAGACTTACGCCAAGCGGTCTCCGTTCCAGCTGTCCGGAGGCCAGATGCGCCGGGTGGCTATTGCCGGTGTGGTGGCCATGAAACCGGATTACCTGATCCTGGACGAGCCTTCGGCAGGTCTGGATCCCGGCGCCAAGGAAGCTATCTTTGAACGAATCATGAAATTGTATCAGGCCCGGAAAATTGCCATTATCCTGGTGACACACAGCATGGAAGAAGCCGCCCGTTATGCTAACCGCATCCTGGTGCTGAGTAAGAGCAGGATCCTGATGGACGGTACGCCCCGGGAAATTTTTCTGCACCATCGGGACGAGCTGCGGCAGGCTTCCCTGGATATCCCGCAGACGGTACAACTGGTAGAATTGTTGCGCCAGGGCGGTTTAAAACTGCCGGAAGGTTTATTGACTGAACCAGCGGTGGTAGCCGCAATAAAAAAAGTTAGAGGTTTGCATTAAAATGCTCTCAGATATTACCTTAGGACAATATTACCCGGGCAATTCGGTGATTCATCACCTGGATCCCCGGACGAAAATTTTAGGCACGCTGTTGTTTATCATCGCTATCTTCATGGCGACGAACACGGCGGGCTATATCTTCCTCTGTGTTTTTGTCATGGCGGTAATTTTAGCATCGCGGTTGCCGGTGGGCATGGTGTTCCGTTCTTTAAAACCGCTGGCCTTTATTATTATCCTGACCATGGCCCTGCACTTTTTCATGGGCGAAGGGGAACAGGTTCTGTTTGAGTGGAAGTTTTTGCGCATCACTCAGGAAGGTCTGGCCATGGGTATTAAGATGTCTTTGCGGCTGGTGCTGCTGCTTTTAATTTCCTCGGTCCTGACCTTTACTACGTCGCCAATTGTGCTTACTGACGGGATTGAATCCCTTTTGAACCCGTTTAAGCGAATCGGCGTACCGGCCCATGAGCTGGCCATGATGATGACCATTGCGCTCCGCTTTATCCCGACCTTGATTGAGGAGACGGACCGGATTATCAAGGCGCAGACGGCCAGAGGCGCAGATTTTTCCAGCGGTAATTTGTTGCAGAAAGCTAAAAATATGCTGCCGGTCCTGATTCCGCTTTTTATTAGCGCTTTCCGCCGGGCGGATGAACTGGCGATTGCGATGGAAGCACGCTGCTACCGCGGCGGCGAAGGCCGGACCAGGATGCATGAGCTGGCTTATACCAAGGTAGATGTGGGAGCGTTTGTCCTGATTGTGGTCGTCATGGCGATCATGGCAGCGCTGCGCTGGTGGCCTTTATGAGGACGATTAAGCTGGTGCTGGCTTATGACGGCACTTTGTACAACGGCTTTCAGAAACAGCCGGATAAACCCAGCGTGCAGCAGGTGCTGGAAGAATTTTTAAGCCAGGTCTGCGGCGAAACGGTAGTGACTACGGGCAGCGGCCGGACAGATGCCGGTGTGCATGCCCGTTACCAGGTAGTAAGTTTTACGACGGCAGGCACGATTCCTTTACCGAATCTGCTGCGGGTGAGCGGCAGCTTGTTACCACCGGATATCGTGCTGACCAGTGCGGAAACGGTAGCCCCGGAGTTTAATGCTCGCAAGGATGCCCGCTGGAAGCGCTATGTGTATCAGCTGCGTTTAGCTGACCAGCGTGATCCTTTTAGCCGTAATTATTGCTGGCAGCTGGCAGGGAAATTAGATATGGCTGGCATGCAACGGGCCGCTGCTTTTTTAACAGGGACGCATGATTTTAGCGGCTTTCAAAGTACGGGCAGCGCGCCGGTAAGCCCCGTAAAAACCATTTACGCGGCAGAGTGGCGTACACAGGGGAACAGATTCTGGTTCAGTATCAGCGGTAACGGTTTTGTCTACCACATGGTACGGAACCTGGTGTGGAGCCTGGTGCAGGTAGGTCAGGGATTACTGGCGCCGGAAACTTTCCGGCAGCAGCTGACCCAGCCAAGGGGAACATTTTTGAACTCACCGGCGCCGGCGCAGGGACTTTATCTGGATTATGTCAGCTACGTACCTTGGGGTACCGGGCCGAAAAGCTAAAAATATTGTGGATTTCTGCTGGTTTTTCATTGACAAAAAACGTTAAATTCGTTACAATATATTCACGTGATTTTGTGCCTATTTTCGATTAGCCCCGAAGGCAGCCACAAAACTCATCGTCAATGCTTATCGTAACATTATTTAGGAGGGACACTGAGAATGAAATCTTTCATGGCCAATCCGTCCAATATTGAACGCAAATGGTTCATCGTGGACGCCACTGATAAAACTCTGGGCCGCATGGCTGCAGAAGTTGCCAAGGTTCTGCGTGGTAAGAACAAACCGACTTTCACCCCGCATATGGATACTGGCGATAACGTCATCATCATCAATGCCGAGAAGATTCACCTGACCGGCAAGAAGTTAATCCAAAAAGTTTATTTCCATCATACCGGTTACCTGGGCGGCGACAGATACGTCAAGGCCGGCGATATGCTGAAGAACAACCCCGTGAAGATGGTTGAGCTTGCTGTAAAAGGCATGCTGCCTCATAACCGTCTGGGCGAGCAGATGTTCAATAAGCTTCATGTCTATGCTGGTGCAGAGCATCCGCATACGGCGCAGAAGCCTGAAGTTTTAGAAATTAGCGTAAGATAATCCGGAGGAGGGAACAATAAATGGCAGTAGTAAATTATAGTGCGACCGGTCGTCGCAAATCTTCAGTTGCCCGCGTTCGCCTGGTTCCGGGTGAAGGCAAGATTACTGTTAATGGTCGTGAACTGAAAGAGTATTTCGGCCTGAAAACTTTGGAATTAATCATCAACCAGCCGTTAGAAGCAACCGAGACCAAGGGCAAATATGATGTCCTGGTTAACGTTTTCGGCGGTGGCATCTCCGGCCAGGCCGGCGCCATCCGTCACGGTATTGCCCGCGCGCTGCTGGAAGTGGATGCAGAGTATCGTCCTGTGTTGAAGAAGGCAGGTTTGTTAACTCGCGATCCTCGTGAAAAAGAGCGTCGTAAATACGGCTTAAAGAAAGCTCGTAAGGCAAGCCAGTTCTCCAAGCGTTAATTTGTTTGGAATCAACATCGACAATCCCCTGCAGACTTTGGTCCGCAGGGGATTTTTTAGAGAAGGAGTAGAAAAATTGTGTTTCGGACTATCTATAGGTGGCTGATCGGACGGCCCCTGGGCAGTAATCAGATGGAGAGCGAACGCATCCCGAAGTGGAAAGCGTTACCGATTTTTTCTTCCGATGCCCTGTCTTCCGTGGGATACGGCCCGGAGCAGATTGCTCTCGTGCTGGCTTCTATCCCGGCGCTGGGACTGTATGCCTATTTTGGGCGCGTAGTTATCGCCATCATCCTCTTGTTAGGAATCGTGGCCCTGTCATATTCGCAAATTATTAAAGCTAATCCGGGCGGCGGTGGTTCTTATGTCATCGCTAAAAAATACTTGGGTGAATATCCGGCCCTGATTACCGGCGCAGCCCTGTTCTCAGATTATCTGCTGACAGTGGCGGTTTCTATTTCTTCAGGTACGGCGGCTATCACCAGCGCCTTTCCGTTTCTGGTACCGTATCATCTGGAACTGGATTTATTTGTCCTCTTCCTAATGATGGTTATCAATTTACGCGGTGTCCAGGAAGCTTCAACGACTTTCGTGTGGCCGACCTACATCTTTATCGGGTGTATGTGGGTAACAATCTGCGGCGGCCTGTACCAGATTTTTGTGCTGGGCGTGCCGGCGCACGCACTAACGGCACAGCAGCCGGGCCTTTGACAGCGTTAACCGCGGTGCTGCTGTTAAGAGCCTTTGCCAACGGCTGTAGCTCTATGACCGGTGTGGAAGCCATCGCCGATGGTGTGCCTATGTTTAAGGTACCCCAGGAACGCAACGCAATGATTACTACCGGCATCATGGCGACTATCCTGGCCAGTATGCTGGCCGGCATCGGTTTTCTCTTCATTCATTTCCACATGCTGCCTACTGAAGGCCGGACATTGATGTCTGTCCTGGTGGAGCAGGTCTTTGGCCAGAGCCTGATGTTCTTCTTCGTACAGATCATGACGATGATTATCTTGTATCTGGCTGCGAACACCGCCTTTAATGGGATGCCGCCCCTGCTGTATTTTATGAGCAAGGATGGTTATGTGCCCCGGTATCTGGGCGAACGCGGCGAGCGTCTCAGCTTTTCCAACGGCATTATTTTATTGACCATGGGTGCAGCATTGCTCATGATTGTCTTTAAAGGCAATGTGGAACATCTGATTTCTTTGTACGCCCTGGGTGTGTTCCTGTCTTTTACCATTGCCCAGACAGCCATTTGCAAACACTGGCATCTGCTCAAATGTAAATATTGGCGGCTTTATGCCGGTATTAACGGTTTGGGTGCGATGGTAACCGGTGTGGTCGTTATCATCGTGCTGCTGACCAAGTTTATTTACGGCGCCTGGATCGTGGTACTGCTCATTCCTACCCTGGTGTATTGCTTCAAGAAGATTCATGCCCACTACGAGGATGTGCGCCAGCAACTGGTTCTGACTCCGGAAGATTATAAACAGCATTACCGTACTAACGGTGAAGGCACCAACTATATTATCGTGCCGCTGGCTTCACCGACACAGGCGGTGGCCCGGGCCATTGCCTATGCCAAGGTTATCGGCGTCACCAACGGTAAGATTTACGCAGTCCATGTGGCTACGGATGAAGCCAAGGGAGAAAAGGTAAAACGTCTGTGGGCGGAACTGGAACCTGAAGTGGAACTGGTGGTCGTACCTTCGCCTTACCGGCAGATGTCGACGCCGCTGATTAATTTTATTAACCAGCTGCGGCAGAAGAATAAACCGGGGGATATGATCACGGTCGTCATCCCGGAATTTGAAACCCGCAAGTTGTGGCACCGGTTCATGCATAACCAGAGCGGCTGGCTGCTCAGGCTGAAGATGCTCAATTACATGGACGTGGTGGTGGCGACGGTACCGTTGCAGTTTAAGCGCTAAGACCAGGGGAGGGAAATCTATGCTGAAGAAAATTGACCATGTGGTTTTGACCACGGCACAGCCGGAAGCTTGTGCGGCTTTTTATCAGAAGCTGGGTTTTCATTTTGTGGACCGCGGTGATCGTTATGAGTTCATGGCGGGCGATTTTAAGCTGAACGTACATTTTGCCGGCCGGGAACTGGAGCCGAAAGCGGCTCATGTGCAAACCGGCAGCGCAGATTTATGTTTTGAAGTGGATTCGCTGACAGCGTGGTGCCAGCAATTGGCAGCGGCCGGGATTGCTTTAGAAAGAGGCCCGGTAACCAGACATGGCGTCTGGGGTGAGATGCGGTCGGTGTATGTGCGCGACCCGGATGGCAATCTGCTGGAATTTTGTGCATATTAAGTTGTGACTGCTGCCGGGGTCTGGTATCCCGGTAGCAGTTTTATTTCTGTAAGGGAGGCTTTGTGATGGAGACACGCGTAGTTAAGTTTGCTCACAGTTTAATTAATTATTCGGTCCGGCTGCAGGCCGGAGAAAAACTGCTGATTGAGGTTACGGACGGCGGTATTCCTTTGGCTCAGGCTCTGGTAGCGGAAGCTTATAAGGCCGGCGGCGTACCTTTCGTCACGGTGAAGAACAGTAGCTTGCAGCGGGAATTGCTCAGGAGTTGCACCCAAGAACAGATGCAACAAAACGGAACTTATGAAGCAGCCAGGATGAAAGAGATGGATGCGTACATCGCGGTGCGGGCCGGCGCTAATGCCAGCGAACTGGCGGATGTACCTCATGACAAGATGGAGCTGTTTGAGAAATACTGGTCCAATCCGGTACATGGCGAAATCCGCGTGCCCCATACCAAATGGTGCGTGCTGCGGTATCCGGGACCGGCGATTGCCCAGTCTGCCAACATGAGCACGGAAGCTTTTGAGGATTTTTATTTTGACGTGTGCACCCTGGATTACCAGAAGATGGACCGGGCCATGACGCCGCTGCAGGATTTGATGAACCGGACGGATAAGGTGCAGATTAAGGGACCGGGTACGGATCTGACTTTCTCCATTAAAAATATCCCGGCGATTAAATGCAGCGGCCTCATGAATATTCCTGATGGAGAGGTTTTTACCGCCCCGGTGAAGAATAGTATTAATGGAACTTTACAGTACAATGTGCCGGCGGTGTTCCAGGGACGTACGTATGAGCACATTGCTTTTACCTTTAAGGACGGCAAGATTATCAAGGCCACAGCCAATGAGACGGAAAGTTTGAACAAGGTCCTGGATACGGATGCCGGTTCCCGTTACGTGGGCGAATTTTCTTTTGGCCTGAATCCTTATATTTTGACGCCGATGAAGGATACGTTGTTTGACGAAAAGATTGCCGGTAGTTTCCATATGACGCCGGGGCGCTGCTATGATGAGGCGCCTAATGGCAACCAGAGTGCCATTCACTGGGATCTGGTCTGCATCCAGCGTCCGGAATACGGCGGTGGTGAAATTTATCTGGATGGCGTCCTGGTACGGAAAGACGGACGTTTTGTCCTGCCGGAACTGGCGGGACTGAATCCTGAAAATCTGAAATAAGCTGACCGGATGCGAGACTACGGCCGGTGTCAGGCAGGGAGCTAGATGAACGCAGAGCAGCAGCAACAGGCAAATAAACAGCAACAGCCGCGACCGGCAGCAACAGTACCGGAGACGGGTACCACGCGCCCTAAAAGCAGTTCGCGTTTTCCTGCCGGGTGGCGGCATTTAAAGCTGGACCTGAGTGTTTTTGCGGTGCTGCTGTTAGTTACCGCTGCGGGCAAACTGGTTGGCTGGTGGTGTGTGCAGCCGCCCGCCTGGCTGGCAGTACGTGAGCCGGTCTTAGCTGCCTGCCGGTGGTGGGGAGCGGCCGTAGTTTTGGGTTTGCAGCTTTTCTGCCTGCTGTTACTTTTATACGAAGAACGGGGACAGCTGCGTTGGGGCGGACGGGCGTTGCTGGAAGGCGAGCCCTGTCTGGAAATTTTATTAGCCCTGGCCGGTCCGTTAGCTTTTCTCGAGGGCTGCCTGCTGCTGGGAATCTTTGGCCGTACCGGGAACCTGCCGGCGGCTATAGCTTATCCGGTGAGCGCGGCGGGCAGTTTGGTTTTGGCGGCAGCGGCGGCGTACGGCGAAAAAGTTTATAAGGTGCTGCGGCCGGAATTGGCGGCACCAGCGGTAACGGCGGTTCCGGATACTCCTTATCTGGAACAGATAAAAAATCTGGTGGCACAAGCCCGGGCCGGCAAGATACCGCTAGCCCGGATGACGGACCAGGTGGCTCTGCTCCTGGTACCAATTGTGCTGGTGCTGGCGGTGGTGACTTCTTTGAGCTGGCTCTGGAACGGCTACGGTTGGCCCCGGGCCCTGGAAATTTTAACAGCGGTACTGGTTTGCGGTACAGCAGCTGCTGCTTTTCTGGCGCTGCCCCTGGTGGTACAGGCGGCTTTAAACGCCGGCCGCCGGCAAGGTATCTGGTTCAGGGATGCCGAGGTTCTGGCGCGTACTCCCCGGGTGGTGACCGTAATCTTTGATAAGACCGGTACCCTGACAGCTGGTAAACCGGCAGTCACGGCTGTCACCACTTTTAAGGGCGGCAGTGAAAAGGGACTTATTGCTTTGGCCGCGGCCATGGTACAGGACGGAACTGATCCGGTCAGTCGCGCTTTTAGGGCGAAGGCTGGACCGGCACAATTACCTTTATGTACGGAAGTGCAGCGTCATGGTGAAGGCGTGGTTACCGCCAGATGTTTTAAGGAAAATATCCGTCTGGGGCCTTTGGCTTTTGTGCAAGGTTTTGTCTATATGCCGCTGGCGGCTTTGGATCAGGCTCAGGCCTGGCAGAATGAAGGCCGCACTGTCTTTTATCTGGCGGTAGGCCGCACTTTGTACGGCATGTTTGCCGTGGCGGATGTGTTAAGGCCGGAAAGCAGTGCGGTGGTATCAGCTCTGCGTCAGCAGGGACTGCGGACGGTGCTCATGACCGGTGATGATAAACGGGCAGCGAACTACATGGGACAACTGGCCGGGACGGACCAGGTGATTTCCGAACTGCTGCCGGAACAGAAAGCGGAATTTGTCCGCAGCCTGCAGCAGGTGGGCGAGGTAGTGGCGATGGTCGGCGACTGGGTGAACGATGCGCCGGCTTTGGCTCAGGCTGATGTGGGCCTGGCTTTTGGCAGCAAGGTGGATGCGGTGACTGCCGGTTCGGCAGATATTATCCTGCCGCGCAATGATTTGCGCCAGGTAGGCACCAGCTTACGTCTGGGTCGGAAAACTTTACGTCTGGCCCGGCAAAATTTGCGCTGGGCTTTGCTGGGAAACATGGTGGCTTTGCCTTGGGCGGCCGGCTTAGGTTATCTGCTGGGAGTGGGACCATTGCCGGACCTGGCGGTGCTGGCGGTAACGCTGGCCAGTTTGCTAGGCGTATTCATTAATACCCAGCGGCTGCGTACTTTTAAAGAATAATACTACCGGGCTCTGGGTGTCTGGTCAAAGGAGTTTTTTATGCAACCGGTTCTTTTTGATTTTAACGGCACCATGTTCCTGGATACGGAAGAAAATATCCGGGCCTGGCGGGAATATATTTACCAGCAGACAGGTTACACGGTTACCGCTGCGGATTTTAAACAGTATATCAATGGTGTGCCGGATGTGGATATCATCCGTCATTTTATCAATAAAGATTTTACCAACGCCGAAGCGCAGTTCTATGCTGACGGCAAAGAAGCTTTATACCGGCAGTTCTGTCTACAGAGAAAATCTCTGCAGCTGGCGCCGGGGCTGGAAGGGTTTTTAAATTATTTGCAGGCGGAAGGCATCCCGCATAATATTGCCACGGGCGCGGATAAAGGCAACCTGGATTTTTATCTGGAACATCTACAACTGGGACGCTGGTTTGACCCGGACCAGATTGTTTTCTCGGACGGCAGTTTTCCCGGCAAGCCCCATCCGGATATTTACCTTTTGGCGGCTGCCAGGATTGGGGTTCCTATCGAACAGTGCCTGGTCTTTGAAGATGCCTGGCTGGGCGTGAAAGCAGCGGCGGCGGCCGGGGTGGCCCGGATTATCGGTCTGGCTGCGATCCCCGGCAGCGCCTTCCTGTATCAGATGCCGGAAGTGGACCTGGTCATAAGTGATTTTACCCACTGGCGTGATTTAGCAGGTTAAGGCTTGCTATTTTGCCTGAGGCAGGGTACAATTATAGTTACACATATAGCATAAAATTGATTTTTTTAGGGTAAGTTTACATAGATAGCTTTAGAGGAGGAATTTTTATGGCACAAATCAGACCTTTTTGTGGTCTCAGGCCGTTACCGGAATTTGCGCAAGAGATAGCATCCCAGCCTTATGATGTCATGGACGCCAAAGAGGCGGCACGGGAAATAGCGAAGCATCCTTTAAGTTTCTTGACCGTGACCCGGTCGGAAGCTACCATGAGCGATTGTATCTCGCCGACCAGCCCTGCCGTTTACAAGATGGCTCAGCAGAATTTACTGCGGTACCTGAGCCAGAAACAGATGCAACAGGACAGTGCGCCCCGTTATTATATTTACCGGCAGCGCATGGACAGGAACATTCAGATCGGCCTGGTAGCTTGCGCGTCGGTGGATGAGTATCGCCGCAATATTATTAAGAAGCACGAACTGACCCGGACGGATAAGGAACAGGACCGGGTGGAGCATATTAAAGCTACCAAGGCTCAGACCGGACCGGTCTTTTTGACGTACAAGAATAAGGGCGATATCAACGCCTATATTTTAAAATTGATGAGCGAGAAAAAACCGGTGTATGATTTTATCGCGGCCGACGGCGTCCAAAATACTTTGTACGTGGTGGACCAGCTTTTGGAAATCGCCGAGCTGACCCGTCTGTTTGAAGAGGTACCAGCCATGTATATCGCAGACGGTCACCACCGCTGTGCAGCGGCACGTCGGGTGGCGGACGAGATGAAGAGTTATCCCGGTCTGCAGGGCGAAGAATACGATCAGTTCCTGGCGGTGATCTTCCCGGATAACATGACGCACATCATGGCTTATAACCGTGTGGTGCAGGATTTACACGGTTTGACCCCGGAAGAATTTTTGGCTCGGGTAAGCGAAAAGTTTACCGTGGCGCCGGCACCCCGGGACCCGGAACCGAAAGAGAAACATACTTTTGGCATGTATTTGAGCGGCAAGTGGTATACGCTGACGGCGAAGGAAGATAGTTTTGCCAAGGACGATGTTATCGCTTCCCTGGATGTTTCCATCCTGCAGACCAATCTGCTGGCACCTGTTTTGGGTATCGGCGATCCCCGTACGGATGCCAGGATTGATTTCGTAGGCGGCATCAAGGGTGTGAAAGCGCTGACTCAGCGTGTGGATGAGGGAGAGGCTGCCGTGGCTTTTGCCATGTATCCGACCGACATTGCCGAGGTCATGCGGGTAGCTGATGCCGGCAAGATTATGCCGCCCAAGTCTACCTGGTTTGAACCTAAGCTCAGGGACGGTATGGTGGTGCACATGATCACTGAGGACATTACCTTGTTTTAAGAAAAACGTATTTGCTGATAAAAGATAGGTAAATGGAGGGGCGCTTGATGCAGAGAATTTATAATTTTAATGCAGGTCCGGCAACTTTACCGCTTCCGGTGCTGGAAGAAGTACAAAAAGAACTGCTGGATTTTGCCGGAACCGGAATGTCAATCCTGGAGATCAGCCATCGCAGTCCGGCGTTTGAAAAAGTTTTGCAGGAAGCTAAAGCTGATATCAAGGAACTGCTGGGTATCGGCGAGGATTATGAGGTCTTGTTCATGGCCGGCGGCGGCAGCTTACAGTTTAGCTGTGTGCCCCTGAATTTTTTGGCAGCAGGTCAGGTTGGCGCGTACAGCATCACCGGTTCATTTTCCGATAAGGCGTTGCAGGAAGCACAAAAGGTAGGAACAACGGCGGTAGTCTTCAGTTCCAAGGCGCAGCACTACAACCGGGTGCCCCGTCCGAGCGAGATCAAGCTGCCGGAACAGTGCGCCTATCTGCATATCACCGGCAATAATACTATTGAGGGCACGGAATATTTCCAATATCCGGAAACAGGCAGCGTGCCTTTGATTGCGGATATGTCTTCTGATATTCTCTCCCGTCCTTTCGACGTGCAGAAGTTTTCTTTGATTTATGCCGGCGTGCAAAAAAATATCGGTCCGGCTGGCACAGTGGTGGTCATCGCTAAAAAAGATTTTCTGCAGGGGAGACCCAAGAATTTGCCTACCATGTTGAATTACGAAGTGATGCTGGACAACGATTCTTTGTATAATACGCCGCCGGTGTATGCGATTTATATCGTGGGCAAGGTGGCTAAATGGTTAAAGGCTCAGGGCGGTCTGGCCGCTATGGAGAAACGGAACCGTGCCAAGGCGGCGCTGGTCTATGCGGCTTTGGATGCGCATCCGGAGTTTTACAGGGCTTATGCGGATAAGGACAGTCGTTCCATCATGAACGTCACTTTCGGACTGCCGACCAAGGAATTGGAAGCGGAGTTTGTGGCGCAGGGCAAGGCTGCTAACCTGGGTGGTCTGAAAGGCCACCGCAGCGTAGGCGGAATCAGGGCTTCGATTTATAATGCCATGCCTCTGGCGGGCTGTCAGCAACTGGCAGACCTGATGGAAGCATTCTGGAGGCAGCATAAATAAAGTTAAGGATTGAGGCAACATTAATTTAAGGAGGGATGGTTATGCGTATGGTATCTGGTAAGACCGTTGGCAAGGTGGCAGGTGTGACTTTAGGTGCGACCCTGGTGGTTGGTGTAGCCCTGGGCATGATTACAGGTGTGCTCCTGTACAAGAAAGCCAGCGAGTTCCTGGATGGTAAAGAGGCTGAGCCTGAGACCCAGATGCCCCAGACCCCTGATACTCTGTAATTAGTAAAAGAGCGGTAATGACTGGTTAGGAATCAGGTGCGCCGCGCACAAAAAAAGATGCCCCCCGGATAGCTAAACAGATCCGAGGGGCATTTTGTTTGTACTTGAAAAAAGAAACCGGATCTTGCGCAGGCACGTACAGGTTTTGGCGTTTAGGCCTGAGCCTGCCAGCCTTTGCAGACATCAATCCAACCCTGGTTAGGCGTGTATGTTTCCATTTCTGCCGGGGTCAGCTCGATGGCGTTGTTATGTTCGCCGCAGGCAGGGAAGACGGTGGTGAAACGTTTCATAGATACGTCCAGATAAATCTTGACGCCATCTTTGACGCCAAAGGGGCAGACGCCGCCGATGGCATGCCCGATGAGGGGTTCCACCTCGTCGGCGCTGAGCATCTTGGCTTTGCAGCCGAACTGGGCTTTGTACTTGGCATTGTCAATCTTGGTATCACCGGCCGTGACAATGAGGATGGGACCGGTTTTAGTCATGAAGGATAAAGTTTTGGCAATCCGGGCCGGTTCACAACCGGCGGCTTGGGCCGCCAGTTCTACCGTAGCGCTGGAAGTTGCGAAGGTGATAATCTTTTTATCCAGTCCGAACTGGGACAGGTACTTGCTTGCTAATGCTACCGACATGTTAAGACCTCTTTTGTATGTATTTGGAAAAGTTAGTGCTATTATAACAAACTTACGAGAAAATTGCTACCAGCCCCGGGAGGAACCGCCGCCGCCGCCGGAGCCGCCGCCAAAGCCGCCACCGCCGAAGCTGCCGCCCCCGAAGCTACCGCCCCCGAAGCTACCGCCGCCAAAACTGCCGCCGCCGTAGTAGCCACCACCGCCGTAAAAGCCGCCGTGATGCCGGGAATTACCGCCGCCACCGCCGCCGCGACTGGTGAAAAAGATAATGATGAGGACGATGATGATATAGGTAAGCAGTTCCAGGTCATCGTCGCCTAAACCCAGGAAGTTGTCGTTGGCAGGGGCCGGCGCTTTTACGCCCTGACCGGTGGCTAAATCTACACCGGCATCTTTGGCAATTAACTGGGCGGCCGCCACATAACCGTTAACGATACCCTGGTCGTACTGGCCCTGTTTAAAATAGGGCAGCATATACTGGTCCTGGATCCGTCCGGTTAAACCGTCCGGCAGGACGCCTTCCAGACCGTAGCCCACTTCGATGCGGGATTTCCGGTCGTTCACGGAGATGAGGAGGAGCGCGCCATTATTCTTTTCCTTGCTGCCGATGCCCCAGGAGCGCAGGATACCAAGCGCATACTCATCGGTGGGGGCGCCATTTAAAGTTTTAACGGTGACCACTGCCAGCTGCGCCGTGGTTTTCTGGTCCAGGGTCCGGCCCAGGGTATTAAGTTTTTGCCGTGTCTGGGGCGTAAGCACGCCGGCATAATCCTGCACATAGATGTCCGCGCCTGTAGGTTTGGGCGGCAAGGTAAGCGCCGCCTGACAGGTGACACCCATGGTCAGCAGGATTAGCAGCCAGCAGAGCAGAAACCATTTTTTCATCATCTTTTAAAACTGAACCTTGGGCGCAGTCTTGGCTCCCTCATCCGCCTTAAAGTAGTCGCGGGCATGGAAACCTAAAAGACCGGCATAGAGCACGGTGGGGATGGATTTAATCTGAGCATCATACTGCTGCACGGTATCGTTGTAATCCTTGCGGGCTACGGCGATACGGTTTTCCGTTCCGGCCAGTTCGTCCTGTAATTGCTGGAAATTGGTATTAGCTTTTAATTCCGGATAGGCTTCGGAAATAGCCAGCAAACGTGACAGGGCGCTGGAAAGTTCGCCGTTGGCCTGGCTCTTGTCGGCTACGGTGTTAGCGCCGGCCAGTTTGGCCCGGGCATCGGCTACCGCTTTGAAGACTTCAGTCTCATGCGTAGCGTAACCTTTAACGGTATTCACCAGGTTGGGAATCAAATCGTTACGGCGCTGGAGCTGGTTGTCCACCTGGGACCATTTGCCGTTGACATTTTCATTCAGGGTGACGAGAGAATTGTAGCCGCTTAACGCCATGCCAACAAAGATAACGATGATGGCCAGGACGGCTAGTAAGACTTTTTTCATGATGAACCTCCGTGATGTTTAGTAAATTTTAGCGTGGCTAACGCTGTCTTTATTTTACTAAGGGCGGGGGCGGCTGTCAATTGCACTAGCTGTGAAGCTTTCGCAAACAGACGGCAACTGCCGGTAAGTTTTGCTTTGCAGGGCGGCGCCCGCGGGGTATAATAGAAATAAATGTGACGCAGGTTGAACCGGAAAAGTAAGTTCTGGCTCAGACTGCCTCAGGCAAGAAGCAGAACAAGGAGGAGCAAGATGGGAGTTTTAGAAGGTTTACGCATCCTGGATATGTCCCGCCTGCTGCCGGGTCCGTATTGTACCAGGATCCTGGCGGATATGGGGGCGGAGGTCATCAAGATTGAGGAACCGGGACGGGGAGATTATTCCCGCAGTTTTGCCCCTTTCAGGAAGGACCTGGGCTGCTGGTTCATGGAAGTGAACCGGGGTAAGCGCAGCGTAGTTTTGGATTTGAAAGTACCGGTTTGCCGGCAGCAGTTTTTGGCATTGGTCCAGACGGCGGACGTGGTAGTAGAAAGTTTCCGTCCGGTGGTCCTGGAAAAGCTGGGCGTGGATTACGCTACGGCGGCCGGGGTTAATCCCCGCATCGTGTACTGTTCCTTAACCGGTTATGGACCTGTGGGTCCCTACAGCCGGGATGCGGATCACGACCTGGGGTTTGCCAGCCTGGCCGGGATTACCAGTATGAGCGGTGAACCGGGGGGCCAGCCGGCTATTCCCGGTTTCCAGGTGGCGGATATGCATGCAGCGGCGTTAGCCGGCATTGCCATCCTGGGGGCGGTACGGGATGCGGAACGTACCGGCAAGGGGCAGGCCATCCGGGTCAGCCTGTTTGATGCGGCGCTGACTTTGATGCCAGGCGTTGCCGCCGCTTATTTTGGCGACGGTACGGTACACGAACGCGGCAATAACTGGTTGACAGGTACGAATCCTAACTATAATATTTATGAGACACAGGATGGACGTTATCTTTCTGTTTCCTGCCTGGAACAAAAATTCTGGGACAATTTATGCCGTGTTTGCGGTCATGTGGAGTGGCAAGCACAGATTAAGGAACCTAAAAATTACCCGCAGCTGATCAGGGAACTGGCAGCTTGCATCCGGCAGCATCCTCTGGCGGAGTGGGAAAAACTACTGGCACATCAGGATACCTGCGTCCGGCCGGTACTTAATTTTGCCGAGACGGTAGCCTTGGAGCAGACCCGGGCTGACGCTATGGTATTAACTTTGCAGGATGAGGAATTGGGAACCTACCAACAAATGGGTTTCCCTATTAAATTTTCCAAGACGCCCTGCAGCGTGCAAAAACGGGCGCCCCGTTTAGGCGAAGATACAGAAGCAGTATTAGCCTCTTTGCGCGCCAAGTTGCGGTAAAAATTGGGTCACAGGCTTCCAGAAATACTTCTGGAAGCCTTTTTGCTGCTACTCTGGGTTTAGCAACCATATCGCAACAATCGAACCTGTAAGTTAACATACATCTATGACGCGCCTAAAAGCGCTGTATTTGAATGCAAAATATCAGAAAAGCGGCGTAATCCTAAGAATTATCCCTTGATATCTTGTTGTTACCTTTAAAATAAGTTATAATTATTACAAAATATTGATTAATGGCAGTTACATCTGCTGTCAGGAAAAATTTTAGAAAAAGATAAGGATAAGGAAAGGTGGTTGCAAAATGACCACACAGGACAAAGCAGGGCTACGGGGAAAAAAGATTCTACATAACGCGTTGCTGCAGATCCTTTTAAAAAGCGAAGACTATGTCTTCGTGAAGAACAGGGAACTGGTATACCTGGCTGTTTCCGAACATGTAGCCAGGATGGCTGGAGTTGCGGCGGCGAGCGCCATGGTGGGCAGGACCGATAAGGAAATATTCCCGCAGGAACTGGCGCTAAAATATCAGCGCGATGACCGGCAGGTGCTGGAGAGTGGTCAGGCCATCATCGGGATGGTGGAAACCTTGCCGCCTTTACATGGTGTCCCGCGTTGGACTAAGACCTGGAAATATCCCTTATTTGATGAGCAGCAGCAAATAGTGGGACTGTATGGTATCAGCAGGGATATAACCAGGGAGAAAGTTCTGGAAGCTACCGCGGCAGAAGCCCAAAAGTATGTGGAGTTGATTAAGCATATTCCCGGCGGCATCGGCATCCTCCATGAAGAAGGAGAAAAGTTCTTTCTGGATTACGCCAATGACGGCTGGTTTGCAGCGCATCGTATTAGTCCGGAACAAACGGGTGCTATCTTAGGCGCCGATGTTTTTCCCATGATTTACCCTGAGGATCAGGCGGCAGTAGCTAAGATTTTTGCGGGTCATGGAGAAGGTAAATCGGCAGACACGGTTAGTTATCGTTTTGTAGATGCGGCAGGGACGGTACACTGGATTCAGCTGCACTTTTGCAAGGCATATGTGGCTGAGGGACGGCAGTATTACTATGCCACGGTCAGCAACATGGATGAGCAGATGAGCGCTGAAGAAAAATTGCAGGAGAGTCGGGATACGCTGCGCGAAGTTATCAGTAATTCAGATATTCAGTTTTTCACGTATTTCCCGGGTCAGCACCGGGGCGAGATTTACCTTAACAGCGACCGGCTTCATGAGTTACCGCAAATCTGGAATAATTTTCCAGAGGATTTTTTGCAGTATACTCGTGCCAATGCAACGGATGCGAAGGCTTACCGGGAGATGCTAAATCAGATTGAGAACGGGGCTGCCGCAGCGGAATGTAAGGTACGGCTGGCTTATAAGGGCAACTGGTCCTGGGAACATATCAGGCTGAAAGCCTTGCGTAATCCCCAGGGAAAGACGGTTAAGGCCCAGGGTTATTCCGTGAACGTTACCAGGGAGATGGAAGCTTCCGAGCAGATCAGGAAGGAGCGGGTGCGCCAGAAAACTTTGGAAGGCAAGATTTTCGAGGCCTTTTCTTTTAACCTGACCAAGAATTCGGAACCTTATTTTAATACTACGGATAAGAGTGTGCTGGATGAAGATTTACCGGAAGAACTGGTGAAGAGATCCCTGCGGATTTCACCTGCCCTAACAAGCACCAAGGCGGAGACCAGGAGAATCCTGCTGCACGCTGCCAACATGATTCCGGACCAGAAGGAACAGGAACTGTTTATCAAGACCTGCAGCGGTGCGGCTGTCCGGGATGCGTTAAGTAAACATGGAAATTATAAGGCAGAGATTAAATATCGCCGGCGGAGAGGCAATCTGGTGCGCTGGGTACAGACTTCGGTGGAGGTTTTAAAAGATCCGGAGAGCCAGGATTATATTGCTTTTTACTATACGCAGGACATTAATGATAGCGTGATGCAGGAACGCATCTTCCGGAAACTGATTGAGCGGAATTATGTAACCTTGTCTTTCTATGATTTGCAGTCCCGGACCTTGTACGTGAAAAGTACAGGAGATGCCAGGATGGCATCTTATAACGGCGTGTCTTATGAGGAAGCTTTGGAAGACGCTCTGAAACGCGTAGTTCCGTCTACGCAAGAAACTGCCCGGCAGGATTATGCTATGGATACGATCAAGGCCGTCCTGGAAAAACAGGGCGAGTACACGGCTTATTTTACTAACGACGAACGGGTGGAAAATTTGCCGGGCAAACCTTTCCGGAAGATGAAGAGTATTGCCTTTTATCTGGATGAACACCGGGATGTGATCGTGTTCGTGGTCAGCGATGTCACGGGAATCGTAGAGCAGGAACGGGAGCAACGGGAAAAACTTAGCGATGCCCTTATTGCGGCGGAGCAGGCCTCGGTGGCGAAGACAGAATTCCTGTCCCGGATGAGCCACGAGATTCGTACGCCCATGAACGCCATCATCGGTCTGGATGCCATCGCCTTACAGGAAAAATCCTTATCGACATCCATGGTAGACCATCTGCAAAAAATTGGTATCAGCGCCCGCTTCCTTTTGAGCCTGATCAATGATATCCTGGATATGAGCAGGATTGAAAGCGGCCGGATGTTGTTACGCCAGGAGACTTTTAATTTTGAAGAACTGATTAACGGTATTAATACTATCTTGTATCAGCAATGCCTGGATAATGACCTGGAATATGAATGTGTGCTGAAAAGTTATACGGAGCCGGCCTATGTAGGTGATGCAACGAAATTACAGCAGATACTGGTCAATATCCTTGGTAATGCGGTAAAGTTTACGCCCAGGGGCGGCAAGATTCATTTTATGATTGAGCAGGTGGAGCAGCAAAAGGGCAAGGCTAAGCTGCGCTTTGAGATTTCGGATACCGGCATCGGGATTGATGAGGACTTTTTACCCAAATTGTTCCAGCCTTTTACCCAGGAAGATCCGGGACGCACTACATCCTACGGCGGTTCTGGGTTGGGACTGGCTATTTCTAAGAACCTGGTGGGTCTTATGGGCGGTGATATCAAAGTCCATTCCATCAAAAATGTCGGGACAGATTTTACCGTGGAAGTACATGTAGGTTTGACGAAAGAAACTTTGCAGCACCGCTCAGAACGGGCTAAGCTGCAGCAACCTTTGTTTACCCTGATCGTGGATGATGATGTCATCGTGTGCCGGCATACCCAGATTGTGCTGCGGGAAGCAGGACTTAAAGCGGAGTGGGTGGATTCCGGTGCGGCGGCCGTGAACAAAGTAACGGAACAACGCAGGCTGCGGCGCGATTATGACCTTATCCTGCTGGACTTAAAGATGCCGGACATGGACGGGGTGGAAACGGCGCGCGCTCTCAGAAAGATTGTGGGGCCGGAGGTTACCATTATCATCATGACCGCGTATGACTGGGCCAATATTGAACAGGAAGCCCGGGAAGCCGGCGTGGATATGTTTATGAAGAAACCGGTTTTTGCTTCTGCTGTGCAGGAAGTCTTTACGAAAGTGCTGCACCAGAAGAAGGGAGTTTTGCCAACGGCTGCTCAGCCTCATACCTTTGATTTTGTCGGTAAGAGGATCCTGTTAGTGGAAGATAATATGATTAACGCCGAAATTGCCCAAAGCATCCTGGTCATGAAAAACTGTACCGTGGAAACGGCAGCTAACGGTGCCGAGGCGGTGGAAGCTTTTGCCGCGGCGCCCTTAGGTTATTTTGATGCTATCCTGATGGATGTGCGGATGCCGGTCATGGATGGGCTGGAAGCAACCAGAGCCATTCGTGCGATGCGCAAGGCCAGCAGTAAGCGGATACCTATCATTGCCATGACGGCTAATGCTTTCGAAGAAGATGTGAACATGTCTTTAGCGGCAGGGATGAACGCTCATCTGTCCAAGCCTATCGAGCCGGACAAGTTGTATCAGGTGCTGGAAGATTTGATGAGTAAGTACAAGGTTAAAGTTTAACCGGAGAGGCGACTAGTTGAGATGCAAACCAGTTATTATCCTTTTAAATCAGCGGCAGCAGAGCAGGAATATGTGGCTTATTACACGGCGACGGCGGCCAAGCTGTGGCCGGTGCCGTACGAAAATATTTTTATTAAGACTTGCTGCGGACCTACTTATGCCAGGGTCAGCGGTCCTAAGGGAGCACCGGCCCTGGTGCTCTTGCCGGGTATTAATGCCACGTCGCTGATGTGGGCGCCTAATGTGGCTGCCTGGTCTAAGTCCTACCGGGTTTATGCGGTAGATTTGCTTAATGATTACGGCTTAAGCCGGGACAGCCGGGTAATCTGGAAGTCAAGTCAGTTCTTGGAGTGGCTGGATGATTATTTTAACCAGCTAGGTTTAACACAGCCTTTTAACCTGCTGGGCATGAGTTACGGCGGCTGGCTGGCAGCCATGTACGGTGTGGCCAGGCCGGAGCGCTTGCGGAAACTGGTACTGATTGCTCCGGGAGCAGCGGTTCTCAGGATGCACTGGTCTTTCTTGCGGCGTTCAGCTCTGGCAGGCATACTGGGCGGGCAGGCTTCCTCGGAGTTATTTCACTGGCTCTTTGCCGATGGGGTGGCGCATCCGGAAAGTTGCCTTATGGATATCAACGATTTTGGTAATTGCCTGTACATGGGGCATCAGTGTGTACGGCAGCGTTTCTTTGTGTACCCCACGGTCTTGTCCGACAAGGAATGGGCGGGACTGCAACCGCCTACGTTATTTTTGGTCGGCGAGCATGAAAAATTATATGACCCCGGCCAGGCCCTGGACCGTTTGCACCGGGTGGCGCCGCAAGTACAAACCAGTTTGCTTCCCGGTGCCGGCCACGATTTAACCATGGTCCAGGCGGGACTGATCAATAACCAGGTGCTGGCATTTTTGCAGCAGGAAGCGAAAGTATAAGTTCCAAGTAAACATTCAGCTGAGAAATAAAATAAAAACTGTGTTCTCCGAAGTAATGGGAGAACACAGTTTTTTATTGGCAATTTTGTTATACAGAACCGGGTACAAGATACTCAGCCCTGCCATAAAATCTTGATAAAGAGTAAGGCCAGGACGATAAAGATGATAGGTTTTACGACCCGTTTAGCATTACTCATGACCATACCGGAACCGAAATAATTGCCCAGGATGTTAAAGATGGCCCCGGCGATAGCCAGGGGATAATAAACTTTGGCGTTCAGCACGAAGGTTAAGAGTGCGGCCAGGTTGGAAGTCAGGTTGGTGGCTTTGGTTAAACCGGCCGAGGTACGCAAACCCAGTTTGGCAGCGCCGGTCAGGATCAGAAGCAGGAAGGTTCCCGTACCGGGACCGTAAAAACCATCGTAGCAGCCGATAAACAGCGCTGCTGCACCGGTGATGATCAAAGCCAGTTTATCAGGAATTCTTTCCACCATGCCTTCATCACTGCTCAGCTTTTTGTTGCGCAGCACGTAAAAAGCAACGATGGGCAGGACGACGATCATCAAATCTTTGACCACGTTTTCACTGACCAGAAGGGCCAGATGGGAACCAATCGTAGAACCGATGAAAGCCAGCACCACGCATAACAGCGCCGGCCGTACGGGGATGAAGCCGTTTAAGGCAAAGCGGGCGGTGGAGATGGTGGTCCCCAGGGCGGAACTGAATTTATTGGTACCCAGGGCCAGATGGGGCGGCAGGCCGGCCAGCAAATAGGCCGGCAGGGAAATCAAACCGCCGCCGCCGGCAATGGAATCCACGAAACCAGCCAGGAATAATAACGGGCAAACAATCAGATACGCTTCCATACGTTCCTACCTCAACTTATCCACAAACTTAACGTTAAACAAAGACAGGGCCTACCAACCGGCAAGCCCTGCGCTGCTAACTTATTTCTTTAACATTTCCAGGATAGTAGCTTTGCTTTGCACGCCCAGGGCGGAAGCAACGACCTTACCACCTTTGAAAACCATCAGGGCCGGGATAGCGTTAATCTGATATTTGCCAGCCAGGTCAGGATTATCATCTACATTGACCTTGCAAATCTTGGCCTCTTTAACTTCACCGGCTACTTCTTCGATAACCGGTCCCAGCATACGGCAGGGTCCGCACCAGGGCGCCCAGAAATCTACCAGGACAGGGCCAGGTACTGCTAATACTTCTTCTTGGAAAGTAGCTTCTGTAACTTGTAAGCTCATAATATCCTCCTTCAAAATACACTAAAAAACTGTTTGCTTTTTATTTATGTTGCGCCTGGGCACGGATAAACTTGAGCGCTTCCATGCCTGCGATGGCACCTTCACCAACGGCGGTGGCTACCTGATTTAAACCGCCGATACAATCGCCGGCGGCAAAAACGCCGGGAATGTTAGTATGCATTGTCTGGTCAACAGCCAGATAATTTTTTTCCAGGACCAGACCCAGTTTACGGGCCAGGGCATTGGTATCAGCCGTACCCAGGGCTACGAAAAGTCCGTCCACGTCCAGGCGGGAACCGTCAGCAAACTGTACGCCGGTTAAATGTTCCGTGCCTTCCAGGGCGGTGATTTTTTTATCTACGCCGGGCAGTTTACTTTCTGCCGGCAGGGCTGCGCCATCTGTTAATAAAGTAGTGGTAGCGGCCAGGGGTTCCAGGACGGCGGCTTCGTGCAAAGCAAAAGCGCCGTTACCCAGGACAGCTACCTTTTTCTTGCGGAAGAAGAAACCATCACAGACCGCGCAATAACTTACACCCTTACCTTCCAGTTCTTTTAAACCGGGCAGGGGCAGACTGGCCCGCACGGAACCGGTGGCCATGATCAGCGCTTTGCCGGTATAAGCGGCCACATTAGTCTGCAGTATAAAATTACCATCATAGCTCAGGTCGAGCACTTCCTCTTCTTTAACGGTAGCGCCCAAACGGCGTACCTGGTTTAAGCCTTGTTGGTACAGCTCGCTGCCGCTGACAGAGGTCAGACCGTAGTAATTTTCCAGGGTATGGGCCTGTAGAAGGCTGCTGCCGCCGTGGGTTAAAAGTAAAACCCTGGCATTGCCGCGGCATAAATACAAAGCGGCAGAACAACCGGCCGGACCGGCACCGATGATGATAGCATCAAACATAAAGTTTCTCCTTCTTGGACTGAGGTTTTATTTAGACGGAGCCGCGTCTGTGGTACTGCCGCTGGCAGATTTAACAGTTTCCGGCTGCGTTTTAAGTTCGTTTTCAAAATAAAGGCTGGTGCTGGGGAAGGCGCAGCTGACATGGTTTTGGTCCACGATGCGCATCAGCTCCAGGTTGATATTTTCCTTGGTGGCCAGGTACTCATTCTGTTCCGGATTATTGGCATAACATACGATCCTGATGAAAAGGGCGCTGTCGCCGAAATCGTAAAAGTTGACGTTAAAATCTGTGTTGTCGATACCCTGTGCCTGGCTCAGGAAGGACCGGATATTGCCCACAACGTTCTGCATCTGGGCAATGGTCGTGCCGTAGGTCAAACCAAAATTATAGGTGATGCGACGCTTTTCCCGCAGGGAATAATTGATGATAGGTCCGTTGGCTAAGAGCGAGTTAGGAATGTAGACCAGTTCTTGTTCGAAGGTACGGATGCAGGTACTGCGGAACGAGATGGATTCTACGGTACCTTCGATATCGTTGGCCTTAATCCAGTCCGTAACCTTGAAAGGTTTATCTAATAAGATGGTCAGGCTGCCGAACACATTGGATAGTGCATCTTTGGCCGCCAGGGCAATGGCCAGGGAGCCGATGCCCAGGGAGGCGATAAAGGCGGAAATATCATAGTTCCACTCTTTGGCGATCATGACAAAACCCAGACATACGACCAGGATATGCAGGAAGGTGGCCACGATGTTTGCTACAGCCTGGTCGGTAGCCAGACCGGCCTGGGCCAGAATTTTGGTAAAGATACCGTGACTGGCGTTACAGAGATTATATAAACCCCAGATCATGCTGAAGATGACGGCACTGCGGATGATACGGTCCAGCAGCGGATTATTGGCCAGGCCTTTTACCGGGGACAGGGTTAAGAGCAGATAAAAAGCCAGGATCAGGAGCAGCAGTTGGATGGGTCTATCAAAAGCCAGCAGGGTATCTTCTTCCAGATCAATATTAAACTTGTTATTGATAAAAGTTGCGATGTGACGGGAAATGAATTTATAAAAGATGCGCAGGATGAGGATAAAGATAAACAAACCCACAGCCGAGTACCAGTTACTGAAGCTGTTCATAAGCATATCTAAGGTTGAATCAGCCATAATTTTTTCACAGTCCTTTGTGCTATAAATTTTCTAATAGATGTAGTATTTATTTTAGCACTACTTTTTCCCTAACACAAATCCTAAAGAGTTGTTTAGAGGAAAGTTCACACAAGTTTCAAGGTTTAGCCCCAGTCCCTGTGCTATAATGAAGAAAATTTGCAAGTGTCTTTTTTAGTACGGAGGTTCTGTATGGAACAAGCTTTTCCTTCAGTTTTTTGGCTGGAAGATATTTTAGCGCTTTTCATCATCCTTTTAGCCATCCTGTTAACGATTTTTAACCTGCCGGGCAATACTTTGTTGCTTTTAGGTTACCTGGGTTACATCCTGGTGGATGAACCAAGGTATTTAAATATGCAGACCGTCCTCTTGATGGTGCTGCTCTATGCTTTAGGTGAGATCTGGGATTTCAGCATCTCGTATCTGGGCATCAAGCGGGAACATATTTCCTGGCTGGCAGTTACCTTTATAGGCGGCGGTACGTTGGTGGGTACCTGTATCGGCACCCTGTTTTTACCGGTGCTGGGGAGCGTGATTGGCGGAGCAGCCGGCGCTTTTTTAGCTGCTTTTATTTACCAGTATTGGTGTACCAGGGATACGCAGGATGCTTATAGCCTGGCTTTTAAGGCGGCGCGGAACCAGTTTATCGCTCTTATTGGCAAGCTGGTGGTTACAGTTTTAATCGCCTGTTTGTTTGCCAGACAGATTTTTTCTTGCAATTGAGCGGCGCGGAGCTACAAGAGGCAGCTGCTTGTACTTTGACCAGAAAACAGAAATAAGGTGCGGGGAGGCAGAGGTATGGATATACGGCAGATGACGGTAGTGTGCAGCGGTAAGATCAGAGAAGCTGCTCTGGCTAAATTAGCGGACAAGGTCCAGCTGTTGACCTGGCAGCAAGGCGGCCGGGTGCCGGCAGCAACTTTGGCAGAGTGGCTGGCGAAGGCCGATGCTTTGTATTCTATTGCCAACCTGAAAATTGATGCGCAATTGCTCGCCCAGGCGCCCCATTTAAAAGTAGTGGGCCAGGCTTCGGTGGGCTATGATAATATTGATCTGCAGGCTTGTCAAGACAGGCACGTACGCGTGGGGAATACTCCCGGCGTGCTGGTGGATGCGGTAGCAGACCTGGCTTATGGCCTGCTGTTGGATACGGCCCGTAATATTACCCGGGGTGACCGGCATGTGAAGAGCGGCGCCTGGGGTCAACGTAAAGGGCTGGGATTTGGCGTGGACCTGGCGGGAAAAACACTGGGTATCGTGGGGATGGGCTCTATTGGCAGCGCAGTTGTAAAACGCGCCCGGGCCAGCGGCTTACAAGTAATTTATCATAACCGGCATGAGAATCCGCAGGCGAAAACTTTGCAGGTGCCTTATGTCAACTGGGAAGAACTTTTAACAACAGCAGATTTTGTTCTCTGCTGTGTCAACCTTAATCCTTCCACGGTAAAGCTGTTTAACGCAGCGGCTTTTGCCAAGATGAAGGACGGCGTCCGTTTCGTGAATATTTCCCGGGGCAAGGTCGTGGATACGGAGGCCCTGGTGGCAGCTTTAGAGAGTGGGAAGGTAGCGGCGGCGGGACTGGATGTCACGGATCCGGAACCTTTGCCGGGAGATCATCCTTTAACCCGATTGAACAATGTGACCATTACGCCGCATATTGCCAGCTCCACCCTGGAAACCAGGGATGCGATGGCGGTCCTGACGGCGGAGAATATTTTAGCGGCTTTGCAGGGACTGCCTATGCCGGCCGAAGTGAAAATAAAAGATTAGCAAATAAAGATTAAAGAAAAAATATTTTTTGTTTTAAAATATGACGCGGGCAGCGCCAAGCGACGCAAAGGAGGCGGCAGGATGAGCAGGACTATTTGCCTGGAAGCAGTAGATGTTTCCATGCAGGCTAATTATACCGGTTCCGTGTGCAAGTTGCTGGGCCTGAAAGCTGCCGTTCCCACTACCGTGGAACGCAAGTTTAACGGTGAAGCTCAGGTTAGATACGTGGAACGTAGATTAAGCGGTATGACCAAGCCGGGTTTGCTTAGTGCGGTCACATTGGAAGGCATCCTGGTTTTGGGAACGCGGATCCAGCCGGTACGGGATTTTATCCTGACCTATGAACCGGGCAGTGAAAGCCAGGTTTTGGCTCTGGCCAAGAAACTGTGCAGCCGGCAGGACTATGTGCTGGTGGATGCTAACTTGAAGCGGCGGGTCAGCTTCCTGCAGGGGACCTATGTGCCACGGGTGGCCAGGACGCACTCTGCTTTCCGGGCGGTGAAACAATATTTGCTCTGGCAGGTGTACAGTGTGAACGAAGCCTGGCACGCTTTGTTGCTTCACCCGGAAGAGAAACTTCTGGTGCGGCAGCTGCGGGTAAAAATCCGCCGGTTGCGTTCCTGTTTAATTTTCTTTAAGAAGCTGTTACCGGAAAAACAGGTTTATACCTGGCAGCAGACCTGGCGTAATGAAGCAGAGTCTCTGGCGCTGCTGCGAGAACTGGATGTGGCGCTCATGACCTGCGATAAGATGCGTCTGGATGCTACAGATGCCGGTGGTGCCGTAGTATCGCCTGTTCGTTTGCAGGAAGTATTGACAGATATGCGGCAACAGGCGGCGGCAGATTTTTTCAAAAATCACAAGTTAAATGATGCTACCCTGAAGACGGTGCGCTTTTATTTGTGGCTGCAAAGCAGTATCGGTCTTATTCGCAAACAGCAGAAAGCCGGTACGTATGCTCAGGCTCGTCTGGCGGAATGGTCGGAGAATCTGCAGCAGCTGGCAGTGAAGTATCCTGATTTCCGCAACATGGAAGATTTGCATAAGATCAGGATTAAGGTGAAACGTTATCGGTATGTGATCCAGACTCTGAGTGTGATCGGTCTCAACAGCAAGCTTTTGCGCAAGCTGAAGAAACTCCAGGACCTGTTGGGATTTCTGCATGATGATTATATTAACGCGCGTTGGGGTGCTAAGGTGGCCGGGCGTTATCCTAAGGATAAGATATTGCTGGCAGATTTATCATCTTTTGCCAGCTGGAATCAGGGAAAGACGGAATCCATCCTCTTAGTCCTGCCGGATTTATGGACAGATTTTTTGCAGGAGCTGACCGAGAACCGGGAGTAGGCGCATGCTAAATTTTACCTATTAAACATAAAATAAACATAAAAAAAGCAGCGTGTCATGAGTTACAACTACATGGCCGCTGCTATTTTTTAGTTTCAGCTTTGAGGATGCTGTTCTTTATATTTTTCAATAAGGGCATCCAGGGTATCCAGACGTTTTTGCAAAGCTTCCAGGTGTTCATTCAGTTTTTCTTCGTAATCAGCTACCGGATCCGGCAGTTGGTTATGGTTTAAATCAATCAGGGAATCTGCATCTACGTTGGCGCTGTTCACTTTCACACCGTGTCTTACTACTACGCGTCCGGGAATACCAACCACCACAGAATTTGGCGGTACTTCGTGCAGGACGACGCTGCCGGCACCAATCTTGCTGTTATCGCCTACTTTAAAGGAACCTAAAACCTTGGCCCCGCAGGAGATAACCACATTATTGCCGATGGTAGGATGGCGCTTGCCTTTTTCCTTGCCCGTACCACCCAGGGTCACGCCCTGGTATAAGGTAACATTAGTACCCAGCTCGGTAGTTTCGCCGATAACAAGTCCCGTGGCATGATCGATGAACAGACCGCGGCCCAGTTTGGCACCTGGATGGATGTCGCAGCCGGTCATAAACCGGGAAAAAGCATTAATCATCCGGGGTAGCAGTATCCAGCCTTTCAGATAAAAATGGTGGGCGATACGATGGAGCCAGATGGCATGCAGACCGGGATAACACAAGGCAATCTCCAGCCTGGATTTGGCTGCGGGATCACGGTGCATAGCGGCATTAATATCTTCTTTCATCTCTTCAAACATGACAGGACTCCTTTGTCTTTACTAAATCTTTGTTATTCTATCATAAATGCCAAACCTTGTAAATGAAAAATGCCCGGAGGTGATTGCAATATTTCCCGCCTTGGGGTAAAATAATAAGGATTAAATTATTCTAAACTTACTTTTAGCTGCCGGCTATGGCCGTGCACATCTGAAGGAGGAATATACATGGCAGTAGTGAAGAAGGGTACGCTTTCCAGCATTATCCATAATAATGAAGTCGGAGAAGAAATTGTAAAATGGGGCAATGCTAATGGTTATCCCCTCAAGAAAGCCAAACTGAACAATGCTCTGAACGGCTATGTGGGGTTTGCGGAAAATTATTTTATCAAGGCCACCAGGCAGCCGCCTATTCCCGGGGGCTGGGATGTGGTGGTAGAAACTTTTGAACCGGAAACGCGTATCATTCCGTTGAACGTGGTTAAGAAGGAAACAGGTGAGATTAACCGTTTCATCGTCAAGATGATTAAAGAATACGAGGTGGAAGGTCTGAAGATGGAGCTGGCGGACAAGTGGTACGATTCTTACGGCACCACGCTCCGGGATTTAAAGGTTACAGGTCACAAGGTCTTAATTAATACCTTTGAGGATTTTATTGAAAATATGCGTTAAAGGAACTTGACAATTGAAGGAGCTTGCTCTTTTTCGACGGCGAAAAGACAGACGAAAGGGAACGAGCTCCGGTTGTTTTATATGGAGAGAAGATGCAGGCAGTAAAGATTACGGTATGCAGCAGCAGTGACGTGGCCGGTGAAGAAAAGCTGGAAGTAGTTAGCTTTGGCACGCTGCATGAAAAGAACGGTAGCTGGTATGCCAGATATCAGGAATCTGAACTGACGGGACTGGCTGGGACCATGACCACTATCAAATGGGACCGGGAGCGGATTATCGTGCTGCGCAGCGGTGGCGTGGAACACCGGCAGGAATTTTTCCCCGGTTTGAGCCAGGCTTCCCTCTACAAGACCCCGGAATTAACCATTCCGCTGCAGACCAGGACCAGGACGGTGACTATTACTGCGTTACCGGCAGGAGCCTGGCAGTTGGATATAGATTATGAATTGTTGTATGGAGCTGCCGAAAGCAACCAAAGGCAGTTAAGGATCAGGATTGAGGAGGATAAACGGCGTGAACATTAAGGACGTGCTGGGCAAAAGCATCAGAGAAACTGCCCAAAAGGCTATCAGGGAGGGCGTATTTAAAGAAGGGCCTTTGCCCGAGGTAGTGTTGGAAGTGCCTCCTAAAAAAGAATTTGGCGATTTTTCCAGTAATTTTGCCATGCAGTCGGCCCGCAGCCTGCATTGTAATCCCAGGCTGATGGCCCAGTATCTGCAAAAGAACCTGGCTTGCGCTTATGTGGATAGGATTGAGATTGCAGGGCCTGGTTTTATAAATTTTTATCTGAAAGCAAACTGGGTTAGCGAACTTTTGGCTGCCATGGTAGCTGCTGGTAAAGATTACGGCAACCTGCATCTGGAACATCCGGAAAAGGTACAGATTGAATTTGTCAGCGCCAATCCTACCGGACCTCTGCATGTGGGCCACGGCCGTGGTGCGGCGGTAGGTAGTTCCCTGGCCAGCCTGCTGGAAGCAGCCGGCTACGATGTGGAACGGGAATATTATATTAATGATGCCGGTAACCAGATGCAGAACCTGGCGGCTTCGGTGAATGCCCGGTACCTGGAGCTTCTGGGACAGAAAGTGGAGTTCCCGGAAAATGGTTACCACGGCCACGATATCATCGAGACGGCGCAGCGCATCGTCAAGAAGTACGGCGATAAATTTTTACATTTGAGCGAGGCTGAACGTCTGGAACAATTTAAGACCATCGCCTACAAGGAAAAGCTGGCGGCCTTAAAAGAAGACCTGGAAGCTTTTAATGTACATTATGATGTTTGGTTTAGCGAACAGACCCTGCATGATGCCCATAAGATTGATGAAGCCTGCGAGCTTTTGAAAGCCAAGGGCTATATGTATGAAAAAGATGGCGCCCTGTGGCTGAAGTCTACCGCCTTTGGCGATGACAAGGACCGGGTCGTAATTCGTGATAACGGCGTGCCCACTTATCTGGCCGCGGATATTGCTTATCATAAGAATAAATTTGAACGGGGTTTTGACAGGGTCATTAATGTGTGGGGAGCAGACCACCACGGCTATATTGCCAGGATGAAGGCGGCTATGGCGGCGCTGGGTTATAATCCGGAACATCTGGAAATTTTAATCCTGCAGTTGGTGAGCCTGTATCGCAACGGCGAGCTGGTGAAGATGTCCAAGCGTACCGGCCAGACGGTAACACTGAATGAGTTGATTGAGGAAGTAGGAGCGGACGCAGCGCGTTTCTTCTTTGTGATGCGTTCCATTGACAGCCAGCTGGATTTTGACTTAACCCTGGCTACAGAAAAGAGTAATGATAACCCGGTCTTTTATGTGCAGTATGCTCATGCCAGAATCTGCAGTATCTTGAAGCAGATGCAGGAAGTAGGTGTACGTCTGGAAGGCACGGATAAGTATGACCTTTTGGTAGAGCCTACGGAAGTGGAACTGATTAAGAAGCTGGGTGAATATCCTGATTTAATCGCAACTGCGGCTCAGGACCGGGCGGTACATCGTGTAGCCTTTTACCTCCAGGAACTGGCTGGTCTGTTCCATTCCTTCTATAATCAATGCCGTATTATTGGCGTAGATCATGATTTACAGCAGGCGCGTTTAGCGCTGGTGATGGTGGTAAAACATGTCTTGGAGCACGCCCTGGGTATCCTGGGAGTCAGCGCTCCGGATCATATGTAAGCCAGAGCTAGGGATTTAGGTGGTTAAGTAGGCCAGATAAGTTTGGCTGTAAGCATATTTTGAGGGTTGACAACGATAAGTGAAAGGGATGGGAGAGGCAATGACTAAGTATATTTTCGTTACCGGCGGCGTAGTATCATCTTTGGGAAAAGGCATTACGGCAGCATCTTTAGGCAGGCTGTTAAAGAGCCGGGGCTATAAGGTCACCGTGCAGAAGTTCGATCCGTACATCAACGTGGATCCTGGTACCATGAGCCCTTATCAGCACGGCGAAGTTTTCGTCACGGATGATGGTGCGGAGACAGACCTGGATTTAGGTCATTATGAAAGATTTATCGACATTAATTTGTCGAAACGTTCTAACGTTACTGCCGGTAAAATTTATCTCTCTGTAATTAATAAAGAGCGCAGGGGCGATTATTTAGGCCATACTGTGCAAGTCATCCCCCATATCACTAATGAGATTAAGGACCGGGTATACCGGGTAGGTACTTCGGATAACGCTGATTTTGTCATCACAGAAATTGGCGGTACCGTAGGCGATATTGAAAGCTTACCGTTCCTGGAAGCAATCCGTCAGGTCAAGAAAGAAGTAGGCAAGAACGATGTTATCTATATCCATGTGACCTTGATCCCTTATATCAAGGCCGCCGGGGAATTAAAGACCAAGCCGACACAGCACAGTGTCAAAGAACTGCGCAGCATCGGTATTTCCCCGGATATCCTGGTATGCCGCAGCGAGCGTCCCATTTCTGAGGACATGATTGCGAAGCTGGCTATGTTCTGCGACGTTGACCCTGACGCAGTTATCCAGAACGTGACGGCAGATAGTATCTATCAGGTGCCTATGTTGCTGGAAGATCAGCACATGGATGAGATTGTGCTGAAAAAACTGGACATGGAAGATCGTCCTAAGGATATGAAATCCTGGCATGACATGGTAGCACGTATCCTGAAGAAATACGACCGCAAGGTGACGATTGCTGTTTCCGGTAAATATGTGGAATTAAAAGATGCATATATCAGTATTACCGAAGCTTTAAAACATGCGGCAGTTCATAACAAGACGGAGATCGATATCCGCTGGCTGAATGCGGAACAGCTGGAAGAACCGGGTACCAATATGGACGAGGTCATGAAGGGTGTGGACGGTATCCTGGTACCGGGCGGTTTTGGCGATCGTGGTATTGAAGGCAAGATTAAGTCCGTACAGTATGCCCGGGAACATAAGATTCCCTTCTTTGGTATCTGCCTGGGCATGCAGTGTGCTGTGATTGAATATGCACGGCATAAATGTGGGATGGAAGGTGCTAACAGTTCGGAATTTAAACCGGACGGACCTTATTCTGTCATTGATTTGATGCCCGACCAGGTAGACGTGGAGGAGAAGGGTGGCACCATGCGGCTAGGCCTGTATCCCTGCAAAGTTTATCCGGATACCCTGACGCAGAAAGCTTACGCGGAACCTTTGATTTACGAGCGTCATCGTCATCGTTACGAGTTTAATAATGCTTTCCGGGAAAAGATTCAGGGTCAGGGTATGGTATTGGGAGGTACTTCTCCTGACGGCCGTCTGGTAGAAATTATTGAATTGCCCCAGTCGGAACATCCATGGTTCCTGGGTTGCCAGTTCCATCCTGAGTTTAAATCCCGTCCTACGAATCCCCATCCATTATTCAGAGAATTCATAGCGGCTGCTTTGCGTGAGCAGAAGAAATAAGAGATAACAAGCAGACTGCTAAGCGGTCTGCTTGTTTTTTCACAGAGCTTAATCTGCCTGAGGGAGGTTCCTATGTTAAAGAAAATTTTTATCAGCGCCATCTTATTATTGGCGGTAACTTGTTTTATCTTGTCTCTGCTGAAGGGTAATAACAGTTCCAAACCGGTGCTGCCTACCAGTTCCTATGTGGCTGTGATTAATATTAACGGAACTATCACTACCGGCGAAGAGGATGGCGGTCTGCTGGAGACTTCGGGTACCGGAACTTCCTCGGAGACACTGATGAAGGAAATCAGGGCTGCCGCGGAGGATAAAAGTGTCAAGGCACTGTTGCTCCGGATTAATTCTCCTGGCGGCAGCGTGACGGCAGCGGAAGAAACAGGCAGAGAGCTGGCCCGTTTTAAGGAAAGTTCTGGCAAGCCTATCGTAGCCAGCATGGGCGATATGGGTGCATCGGCAGCTTACTGGCTGGCCGCCTGCCAGAGTGATAAGATTTACGCGGATGCTTCTACTTTGACGGGCAGCATCGGCGTATATATGCCTTATATGAACACGGAAGAACTCTTTAAGAAGATCGGCGTTTCTTCTGGCAAGATTAAGAGCGGGGTGCATAAGGATATCCTGTCTCCTGACCGGCAGATGACACCGGAGGAGAGAGTGATCATGCAGAAGATGGTGGACGAGATGTTTGACCAGTTCGTCACTACGGTGGCTACTGGCAGGAAGATGAGCCCGGAGCAGGTGCGCAAACTGGCGGACGGCAGGGTTTATACCGGAAAACAGGCCAGAGAACTGGGACTGGTAGATGAAATTGGCAACTACTACGACGCTCTGGCAGCAACGGGTAAACTGGCAGGACTGGGCGATAAACCTTTAGTCAAGAGCCCAGCCGTGAAAAAACGTTGGGATTTCATTTTTAACGCTCAGCTCAAAGATCTGCTGAAACAGGCCGTGACGGAAGTGCTGCAGGGACAGGTTAAACAAGGTCCTGCCACTTTGCAGGTTAAAGGATAACTGGTATGAGACGCAAGACTTTTAATGTACTTTTTGAAACTAAAAATGAGATGGACATCCTGGGGAAGGAACACTGCATGTGGAGAAGCTTATGGTATTTCGTGCTCAGCCTGGGCTTCTTTATAGGGGTGGTCAGCAATTTTGTACTCAGCCATCTCAGCCTGGGTATCCGTTTCGGGGTAATTTTTGCGCTGCTGATGATTGGCGCGGTGGTGCTGACCTTGTATGGTTTCTTGTTGCATGGCATTCTGGAAACCGTGGGGGCTACCTCAGGTAATCCCGTGTCGCTGATTTGTCTGTTGGGATATACGGTCTTACCTTTCCTGGTACTGACACCGGTGGCTTTTTTAAGTACCAGGCTGGGCTATGAAGGCGTGCTGTTGTTTGGCGGTACCTTCCTGGTAGGCTGTCTCTGGATGCTCTATCTCTTGATGCGGGCCTTACAGGTAGTTTATATTATTGATTTTATCAGAGCGGTGGCGGTAGTGTGCTTTAGCATCCTGCTGTTGGCGATTACTTTTGTTTTGCCGTTGTATTTATTGGCACGGCTGTTCTGTTTAAGCATAGGACTTTAAGCAATTTGGCTTGCGTTAATGGGCTGAAAGTGGCATAATGACATTAGAATAGGAAGCCAGAATTAGGATAAGGAAGAGAAAGGTAGGGACAGCACGTGAAAAGAGAATTATCCATGGAGTTTGTCAGAGTGACGGAAGCAGCTGCGGTAGCTTGTGGACGCAGTGTAGGCCGCGGTGATAAAAATGGCGCTGATCAACTGGCTGTCGATGCGATGCGTAAAATGTTTGATACGGTAAACATCGATGGTACGGTGGTTATTGGCGAGGGCGAGATGGACGAGGCTCCCATGCTGTATATCGGCGAAAAAGTTGGCGCCGGCGGAGAACCGGTGGATATCGCCGTAGATCCTGTTGAAGGTACGAACCTGGTGGCCAAGGGCCAACCTGGTGCTATTGCAGTTATTGCTATTGCACCGAGGGGCTGTCTGCTGCATGCACCGGATATGTACATGCAAAAAATTGCCGTTGGTCCTCGTGCAAAGGGTTGTATTGATATTAATGCGCCGGTAGAAGAAAACCTGAAGCGGGTAGCCAAGGCTTTGAACCGTCGTGTTTCTGATTTGACCGTGGTCATCCTGGACAGAGAAAGACATTACGGCATCATGGAAGATGTCCGCAAGGCTGGTGCCAGGTTGCATCTGATTACCGATGGCGATGTGAACCCCATTGTGAACGCCGGTATTGAAGGCACGGGCGTGCACATGTACATCGGCAAGGGCGGCGCACCGGAAGGTGTGTTGGGAGCTGCAGCTCTCAAATGCCTGGGTGGCGATATGCAGGCCCGGTTGTGCCCGGAAAATGAAGAACAAATGCGCCGTTGCGTGGAAATGGGCATCGCAGATGTGAACCAGGTACTTACCCTGGACGACATGGTCAAAGGCGATGACTGCATGTTTACGGCTACAGCTATTACTGAAAGCTTTTTACTGGGCGGCTTAAGATATTTTGGTGGCGGCGTCCGCACCCATACTATCTCTATGCGTTATAAGACTGGTACGGTCAGGTTTATCGATGCCGTGCATAGTTACGACAGACAGCATTTTAGTGTAAAGCTGTAATTAGAGGATGCCAAGTGGGTTTTAGCAGCTGCTAAGACCCACTTAGTTTATTTTTTTAAGAATTCAATTTGCTCAATGTTAAAGGTAGAAGTGCATGAAAGATTATCTTCTGAAACTAGTCGGCCAGGTACAGGAGGCTAAGCAGGCGGCAGCCGCATTTCTTGCGGGACGTGGCACTGTTTGTTCCGGCTTAAGCGGTACGGCCAAGGCAACATTTATCGCAGCTCTGGACGGTCTGGTGACCGTACAGGGCTCTTTGGTGTTCCTGGTGTCCGGGCGGGATGCTATGCGGGAATACCGTCAGACTTTAAGTTATTTTTATCCGGATTTACCGTTGCAGGAATTATATCCTACCAATTTACCCCGGGTACAAGCGGAAAGCCGGAATCTGGAAATCAGAGCCGGGAGAGCAGCAGCTTTACGGCTTCTGCGGGGTGAGGAAAAGGGTATTGTCTTCGTGACGGCGGAGGCCTTGTTGCAAAAACAGGCGCGACCTCAGAGTGTGGAAGCTGCTACCCTGGAAGTTAAGGCGGGGCAGATACTGGACCGCCAGACTTTCTTGCAGAGTCTGTCCGCTTTAGGTTACGAGCATACGGATGAAGTGGATACCCTGGGTCAGTTTGCGGTACGCGGCGATATTGTGGATGTTTTTCCCTTAAATGCCGAGCTGCCCATCCGTCTGGAATGGCTGGATAACGAGCTGGACGGTCTCAGATCTTTTGACCTGGACACCAAGCGTTCCGTACGTAACCTGGAAACGGTGAAGATTACTCCGCTGCAAACAAACGAGGAAGAGGAGATTTATGATGCTTCCGTGTTTGACTATGTGGCAGCCACGACCCGTATCATCCTGGACGAACCTTTAAGTTTTCTGGAGGCGCTGACGCATGTGTATGCGGAAAACCAGGAGTGCCGGGATGAATTGTGGCAGCCGGAGGCAGTGGAAGCACAGCTTGCTGCAAAACCGGCGTGGGTAGTGTCCGCCCTGGCGCATAATCATTTTACCAGCTTTGAGCAGTTAGCCATTCCGGTACGTGCCATGGCGCCTTATAACCGGAACTTAAACTTATTGATCGGCGATTTAAAAGGCTGGCTGGCTGAGGGATTGACGCCGGTTTTAATGTTGAGTTCGTTAATTAAGGCCCGCAATGTGGTAGAAAGTTTGCGGGGACAGGGTATCGCCGTTTGTCTGGCAGAGAAGGAACAGTTAGTTCAGGGAAAGGTTAATGTTTGCAGCGGCGAATTATTTGCCGGGTTCCGTTTCTGGAATGAGACGTGGCTGCTCTTAACCGAAAACGATATTTACGGATTGCAGCGGCATCGCCGCTTTCATTCCAAACATAAAGGCGTTCAGCTTCAGTACTTTACCGATATCAAAGAAGGCGACTATGTCGTACATGATATTCATGGCATCGGCCGCTATACAGGCGTGGAAAATATTGTGGTGGATGGTCTGCATCGTGACTATCTGCTAATTTGTTATGCCGGTAATGACAAGCTGTATGTGCCAGTAGATCAGGTCGGACTCTTACATAAATATGTAGGCAATGAAGGCGTGGCGCCTAAACTTTCCAAGATGGGCGGCGCGGATTGGAAGAAGATGAAAGCCAAAGCTTCCACCGCCATCACTGAACTAGCGGAGGAGCTTTTGCGTTTGTATGCCAACCGGAAGATTGTGAAGGGACATGCCTTTAGTAAGGATACGGAATGGCAAAAAACTTTTGAAGAGCAATTTCCTTTTGAAGAAACTCCGGACCAGGTAAAAGCTATCGAAGAGATTAAGGCTGACATGGAAAAACCGGTGCCTATGGATCGGTTGTTGTGCGGCGATGTTGGTTATGGTAAAACTGAGGTGGCGTTACGAGCAGCTTTTAAGGCCGTCATGGATGGTAAACAGGTGGCAGTACTGGTACCTACCACGGTTCTGGCGCAACAGCATTATCTGACTTTTAAAGAAAGAATGGATAGTTTTGGCCTGCGTATTGCTATGCTCAGCCGGTTCTGTTCGCCGACGGAGGTCAAAGAAAGTCTGGCGGCGCTGGAGATGGGGCAGGTGGATATTCTTATCGGTACGCACCGGCTTTTGCAGGAAGATGTGGTTTTTAAAGACCTGGGCCTGCTCATTATTGATGAGGAGCAGCGTTTTGGCGTGGTACAGAAGGAAAAAATCAAAAAATGGAAAGTGGGTATTGACGTGCTGACATTGTCGGCAACGCCTATCCCCAGGACCCTGCACATGGCTCTTGTCAATGGTAGGGATATGAGCGTCATTGAGTCACCACCGGAAGACCGGTTACCTGTAGAAACCTATGTGGCGGAATATGATGATGGCATGATTAAGGAAGCTATCGAGAGAGAAATTCGCCGGGGTGGGCGTATTTATTATGTGCATAACCGGGTTTCGGGCCTGGGACTCATTGCTGCCCGGCTGCATAAACTGGTGCCGGGCCTCAGTATCCGTGTGGCTCATGGTCAGATGAACGAAGATGCCCTGGAAGAAGCGATGTTGGCCTTTTATCAGGGGCAGTGTGATATCCTTCTGAGTACGACCATCGTGGAAAATGGATTGGATGTACCGCTTGCCAACACGATTATTATTGACGGTGCGGAAAATTTCGGCCTGTCTCAGCTTTATCAGATGCGGGGGCGGGTAGGACGTTCATCCCGCCTGGCTTATGCCTATTTTGTGTACCGCCGCAATAAGGTGTTGAGCGAAGTGGCGGCGAAGCGTCTGCAGGCTATCCGCGACTTTACGGAATTGGGCGCCGGTTTTAAGATTGCCATGCGGGATCTGGAAATTCGCGGTGCCGGAAACTTATTAGGACCGCAGCAACATGGTTATATTGCCGGTATTGGTTTCGCTGCGTATTGCGACATCCTGGAAAAGACTATTAATACGTTGAAAAACGGACAGGAACTTAGAAACCAGGAGCCGGATCCTATTCTGGAAATTCCGCTTAACGCCTATATTCCTGACAGCTATATTAGCGACCCGCGTTATAAGTTGGAATTGTACCGGCGCTTCGTGGACCTGGAGTATCAGGATGGTTCTGATTTGCTGGACGAGATTATCGACCGCTTTGGTACGCCGCCGGAAGAAGTGGAACTCTTGTGGCGTCAGGCTAAAATACGGTCTTTGTGCCGTCAGCTCAAGATTCGTGGGATTAATGTAAGGCCGGGGTTGATCCAGATTAGTTTTGCCAAACAGGCTAATGTGCGTCCGGAAGCTTTTATTAAGCTTCTGGAGCAGCATAAGAGTTCTATGAAGTTTAAGAGCGGGGAGGAACCGCGCCTAATTTTCCGGACTACCAGGATGAAGGTCAACCCTTTAGAGTGGCTGGAAAAAACTTTGCCTGGTTTGTTATAATCAGAACTGGCAAAGATGCAAATGCTTACAACATTTAAGTAAACAGTTTTGATGTTACCAAACTTGTGAGGAAGGGAAAGAACACAGCATGAAGGACAAATTTCTGCGGGGTGCCTTAATTTTAACCGTGGCTGGGCTGGTCGTTAAAATTTTTGGTTCCGTCAACAGGATCATACTATCACGTCTTTTAGGCGGTGAAGGTATAGGTCTCTACCAGATGGCCTATCCTTTTTATCTGCTCATGCTGTCTATTTCTTCGGCCGGCGTGCCGGTGGCAGTATCCATTATCGTGGCAGAAAAAGTGGCCCGTGGTGATTATGCCGGCGCTCACAAAGTTTTTAAAGTAACGCTGAAACTGATGATGGTCTTCGGACTAATTTTTGCGCTGTTCCTGTACGGGATGGCCGGCGTCATGGTGGATTATGGCTTTATCCGGGACAGTCGTGCTTATCTGGCCCTAGTGGTTTTAACACCGGCAGTTTTCTTTTCCAGCATCCTGGCCAGTTTTCGTGGTTACTTTCAGGGTTATCAGCTTATGACACCGCCGGCGGTGTCCCAGATTCTGGAACAGTTTGTCAGGGTTGTCGCCATGGTACTATTAGCATATCTGCTGTTACCTTATGGTCTGGCTTATGCGGCGGCAGGCGCTGCTTTTGGTGCCATCCCCGGTTCCTTAGCCGGTTTAGTGGTACTCAGTTACTTTTATCGCCGGGCCAGGAAAACCTGGCAGTCCAAGCAGATTGGTTCTACGGTTACAACGGAAGAAAATCTGGTGCAGCTCGCTAAAAGACTGGTGCTTCTGGCTGTACCGGTTTCCTGCGCTAATCTGCTGATTCCGGTGACGAGCAGTATTGATATGATCCTGGTGCCTAACTGTTTAGGGCGGGCCGGGTTTGAGGTAGCGGCGGCTACCACCTTGTTTGGTTATTTATCGGGTATGGCCCAACCGCTGCTCATGATGTCGTTGATTCCGACAATTTCGATTGCTGCCAGCCTGGTACCTTCAGTTTCTGCGGCTTTTACCCTGGGAACAGTGACGGAGATTAAGGCTAAGACGTTGGTAGCTTTGAAGTTATGCCTGCTAATCACCCTGCCGGCAACACTGGGCATGTACGCTCTGGCGGCGCCTATCTCCAAGGTTTTATATGGCACTGTGAAGGCGGCAGCAGTTATCGCCAATCTGGCACCTTCCATCGTTTTTTTGGGAATTTTCCAGGTCACCACCGGTGCCCTGCAGGGAATGGGACTCACGGCGGTGCCGATGTGGAATATGGTTTTTGGAGCCGGGGTACGCATCGTAGCTCTCTGGTTTCTAACTTCCTGTCCGGTCCTGAATATAGTGGGAGCTGCCTGGGCCTCGAATCTTAATTACCTGGTGGTTGCTGTCATCAATGTATATTTCCTTTACCGGAAAGAGATTACTTTTCCCTGGTGGTGTTGTGGTAAGACATTACTTGCAGCAGTAGTGATGGGTGCATTGGCCAGGGCTGGTTATGTGCTGGTACTGCCTTATGTGGGTGCGGTCCTGGGACTGCTGTTGGCGGTAGCCGTGGGGGCTGTGGTCTATGCCGTATTAGTATTGCAGTTGGGTATCCTGACAGCTGCGGAGGTAGCAAAACTGCCCTGGATTGGGAAGAAGTTACAGCGCTTCGTGCGTGTTTAAGAAAGTGGTGAAATGATGCAACATCAATTAACAATCGTAGGCTTGGGACCAGGCCCTGCAGGTTATCTTTCTTTAGAAACTGTGGCTCTGTTGCAACAAGCGAAGCAGGTTATCCTGCGTACTGCGGTACATCCAACGGTGGCAGCTTTACGTGCCCAAGGAATTACTTTTACGGCCTGCGATAATTTTTACGAAACCGGCAGCAGTTTTGAAGAGGTGTATACCAGGATAGTGAACTTTGTCCTGGAGGCCTGTCAGAAAGCTGATGTGGTGTACGCTGTGCCTGGCAGTCCTTTGGTAGCGGAAAAAACGGTGGTCCTGCTGCGGGATAAAGCGGCGGAAGCCGGAGTTAATTTGACCATCAAGCCGGCCATGAGTTTTCTGGACCCGGCCTACGTGGCTTTGGGTATCGATCCGCTTACAGGCTTAAGAATCATTGACGCGGTGGACCTGGATGCTTTAGCTGACGGCGGTAAATACCCCCTTATGGTCACCCAGGTCTATGACCGGATGATTGCCTCCGAACTGAAATTAAATTTGATGGATGTCCTGCCGGACGAGGCGGAGATTTATTATTTACATAATCTGGGTTTGGAGGATGCTGAGTGCCGGCAGATAAAATTACTGGAACTGGATAGGGAAAAAAAGATTGATTATCTGACCAGCGTATTTGTACCGGTCCAAGCGCGGTTACAGGAACAGCATGGTCAGGAGGGGGTCATGGATACCAAGCCCCTGACGGATGTGATGCGTATTTTAAGGGAACCGGGTGGCTGTCCCTGGGACCGGGAACAAGATCATCGTTCTATCCGTGCCAATATGATTGAAGAAGTATATGAATTTTTAGAGGCGGTGGATGCCGGAGATTTTGCCGGCATGCAGGAAGAACTGGGCGATATCATGATGCAGGTAGTTTTCCATGCCCGTCTGGCTGAAGAAAAAGGAATCTTTACCATGCAGGATGTTATCGATGGCGTCAGCCAGAAATTAATCCACAGGCATCCTCATGTCTTTGGTACCTTGGAAGTGAAGGATAGCGCCCAGGTTTTGCAGAACTGGGAAGCTTTAAAAAAGGAAGAAAAGAAAGATCGGGTGCATATTCTGGACGGAGTGTATCAGGGTTTGCCAGCCTTGCTCCGGGCGGCTAAGCTGCAAAGCAAGGTAGCTAAGGTTGGGTTTGACTGGCAGGAGCTGGCACCGGTTTATGCTAAGGTGCAGGAAGAATTACGAGAGGTACAGGAAGCCGTACAGAGTCAGAATCCGATAGCCATCGAGGCAGAGTTAGGCGATGTGCTGTTTGCTCTTGTCAATTATGGCCGGCATCTTAAAATAGATGCAGAAACTGCGTTGAATGGAACTAATAATCGTTTTACCAGACGTTTTGCCTACGTGGAGAGCCAGGTAGCGGCTTCCGGGAAAAACTGGCAGGATTTTAACCTGACGGAGTTAGATAAGTTTTGGGATCAGGCTAAACAGAAGGAAAGCAAGGAACTTCATGAAAGCCGGCAGGGTTTGAGAAAATAGAAAAAAATTAATTTTTAAGCAGGAGAAATGCCATTTATAGCGAATATAACGGTTAGTACCACATAGAAATGCATTGATTCTGCACCTTACAGGCATGTCTGTAACGTTAGTTACACTCTGGGACTGGAGTTACAGAAAAAATGCAAATAAAAAGGGGGATTTATTGTGAACAAACAACAACTCATCGCTGCTGCTGCAGCAACATCCGGCTTAACCAAGAAAGATGCAGAAAAGGCTCTGAAGGCTTTGACCGGCGCCATCGTCGCCGAAGTAGCTAAGAAGGGCAAAGTTCAATTAATTGGCTTTGGTACTTTTGAAGCTCGTAGCCGTAAAGCTCGTACCGGCAAGAACCCGCAAACTGGTGCTGCCATTAAGATTGCGGCTGCTACCGTGCCTGCATTTAAGGCTGGCAAGGCTTTCAAGGAAGCTGTTAACAAGAAGAAAGCTAAGAAATAGTTCTTTAGGGCAATGGTTGTATTTGTGCCGGGCTAAGGCCCGGCACTTTTATTTTTGTTTTTTCCATGTTATACTAAGGGCAAGTAAAGCAGTTGGAGGCTTATCATGACCACACAGAGGAAAAAAAGAGGAGCACATGATTTTTTATGGGTGTTAGTGCTGCTGATTGTCTTTTTTCTGGCTGTGCTGGGACGGCAGGAATATAAAATTTATCAGATCAAGAAGGAAACTCTGGCTACGCAGCAGAGGGTAGAGCAGTTACAGAAAGCCAAAGCTGATCTGGAAGCGGAACGTAAACGGTTAGATGATCCCAAATATATAGAAAAACTGGCCCGGGAAGATCATAATATGGTAGGTAAGAACGAAGTTCCTTTGTTTATTGTCAAGGATAAGGATAAAGATAAAGCTGGGCAGGACAGCCAGACGACTAAAAAATAATGTGCCTTGCCGGTGGGAAGTTGCGGAAAAACATTATTGACAGCCTTTTTGGGCAAGGGTATAATAGGCCTGTACTATAAAAACAAGGGGGATTGTCGGTTCTATGTCAATTGCGGTTGGAGATATTATTGAAGGTGAAGTTACCGGTATTACTAATTTCGGTGCTTTTGTGCAATTGCCGGAAAATAAAGTCGGATTGATTCATATCTCCGAGATTTCCAATGTCTACGTAAAAGATGTGCATGATTTCCTGAAGGATAAGGACAAGGTTAAGGTCAAGGTTATCTCTATCGATCCCAAGGGAAAGATTGGCCTGTCCATCAAGCAGCTGGAAGAAGCTCCGGCGAAATCCGTGAAGATGCCCAGAATGGCTCCTAAGGGAGAAAACCATATGGCTCGTCCTGCTGGTCCTGCTTCTTTTGAAGATAAACTGTCCCGGTTTATGAAAGAAAGCGATGACAGGTTATTGGATCTCAAAAGAAATACGGAATCTAAGCGTGGCGGTCGTGGAGCCAGCCGGGAAAGATAATCTGTATGCTTAATAAGAGGGCGCTTCGTGGGAAGTGCCCTCTTTCTTATCCAAGTTTAAGCTGGAAACTGAGGTTGTTATGCAAACCGGAATTATTGCCAGGGTACGCGAGGCTTTGACAGCTCAACTGGACCCTACAAAAAAATATCTGGTGGCCTGTAGCGGTGGCTCAGACTCAATGGCGTTAACAGATGCGATGCAGCTGGCCGGATTTTCTTTTGTGGTCGGGCATGTTGAACACGGACTCCGGGGTGCAGAGAGTTTACGTGATGCCGCGTTTGTTCGCGATTTTTGTGCGGCAAGGCAACTGAAATTTGGATTCAGGCAGGTACAGGTACGGGAATATTGCCAGCAGCAGAAGGTATCACTGGAAGACGGGGCACGTATTTTGCGGTGGCAGGCCTTACAGGAACTGGCCACTGACTGCGGGGTTGCCTTTGTGGTCACGGCTCACCAAAAAAATGACCAGGCCGAGACATTTTTATTAAGACTGTTACGTGGTTCAGGTACCAGGGGACTGGGCGGGATCCGCCCTCTTCGTGATAACATCTTGCACCCGCTGCTAACTTTTACGGCGGACGAACTGAAAGCATATTGTCGGGAACGGAAACTACAGTGGTGCGAGGACAGCAGTAATCAGGATGTTAATCTGACACGAAACCGGATTCGGCATCAGTTGTTGCCGTTATTGGAGCGAGAATATAATCCTAAAATCGTGGAAACTTTAGCCAGAACTGCGGTTATCCTGCAACAGGACGCAGCGTATCTGGCAGAGGCCGGAAAGCAGGCGGCACAGCGTTGCCTGAAGTGTACTGCCGACGGGCAGGTAGTGTGTGACGTACTTGTATGGCGCACCTTGCCTGAGGCATTACAACAGCGTGTTTTACAGGAACAATGGTCACAGTTAGAACCACAGCAGGAACTTAGCAGCGTGCATTTGCAAGCTTTGTCCCGCTTGTGCCGGCAGGGTGCCAGCGGTAAAAAACTTATTTTGCCGGGAAGCCGGTGCTGCTTATATGCGTATGGTAAATTAACTCTTTACCGGCAAGAGCCATTGAAAAACTGTGGGATGCCCAGCTTAGTTTTAAAATGGGACGAGCTGGTTCAGGGAAAAAGCGTATCGGTTCCGGGAGGAACCCTGCAGTTTAAGGTTGTGCCGGCACAACCATTTTCACCAGGAAAGGATCGGTTCGTATATCCCTGGGAACAACTACAGGCTTTAGGACCGGCTTTAACCTTACGCACCCGGTTACCGGGAGATGTTTTTTATCCATATAAAGGGGCCGGACATAAAAAATTACAGGATTATTTTACGGATTGCAAGATTCCGGCAGCCGCACGCGACCAGATTTTGTTAGCTGCTGTAGGTGAACATATTCTTTGGGTGAGCGGCCGTCAAGGAGCAGGTTGGCGGACGGACACAACTAATAAAGTTGAGAACTGGCTGCAAGCAGAAGTGAGGAAAGGTGAATAAAATTATGAATGAAGACATTAAAAAAATTTTAGTAACCAAGGAACAGATTCAGAAACGGGTACAGGAATTAGGCAAGCAGTTAACTAAAGATTACGCTGGTAAAAATGTGGTCATGGTGGTGCTCTTAAAAGGTGCGGCCCATTTTGCCACTGACCTGAGCGAAGCGATGGATATTCCCGTACGTATGGAATTTATGGTGGTTTCTTCTTACGGTGACAGCACCCAGACTTCAGGTTGTATGATTATCCGGCTGGATATCCAGGACGATATTGCCGGTAAAGATGTCCTGCTGGTAGATGATATTATTGACAGCGGCCTGACTTTTGCCAATATTAAGAAGATGCTGCTGGCTAAACATCCGGCTTCCATCAAGACCGTGGCCCTGTGCGATAAAAAGGCTCGGCGTACTACCGGTTTTAACGCCGACTATTCAGGTTTTCAGATTCCAGATGAATTCGTAGTGGGTTATGGCCTGGATTATGCCGGAGAATATAGAAATCTGCCTTATATCGGCATCCTCAAACCGTCTGTTTATGCCCGGGCCTGACTTGTGTTTACGTGTGAATTTTGAGAAAAATTGGCTTAGCAGTGTTGAACTAAGTCCATTCTTGTATTATAATTATTAAACATCTAAGTTGTGTAAGATTATCCTTTGAGGAAGGAGGATTAAATCCTTGAATAAGTTTTTTAAAAATGTAGCTTTTTATCTGGTTATTATTATTGTGGCCATCTGGATTATTGATTATTATTCTGCCAGCACGGTCAGCAAGACGGATATCAGTTACACTGCTTTTATGAAACATGTGCAGCAGGATGAGGTGAAACAGGTCACCATTGTTGATAATGTCATTAATGGTAAGCTGAAGGATGGCAAAACTTTTTCAACTATTGCCCCTCAGGACCAGACCTTGATTCCCACCTTGAGATCCAGGGATGTAGAAATTAAAGCGGAATTACCACCCCAGCCTCCCTGGTGGACAACAATCCTGAGTTCCTTGTTACCTATGCTGTTAGTGGTCGGCATCTGGTTTATGCTGATGCAGCAGGGTGGTGGCGGTAGCCGGGTTATGAGTTTTGGCAAGAGTAATGCCCGCCGCTACGATGATAACCAGAATAAGGTAACCTTTAAGGATGTTGCCGGCGCTGATGAGGCGAAGGAAGAACTGCAGGAGGTCATTGATTTCCTGAAACATCCGCAAAGGTACAATAAACTGGGCGCTAAGATTCCTAAGGGCGTATTGTTATTCGGCCCCCCGGGTACAGGTAAAACCTTGCTGGCACGTGCTGTTGCCGGTGAAGCCGGCGTGCCGTTTTACAGCATTTCCGGTTCTGACTTTGTGGAAATGTTTGTCGGTGTAGGCGCTTCCCGTGTCCGTGATTTATTTGAACAGGCTAAAAAGAGTGCGCCCTGTATTGTGTTCATTGATGAAATTGATGCGGTTGGTCGTCAGCGTGGCGCAGGTTTAGGCGGCGGCCATGATGAAAGAGAGCAAACGCTGAACCAGTTATTGGTTGAGATGGATGGTTTTGGTATTAACGAAGGTATCATCGTGATTGCCGCTACGAACCGTCCGGATATTCTGGATCATGCTTTGCTGCGTCCGGGTCGTTTTGACCGTCAGATTGTGGTGGATCGTCCCGATATGCGTGGCCGGGAAGAAATCCTGAAAGTGCATGTAAAGGGCAAACCGGTGGACAGCAACGTTAATCTGGGGACGATTGCCAAGCAGACGACAGGTTTTACCGGTGCCGATCTGGCTAACCTGGTGAACGAGGCGGCTTTACTGACGGCTCGCCGCAATGAGAAAGTTATCAACATGGATGCCATGGGTGAAGCTGCAGAACGGGTAGTGATGGGACCGGAACGCCGGAGTCACATTATCAGTGATGCGGAAAAACGTTTGACGGCTTACCATGAAACGGGACATGCTCTGATTGGTTTACTGGAAGACAAGATGAGCAGCGTCCATAAGGTTACGATTATTCCCCGTGGACGTGCCGGTGGTTATACACTGAGCATTCCTAAGGAAGATCGGGCTTATTCCACCAAGTCCGAGATGCTGGCTGACCTGGAGATGTTCCTGGGTGGCCGTGTGGCTGAAGCATTGGTGCTGAAGGATATTTCCAGCGGCGCCAGCAGCGATTTAGAGCGGGCTACCCATCTGGCCAGGAGAATGGTCTGCGAATACGGCATGAGCGATAAGTTAGGTTCCATGACTTTCGGTCATCCGGATGGACAAGTTTTCCTGGGCCGGGATATTACCAGGGAACGCAATTATAGTGATCAGGTAGCGGCCGTCATTGATGAAGAAGTACATAAGTTGATGGACGAGGCCTACAAGAATGCGGAAAAGATGCTGACCGAGCATATGGATAAACTGCATCTGATTGCCGAAACACTACTGGAAAAAGAAACTCTGGAAGCAGAAGATTTGAGAATGCTGATGCAGGAAGGCCATCTGCCTGAGACTAAGATTGAAGCCGCAGCAGATACGACGGTGGCTGCAGCGGACCCGTCTCTGGCGGCAACTGCCGGAGAGGCTGATTTGAAGCTCCAGCAGACCGGGACACCAGCTCCTCAACAATAAGCTTACTTTAAACTCCCGTTTACTACGGGAGTTTTTTCTTGACTTAAAGTTAACCAGGTGCTAATCTATGGGTAACGTTTGGAGGGATGGTTATGCGGAAGCAAATTTTGGAGCTTTTACGAAATAATATGCAGCAGCCGGTATCCGGTGAAGATATCTCGAATAAGTTTGGCGTTTCCCGGACTGCTATCTGGAAACATATCCAGGCCTTGAAGGCTGAGGGCTATGATATTGAATCGGTGCCAAAGAAAGGTTATATCTTGCGGGGCACGCCTGATAAGTTAAATCCTGAGGAAATTGAAGCTGCTTTAAAGACCAAATGGCTGGGTCGTAATATCCGGTATTGCGAATCCATCAACTCTACAAATGAACTGGCTAAAAAAGCTGCTAATGAAGGTTGTGCCGACGGACTGGTTGCCATTGCCGAGGAGCAGGTTAGCGGTAAGGGCAGGTTGTCACGCGGCTGGTTCTCTCCTTATGGGCACGGCGTTTGGGTTTCTGTAGTACTAAAACCTCCTTTCCTGCCGCAGGAAGCGCCAAAATGTACATTGATGGCTGCCATTGCTGTAGTAAAAGCCGTAAATAAATACAAGGGTGTTAAGGCCTCTATCAAGTGGCCTAACGATATTTTGCTGAATGGCAAAAAGATGGTGGGCATCCTGACAGAGATGAACGCAGAATTCGGCAAGGTCAACTATATCGTCATTGGTACCGGCATTAATGTGAATGTGCCGCGGGACATGATTCCGGAAGAATTACAGGAACTGGCTATTTCCGTGGCAGATGCGGCTAAGGAACCGGTGCGCAGGATTGATATCCTGGCTGACTATTTAAAGAATCTGGAAGATTTGTATGAGACGGTGCTGAAAAAAGGCTTTGGACCGATTTTTGAAGAATGGCGCAAGTATAACAACACCTTGGGTCAGGAAGTAAAAGTTATTTCTCTGGGTGATGTTTATTACGGCAAAGCTATCGATATTGATCCGGAAGGGTTGTTAATTGTACAAAAGAAAGATGGTTCTATTGAAAAAGTTATCGCCGGGGATGTTTCCATCCGTCCGGCTAATGCAAAGGGGAAACGTTATCAATGAAGCGGGAAACTCTTACAACTCGAAATATTATGTTAATGGGTCTGTTTGTTGCCCTGATGGTCATCAGTTCTTACATTGTGATACCCATCGGTCCGGTACCTATTACCTTACAAACCTTTGTCGTACTGCTGGCGGGTATCCTGTTAGGATCACGGTTGGGACCTTTAAGTATCATCGCCTGGATTATTCTTGGCTGTGCGGGTCTGCCGGTCTTTAATCAGGGGCAGGGTGGAGCGGTGATGCTTGTGGGACCTACTTCCGGCTTTTTAGTTTCCTTTGTGCTGATGGCCTGGTTGGTAGGTTTCTGTACTGAAAGAAATACGAATAATAGTGTCTGGTATATGGCCGGAGCTATGATCTTAGCAGTAATCATCTGCTATATTCTGGGACTGATTGGTTTTAAGCTGAGTTTTGCTTATTTCCTGCATAAACCTATGACCTGGAGTAAAGGTTTTATTTTGGCAGTTGCACCTTTTCTACCATTTGATATAATAAAGGCGGTTCTCGCTGCTTTCATCGGAGTCAAAGTCAGGAGTGCTTTGCAGATGGCGGGACTGCTAACAAAATAGTAATTTAACTCCCGGAGGTTTATATGCTGTTAGTAATTGATGTAGGCAACACCAATGTCGTTGCCGGTGTTTATGATGGTAAAAAACTTTTAGTTAACTGGCGTTTTTCTACGGATAGGTCCAAGACAGCGGATGAGTTTGGTATCATGTTAGGAAGTATGTTTGCGTATAGTAAGATTCCTATGGAGGGCATCAAAGCCATTATCATCTCCAGTGTTGTTCCCCCGGTCTTAGTACCTTTGTGTCACATGTGCGAGCGTTACTTTGGAATGAAACCCATGGTAGTGGGACAAGGTCTGAAGATAGGTTTGTCTCTCCGTTATGAGAATCCCAAGGAAATTGGCGCCGACAGGATTGTCAACGCGGTCGCCGCTTATGAAGAACATGCGTCTAAGGGTAAACCCATGATCATCATCGATTTTGGTACGGCTACCACATTCTGTGCGTTGCTGCCTACGGGCGTTTACCTGGGTGGTGCCATTGTGCCAGGTATTGGCATTTCAGCAGAAGCACTGTTCCAAAGGACAGCCAAGCTGCCTCGTATTGAATTGTTGCCCCCCAAGAAAGCTATCTGCACTAATACGGTCAGTGCTATGCGAGCCGGCATCATGTATGGTTATTTTGGACTGATTGAAGGGCTGATTAAACACTTTAAGGATGAGCTCGGCGGTGATGGTTTGGTCATTGCCACGGGTGGTTTTGCTAACACCATGGCGGCAGGGACCAAGTCCATCGATATCGTGGAACCTTTCCTGACGCTGGAGGGCTTGCGTCTGATTTACGAAAAGAATAAGAAATAAATAGTATTTGTTGAACCGGAAAGCCCGCTTAGCGGGCTTTCTTTGTGAGAGGTAGTTATGTTTATCGGGAAGAAGGAATTACATACGCCGTTAATCCTGGCTCCCATGGCCGGAGTGACGGATCTGCCGTTCCGGGTTTTGTGCCGGGAACAGGGTTGTGACTGGACTGTTTCGGAGATGGTTAGTGCCAAAGGTATTATGTATCATAATAGTAAAACTTTGCAGATGCTGACTATTGCCCCGGAAGAACATCCAACGGCATTGCAACTGTTTGGCTCGGTACCGGCGGAACTGGCAGCGGCAGCCAAGGTTGCTATGGCGGACGGAGCTGATTGCATTGATTTCAATATGGGTTGCCCGGTAGCCAAAGTAGTAGGCAATGGAGAAGGTTCAGCCCTGATGCAGAAACCGGAACTGGCGTACGAGATCCTGGCACGAATGGTAGAAGCTGTTTCTGTACCGGTGACGGTGAAGATGCGTACAGGCTGGGATGAGAACCATATCAATGTGGTGCAGATGGCTGAACTGGCAGAAAAAGCTGGTGTAGCTGCAGTAGCTGTGCATGCCAGGACCAGAATGCAATTTTACAGTGGTAAGGCTGACTGGTCTTTGATTAAAGCTGTGAAACAGGCGGTGCATATTCCTGTTTTGGGCAACGGAGATATTTTTACAGCCAGGGATGGATTAAGAATGCTGCAGGAAACAGGTTGTGATGGTTTGATGATTGGTCGCGGCGCAGATGGTAACCCGTGGCTTTTTGCTCAGATGAAGGCAGCGCTGTCAGGCGGTACGGTTCCGGAAGTCACGGTGACAGAACGTTTCCAGATGGTGTACCGTCATGCGGTAATGCTTTGCCGCTTTAAAGGTGAAGGTATCGGTATTAAGGAGATGCGCACGCATGCGGCAGCTTATATTAAGGGTTTGCCACGAGCTGCAGCTTATCGCAGCCGCTTTTTCTTTATCAATTCTTTGCAGGATTTGGAGCAGGCATTGCGGGAATATGCAACTTTTTTAGGTGTTACCGTACAATTTGCGGATGAGGATGCTGGCGAATGACTGAGCAGGCAGAGTTAATTACCAAAAAGGTTATGAGTATCAGTTTGGGTTCTTCGGCCAGGGATGCGGTAAGAATCCTGACCCTGGGACAGTATAAATTTGTACTGGAACGGCGGGGAACAGATGGTAATCTGGATCAGGCTGCAGCTCTCTTTCACGAATTTGACGGTAAGGTGGATGCCTTTGGCTTAGGCGGGACTGATTTATATTTATTTGCCGGTACTAAAAGGTATCTGTTGCGGGAATCGGCACATTTGATCAGCACCGTACGGCAGACGCCGGTCGTGGATGGCAGTGGCATCAAAAACAGCTGGGAAAAACGGGTTATCAGGGAATTAGCTGCGGCGCAGATTGTTACTTTTAAAGATAAGAGGGTCTTGTTAGTTTGTGCCGTAGATCGTTTCGGTATGGCCCAGGCTTTAACGGAACAAGGCTGTCGTCTAATTTGCGGTGATTTCCTGTATGGTTTGAATCTGAACCTGCCTTTACGTTCTTTGCAGCAGGTTGATTTTTGGGCACGGTTTTTGGCGCCTGTTATCGCTAGTTTGCCGGTCCGCTGGTTCTATCCTTTAGGCAGACAGCAACAAACCAGGCAGCAACGTTTTCCGGAATATTTTACAGATAGTGATATCATTGCCGGAGATTTTCATTTTATCCGTCGTTTTATGCCGGACCACCTGCCAGGGAAAATTATCATTACGAATACCGTGACAACGGAAGATTTACAATTTTTGCGGTCGGCAGGTATTGCCAGAGTAATTACTACTACTCCCTGTCTGGATGGGCGTAGCTTTGGTACAAATATGCTGGAAGCAGTACTGGTAGCGCTGCAAGGCGCCAGGAAACCCCTAAGTGCCGGGACATATGCCCAGATTTTATCCAAGGTACCGGTCTACTATTCCTGTATTGATTTTTAAGCGGAAAATAGCATTCTGGGGTTAGATTGGTAAGGATTGGTAAGCTGTCAGGGATAAAAAAGTTGACAAGCCGGGTGTAAAAAATTATAATAACTTAGTATAGTATCTTATAGCCGGTGTCAGACGAGGTCGCCTGACACTATTTCTATTATTTAGTTTGATGTGGAGGAATGGAAGCATGGCTGATAAAGCAACAATCCTGACCGCTGAAGGTCTTGCAAAGCTGGAAGCTGAACTGGAACAGTTACGCACAGTTAAACGTGTGCAGAACTCTGAACGTATTAAGGTCGCAATTTCTTATGGTGATATCAGCGAAAACTCCGAGTATGATGATGCCAAGAATGAGCAGGCTTTTATTGAAGGCCGCATCCTGGAACTGGAGCAGATGATCAGTACTGCTACCATCATCGATGATAAGGGCAAGAAAAAGAAGGGTGTAGTTAACCTGGGCTCTACGGTTATCATTGAAGATTTGGAACCGGAAGATGAAGAAGACGCGCAACAGGAATATACCTTGGTTGGTACCACAGAAGCAGATCCTTTTGATGGTAAAATTTCCAATGAGTCTCCTATCGGCGCAGCTATCTTAGGTAAAAAGGTGAACTCTGTTGTTACCGTACGTACTCCTTCCGGAGACCATAAATATAAGATTGTTAAAGTGAAATAAGAATTAGGAGTTAGAAGATGGCAGAAGAAAAGAAACAAGTACAGCCTCAGGTAGAAAATGTGCCTGTAACGGAACCAGATGTTACGGAGCAGATGCAGAACCGCATCGAAAAGATGCATGAACTGGCTGCCAAGGGCATTGCGCCTTTTGGACATAAATATGAGTGGACTCATCATGCTAAAGATGTGGATGCTCAGGTAGAAAAGTTAGAAGCAGATGGTACCGCTGTGAAAGTTTGCGGACGTTTAATGGCCATCCGTGGTCACGGCAAGACCTGTTTTATGGATATGATGGACAAGACCGGTCGTCTGCAATTGTATGTTCGTAAAGATGTATTAGGCGAAGATGCTTATGCAGTTGTGAAACTGCTGGACATCGGTGATATAGTAGGCGCTGAGGGTACGGTTTTTAAAACCCATAGCGGCGAGATTTCCGTCCGGGTCAGCAAGCTGGATGTTTTATCTAAATCTCTGCGGCCGCTGCCGGAAAAATGGCATGGCCTGAAAGATGTAGAAATCCGTTATCGTCATCGTTATGTAGATTTAATCGTAAACCCGGAAGTCAAGGAGACCTTCGTGAAACGTAGCAAGGTCATCAAGAGCGTCCGGGAGATTTTGGATGGCAGAGATTTCCTGGAAGTTGAAACTCCCATCCTGAATACGATTCCTGGTGGTGCTGCCGCCCGTCCGTTTATTACTTATCATAATGCCCTGGACATGCAATTGTATTTACGTATTGCTACCGAACTGAATTTAAAACGCTTGGTAGTAGGCGGTCTGGAACGTGTTTATGAAATGGGCCGTATCTTCCGCAACGAGGGTATCGACATTAAACATAATCCGGAATTTACTTCTGTAGAAATTTATCAAGCCTATGCTGATTATAATGATATGATGGAGTTGACAGAAACCATCGTTTCCCAGTGCGCCCAAAAAGTTCTGGGCACCATGAAGATTCAGTACGAAGGCGTAGATATTGATTTAACTCCTCCCTGGCCGCGTCTCACCATGCTGGAAGCCGTAGCTAAATATTCCGGCAAGGATTTTACCAGTGTTACCGAGGTGGAAGTTGCCAGGAAGATGGCTAAAGAAGCTGGCATAGAGTGTGAA
>JAKVKY010000006.1 GCA_022484685.1 Acidaminococcaceae bacterium | reverse complement strand
ATTATTTGTTTGACTTTTGTTTGGTTGCATCACCTTCCAAGGAAGGTGTGCGACCCGCACATCCATCTGGTTTGTTATTCAGTTTTCAAGGTTCCGTCGCTTCAGGCGACTTCCTTATGTTAGCACCTATTCCATTTCTTGTCAACAGTTTTTTGTAAGTTTTTTTACATTTTTTCCAGAAATTACGGGCACCCTTTTTTCTTTCCTATTATATAACCCAAAAATAATCTTTAAACCTCAACTGCTGTAAGCGCAAAAAACTGCCCGCCGCAGTTTACGGCGGGCAGTTTGAGTACATGTTTAAGAGCCCTTCCTGTCAGGTTAACGCCTGTGAGGCGGTGGTGGCGGCGCCGGGCGCTGCGGTCCACCGGGAGGTGGTGGTTCCGGATGGTGTCTGACGATTATCCGGGGCGGAACTACTCGTCCCATATAACCCCACCGATGCCAATGTCGATACCCCCATGGTGATGGTGCCATCCACCGATTCCAATACCAATCCCAATAGAAGGGCGGGATGTAGAAGATCTTTCTTCTTCCCACTGCTGCTTATCAACCACATAGGCGCGCAGTTTTTCGGAACGGGTGCTGTCGCCAATCTTCACGTCCGCCAGGACATCCACCTTGCCGTAAGAAATAGGTACGATATGCTGGTTCTCATCTACTTTGGCTACCGCCTGGTTCAAACTGGTAACGCGCAGGTCGTAAGGAATCGGACCCGGTACCCGGACCCGTACTTCGCCGACGTTGCCGCCTTTAGGAATCCGCGAAGACAATAAATAAATCTTGGCCTTCTTGATAAGCTTTTCCGTGTTGCCGTAAATCAAACGGGCTTCCGGTTCAGCTCCCAGCCGCCAGGCACAACTGTTATCCTTGGCTACCAGGTAATCCCCAAAAACCTTGCGGTCATTTTTGGTATACGCCTGTACGTGGTAGAAATAATCTCCCGTCAGGGTTTTATCCATGCGCATGCCGTAGGGATAATTAAGTTTGTTCAGTCCGGTAACCGCCGGAGCTAAGCTCTCCAGCAATGACTTTACCTTCTCAAAAGTTTCTCCCTGAGTAACGAAATAAGCATCGCTGGCCTGGCTGGCATATTGCGATGTCACAGCCGTCCTGCCGGGTACCGTTTTAGCCGCACCCGTACTACCTGCCGCCCACACCGGGGCTGCAGTCAGCAGCAGGCTCAAAGCAATACCTGCCGTCAGTGCTTTTGCGTGAAACCTCACAATAACACCTCCCTGTTTTCCTGAGAGTATTATAACTTTTCTTTGTGACTTTTTAATGACAATTCGTTAAAAGCTGTTCATTACCATACAGTTATTAATTTTTAGCGGCCATGTTGCGGCTGGCAATAATATCCACGCCCGTGCCTAAAATATCAGCCACGACCACGTCGCCGGCTTTAACAGGCGCCTGGACTTCCACACTGCGCAAAGCCCGGGCTGCTTCCAAAACTTTACCTTTGGGCATCACGGTCTTGCTGACCACAGGCAGTAAAGGTAAGAAACCGCCTTTAATCCGTACCGTGCTGGTTAACATTCTCTTCGGGGCCGTTACTTCGTCCTGGGCGTACTTGGCGCCCCGGGGACAGGTGTTACCGGTGACGCTGACAAACTTGCCGCCGTCTAAGGTCACCGTCAGTTCACAGCCCATCGGGCACATGATACAGTTCATCACACGTTTTTCTGTTGCCATGTTCAGGCCTCCTTCTGCTTTAAGCCCACGGTCACGGAGCTGCCGGTCATCTTGGCCGTTATCGCTGCCGGAACCTCCACGGCGATCATCTCGCTGGGTTTAACCACGGGGAGCATGCGGCTTAACAAAACCTCGTCCCCCTGTTTGATTTCCAAAGTTACCTTGCGGGCCGGTGCGCTCACACGCATAAAGAGCCGGGCGCCTTCGCCGCCTTCCGGCAGGCTGAGATGCTGGGGCACGCAGGTACGCACGCCGTTCACAGCTTCCACCGCTACGTCATGCTGTACGGCCGGCAGTTTTCCCTGAGCATCCAGGGCTGCAAACTTACCGGCAATCTCGGCTTCGTCCGAGACAAAATCCACCAGGTCATGGACATGTACCACGTTGCCGGCGGCATAAAAACCGGGTAGGCTGGTTTCCCGGTGCTGGTCCACGATGGGTCCGTTCGTCAGCCGGTGCAGCTTGATGCCCAGAGACCGGGACAATTCATTTTCCGGAATCAGGCCTACGGACAAGAGCAGGGTATCGCACTCGATATCAAACTCCGTGCCGGGAATAGGCTGCATCTTATTATCAACTTTTGCCACCGTCACACCGGTCACACGGTCTTTACCGTGAATCCTGGTGATGGTATGGGCCAGGTACAAAGGAATATTATAGTCGTTCAAGCATTGCACGATATTACGGGTCAGGCCGTTGGAGAACGGACAAATCTCAATGTCCGCCATTACCTTGCAGCCTTCCAGGCTCATGCGCCGTGCCATGATAAGGCCGATATCGCCGCTGCCCAGGATGACAATCTTTTTGCCGGGCAGGTAACCTTCCATGTTCACCATGCGCTGAGCTGCGCCGGCGGTAAAAATACCGGCCGGTCTGCCGCCCGGAGTACGGATGGCGCCGCGGGTACGTTCCCGGCAACCCATGGTCAGGATCACGGTCTTACCCTGGACGGTATAAATACCTTTAGTGGGGCTGACGGCTAACACCGTCTTATCCTCGTGTACTTCCAGGACCATGGTGTCCACCCTGGTCTCAACTTCCGGTTTATCCTTAATCAAACCGATACACCGGCCCGCGTAACCGGGTCCGGTTAATTCTTCCTTAAAATGGTGCAGGCCGAAACCGTTATGGATGCACTGCTGCAGGATACCACCCAGTTCCCGGTCCCGCTCCAGCACCAGGATCTTCTTGGCGCCGTTCTTATAGGCGCTATAAGCTGCGCTCAGTCCGGCAGGGCCGCCGCCCACGATGACTACATCATAAAGTTCACTCATGGTTATTTGCCCTCCTTTACCGGAAACTTAGCGTAATACAGTTCGCTGTGCTGACGTTCCTTGAGTACCTGCGGTACGGGAATCTGCAATTCCCGGGAAAGAATCTGTACCACACGGGGGCCACAGAAACCACCCTGGCATCTGCCCATCCCGGCACGGGTACGGCGTTTCACACCGTCCACCGTCAGGGCGCCGCAAGGTTCGTGAATAGCGGCCACAATCTCGCCTTCCGTGACGGTCTCACAGCGGCAGATGACGCGGCCGAAACGGCTGTCCTTCTTAATGGCTGCCGTTTTTTCGGCAGCGTTCATGCGGATAAAAGCTTTCTTCACCGGCAGTTTGCCGTTAAATTTTTCTTTGTAAGCAAACGGTTTCGTGGTCCGCTCCAGGGCGGCCACTAACTGTTCCGCGATAGCCGGTGCGGAACTCAAACCAGGACTCTGGGTCCCGGCAGCGTTAAAGAAACCGGGCACCTTGGTTTCGCCCAGCACAAAATCACCGGTGCTGGAAACAGCACGCAGGCCGGCGAATTCCGTGATGGCCGCGCCCATGGGCAGGTTCGGTACCAGCTTCCTGGCGCCGGCAATAATCTCGTTCATGCCCGGGGTAGTAACTTCGTTATCTTCCCGGCTGTCCTGGTCCTGGGCATTGGGCCCGATAAAAGTATTGCCGTGGGTCGTGGTGCAGACCAAGATGCCTTTGGAAGTCTTGGTAGGGCAGGGGAACACGATACCGTACACCAGATCGGCGCCGGCCGTCTTATCAAACAAAATATATTCACCTTTACGGGGAGTGATGGTGAAGCTGTCATCGCCGGCCAGTTTGGCAATCACGTCGGCGTACACGCCGGCAGCGTTGATGACAAACCTGGTCTTGATCGTACCTTTGCTGGTCGTCACCGCGGTGACCGCGCCGTTTTCTTTTACAAAACCGGTGACCGTACAATCGCGGATGACCTCAGCGCCGTTTTGTACCGCGCACTGAGCAAAAGCGATGGCGCAGCCAAAAGGCCACATTACCCCGGCGGTAGGCGCCCACAAAGCAGCCTTGGCCGTGGTCAGGTTCGGTTCTTCTTTACGCAGTTCGTCGCCGGAAATAATTTTCAGACCGGGCACGCCATTTTTCTGGCCCCGTTCCAAAAGTACGTCCAGAGATTTTACTTCTTCATCCGTAGTGGCGACAACATAAGAGCCGCACCATTTAATATCCAGCTGCAAATCTTCAGCCAGCTCATGGTACAATTCGTTGCCCCGCACATTGGTCTGGGCTTTCATGCTGCCTACCGGCGCATCAAAACCTGCATGGCAGATAGCGCTGTTGGCCTTGGTGGTCCCGATAGCCAGGTCCGGTTCTTTTTCTACCAGGATACTGCGCAGCTGGTACTTGCTCAGTTCACGCAGGATCGCGGTACCGACAATACCGCCGCCAATGACGACGACGTCGGCTTCCTTAAAATAATCCATGTCTTCACTCCCTAAGCTTAGATTTTCTTCCTTTGTACTAACTTTAATTGTATCATTTTGTATAAGCGTCCGCAAATTGTTTCAGTTCCCGGTAGGTCACCAGGTTCTTCAGCTTGCAGGTTACAACCCGGGTCGCCGCCTGGTCGATGCGGCTCTGAGGGATGCGTCCGTCCTGAACTGCAGCCAGCACCGCGTCATGCACCTGCTGCTTGGACTTTTGTCCGAAGCACACCAGCAAAATATCCTGACCCGCCTGGACGGCCTTGACCCCGGCCTGAGCCGACGTATAACCTTCCATCAGGGCGCCCATGCCCATATCATCCGTGATGGCGATACCGGTAAAGCCGGCGTCCTTGCGTAAAAGGTCCGTCACGATCTGTGGTTCCACGCTGGCCGGCGTATCGTTAAAAGCTTTAAACTTTAAATGACCGATCATGACCATGAACTGGTCGTTGGGGAAACGCTTGATTAATTCTTTGAACGGTAAAAAATCTTCCTTCATGATAATCTCTTTGCTGACCGGCACGGTGCTGGCGCCAACATGGGTGTCCAGGACCGCTTTGCCGATGCCGGGAAAATGTTTGAAACTAAAAATTATCCCCGCATCCTGGTAAGCCTGGGCAGCCACCGCAGCATTCTGGATGACTTCCGCCGCCGTCTTGCCGTAACTGCGCTGCTTGGTCTGGTTAATATCCAGCACCGGGGCAAAGTCCAGGTTGAAACCTACGGACTTGATATCCAGCGCTGTCTTGCGGGCAGCCTCATAAATCTGCTGGCTGTCGCCGGTGGCGGCTAACTGGGCTGCCGAAGGTGCCGTATACATGCTCTGCTTCATCCTGGTAACCAGACCGCCTTCCTGGTCCACACCCAGGAAGAGAGGTAAGCCTTTGTCATCGGCGTTAGCCTGGAGCTGGCTGAGCAGCTGCTGCACCTGGGTCCGGCTCTGCATATTGGGATCAAAAAGGATGATACCGCCCACATGATATTGCTGCAGCAGGACCAGGGCGTTCTTATCCATGCTGGTCCCGTCCACGCCCACGATCATCATCTGGCCGATTTTTTCTGCCAGGGTCATGTGGCTGACCATGGCTTTCGCGATAGTTTCTATCTGGGCATCCGGCAATTTTACCGGTTCCGGCTGGGGCGCGGCCGCCTTTTGAGGCGTGCTGCCACAGGCCGTGGCCGTCAAGAAAAAGAACAGGCTTAAAGCTATCAGAGAAAATTTTTTCATCTTCGCTAACCTTTCGTCGCGGCAGGTTTTACCTTTACACCCGGGCCGCTCTTTCATCTATTTTTCAATGCTTCCATCAAAGGCGGGATAATTTGTTTCTTGCGGCTTAAGACGCCGGGCAGATAAAAATGCTCCGGGTCAGCAGGCTCGCCAAAAGCACTGCGCAAAACTGCCTGGGGTTCTCCGGCGGCCACCAGATCCGTGCTGCCGGCTAAAATATCTGTCACCATGAGCAGGGACAGGTTGTAACCTTCCTGGCTGCGGAATTTTTCCAGGGCGCCTTTGAGCTGGGGCAGCATCTGCAGCACCTGCTGCCGGTCCATGCTGTTCACCTGGCCCACGGACAATTTCAAATCCTGGAACTCAAACTCTTTGATATCGATGCGCACCAAATCGCTGAGAGATAAAGTGGTGAGCAGGGAACCGTGGCGTAAAATTTCCATGGCCAGCTGCTCCGGGTCCGTAATCCCCGCCAGCTTGGCCAACCGTTCCGCCGTATCCCGGTCAAACAGGGTCGTGGTGGGAGATTTAAAATACAAAGTATCCGACACGATGGCGGAGAATAAGATACCCGCTACCGCCGGAGTCAAAGTCACGCCCCGGTGCCAGGCCAGGTTAGCCACGATGGTACTGGTGCTGCCCACCGGTTCCTGCCGGATAAAGATAGGGGAGCCTGTGGTGAGCCCGCCCAAACGGTGATGGTCGATGATTTCCAGGATCTTGGCTTCATCGATACCCTCTACCGCCTGGCTGCGTTCGTTATGATCCACCAAAATTACCGCCTGACGGCTGGGTTCGAGCATCATGCCCCGGTCAATCATACCCAGGTACCGGCCCCGGTCCGTAACCGGATAGGAAACGAACTGGGCGCTGAGCATCTTAGCTTTCACATCGCTGAGCAGGTCGCCCAGTTTAAAACCTACCACATCCTTGGTCATCACATGGGCCACGATCTCGTTTAAGATCACGCCGCAGCTTACGTCCGCTCGTTCCTGTTCCCGGAGCAGAACTTCATTATACCAGTGCCGGGCCAGGTCGCTGCTGGTAATGATGCCGACCACCTGGTTCTGATTATTCACCACCGGCACGGATTTTAATTTTCGGTTTTCCACTAACAGTTTGCCTACGCTGCGCACCGTATCCTCCGGCGTCACCGTCGGCGTCTGCAGCAGGGTCACGTCGTCCAGGGAAGGAAACAAATCGTGAACCAGCAGGGGATCCGGTACCTGAAAATAATCCAGCACGAAACGGGTCTCCGGATTAATTTTCCCGGCCCGGGCCGGGATGGCGTTGGCGCCTAACTGTTTCTTTAAAAAAGCATAGCCGATGGCAGCGCAGATGGAATCCGTATCCGGGTTCCGGTGTCCAAGCACATAGATAGGTTTTTCCATAACTCCTCCGTTCTTAAAAATCCGGCAGACGGCACGGCAATTTTTTCCCGCCGCCGGCCAAAACTTACCTGTTTTTAATCTTCTTTTAATGTTAATATGTTTAACTTCAACGTAAGCACAGATTTTTCCTGCCACAAATTGCTAAGCCCGGACGCAGGTGCTATAATGAACGGCGGAAAGGCAGGCCGCCCGAAAAACGGTGGTCTGTATATATTATGAACAAGATTGCTTCAACTTCTGCTTTGGCTTTTATCATCCTCATGGGTTTCGTGAGCATGTTCTCCGATATGACTCACGAAGGCGCGTCCTCCATCCTGGGGGCTTATTTATCTTTGCTGGGCGCCTCCGCCGCCACCATCGGTTTTGTCTCCGGCCTGGGAGAGCTGGCCGGTTATTCCCTGCGGCTCTTCACCGGCTATCTGGCGGATAAGACTAAAAATTACTGGTCCCTGACCTTGCTGGGTTATATCGTGGATGTCTTTGCCGTACCGCTTTTAGCCCTGGTGCCGGAAAACGGCTGGATATATGCCTGCGCCCTTATCATCCTGGAACGTTCTGGCAAAGCCATCAAGAAACCGGCCAAAGATACGCTGCTGTCTTTTGCGGCTTCCCAGGTAGGCGCCGGTAAAAGTTTTGCCCTGCAGGAAGCGCTGGACCAGCTGGGCGCGTTCCTGGGACCGGTACTTTTATTTGCCGCCCTGATGCTGAAAAAAGGCGCGGTACCCGTAACGGAATACCGACTCTGTTTTGCCCTGCTTTTTATTCCGGCGGTGCTGACCATCGCCCTGTTACTTTTTGCCTGGCGCAAATTTCCCAACCCGGAAAATTTTGAGGCGCCGGCCCAGACCAAAACGCCTTTCAAAATTAGCGCGCCTTTTTTATGGTACATCGTGGCCACCTGCGTCTTCGCTTTCGGCTTCCTGGATTTTAACATGATCACCATGCACATCTCCAAGGAGCAGCTGGTGGGGCCGGATTATCTGCCGCTGCTGTACGCCGCCGCTATGTTTACCGATGCTGTGGCCGCCGTGATCTTTGGCTGGCTCTATGATAAGTACGGTTTAAAAGTTTTAATCCTGTCCACTTTAGTCGCAGCGCCGTTCAGTATCCTCATCTTTAACTTTACCAATCTCTACGTGGTCATGGCCGGCATCCTGCTGTGGGGCGTAGGCATGGGCGCTCAGGAATCCGTGTTCAAGGCAGCCGTCACCAGTATCGTTCCCAAAGAAACCCGTTCCTCCGGCTTCGGCATTTCCCAGACTGCTTTCGGCATCTGCTGGTTCTTAGGCAGCTGGGCTTTGGGCTGGCTCTACGACCAGAACCTGAACGCCATGGTCCTGGCTTCTACCGTGACCCAGCTCCTCAGCCTGCCCTGTTTTTACCTGGCGGCGCAGAAGTTTACAGGAACCAACTCCCAAAAGTAAGCATTCATGCCAAACTTGGCAGGTTTAGTTTGCAAGATTAAATACTACAGATTAAATACTACGGTACAGAAAAACGTCCGGAAGAAAAATCTTCCGGACGTTAATTTTTTAACTCGCTTTGCAGTTATTAGTTAGCTGCGGTTTGTTTAGCCGGCTTGCTGCCGAATAATTCCTTGCCGCAGTGTTTAACTACCATGATAGCCAGAATCATCAGGCAGAGGGCCACTACCAATTGCAGACCATCTACCAGGACGACGAACTTGCCGGCCATCATCTTACCGAAGATACCGTACACGCTCATTACCAGGGCGCTCATCGTAGCGCAGAACATGAAAATCATGGGGAAGTAGAGCATCCAGCCCTTACGGCCGGTAGTACGCAGGAATACGGTTAAACCAATCAGGACCAGGGAAGCCAGCAGCTGGTTAGCAGCGCCGAACAGCGGCCAGATATTCAGATAGCCGCCCAGGCAGAGCAGGTAGCTGGGCACCAGGGTAACGATGGTAGCCACATAAGTGTTGCTGACAACTTTCTTCCAGCCGGTCAGTTCCTGACCTTCTTCCGGAGAAAGCATTTCCTGCAGGCTCATACGACCGATACGGGTTACCGCATCAATGGTGGTCATGGCCAGGGCGCTGACGCACATGGTCACGATACAGGTACTGATCAGCTTGGGGATACCGAACATGGTGAAGTAACCACCGATGGCGCTGCCGAAAATTGCGAACGGCGTTGCTTTGGGCAGAGCACCGTTTACAGCTACAGAGCAGGCGATAACCAGGGAAACGACACCCAGGGTAGATTCAATCAACATAGAGCCGTAACCGATGGTAAGCATATCTTTTTCATTGGAAACGGTCTTGGAAGATGTACCGGAGGAAACCAGGCTGTGGAAACCGGAAACGGCGCCGCAGGCGATGGTGATGAACAAAATCGGGAACAAGGGTTTGTTACCAACGTTAAAGCCAACGAAAGCCGGCATGTTCAAGGTCGGGTTGCCGACGATGATACCAACTACACCCGCTAAAATCATGCCTAAGAGCAGGAACACGCTCAGATAATCACGGGGCTGAATTAAGAGCCACATGGGCAGGATAGAAGCGATGAAGCAATAACCGTAGGTCATGTACAGCCAGGTGGTACGGGAAGCGAACATCGGGTTAGCGATGCCGGCGGCGATCATGGCTACCATGCAGATGATACCCAGGACTAATTCCGTAGCGCCGGAAATCTTAAACTTACGTACTAACAGGCCGAAAATCATGGACACGAAAATATAAATGACGGAAATAGAAGCAGCGGCAGCGTTAGGCACCAGCTGGCTGCCATCTTTGGCAAAGCCGTTAAAGGTGCTGGCCATAATGTCGGAGAAAGCTGCGATTACCAGCAGGGAGAACAACCAGCAGAACATTAAGAACATGCGACCGCCCAGCTTGCCTACATACTTTTCAATAATCTTGCCCATGGACTTGCCATCATTCTTGACGGAAGCGTACAGGGCGGTAAAGTCTTGCACGGCACCAAAGAAGACGCCGCCGATCAAGAGCCAGAGCAGAGCCGGAACCCAGCCGAAAGCTGCGGCGATGATAGGACCGGTAACAGGGCCGGCGCCGGTGATAGAACTAAATTGATGAGCGAAAACCGTGAACTTGGAGGCCGGCGTAAAATCTTTGCCGTCTTCAAAACGATAAGCGGGCGTCTTGGCGTCCGGATCAATGCCCCAGGTCTTTACCAGCCAGCGGCCGTAAAAACAGTAGGCACAGATAAACACAACAATCGCAAATACTACAACTGCTAAACCACTCATGATGATACCTCTTTCCCTTACTGTATGAAATTATGATGACAGTTATCCCTCTAAGTGGGGATTTGAGTGTAAATATAACACCAAAAATAGTCCTTGTCAACAAATTTGTAACATTTTCTTCACGAAAAGTTTTAATTTGTTGCACGTGAAACATTTGTTACAGTATCAGCAAAATCCGCTTACCTGCGTGGAGGGGACAAAAAATGGACAGCTTTCGGAGAAAGCTGTCCGTCCATCCTAATTGTACATTTGTATCGTATTTGCAGGACTATTTTTGTGTGGTCGACGTAGTTGCTGCCGGCTGAGCTTTAGCATCTGCGGCTTCTGCCTGCACGGCCGCCTTAACTTCGGATTGATATTCTTCCTGGCGCTGCGCTGCTACCGTATCTTCCGGCGCGACAGAGGCAATAGCCGAAACCAGATCACCGTCGTTCAGAGTTACCATGATGACGCCGCTGGTGCTGCGTCCGGTTTCCCGGATATCGTTGACCAGCATGTGGATAATGATGCCCTTCACCGTGATCAGGTACAGATCTTCGCCCGGATGCACCATGGTCATGCCGGCTACGTTACCGGTCTTATCCGCAATCTTATAATTGATATGGCCCATACCGCCGCGGGTCTGAGGATTGTACAGCTTAATGGCGCTGCGTTTACCAAAACCTTTTTCCGAAACGGTGAGGACCTCGGCGGTTTCGCTGGTAACCGTATCCATTGCTACCACCAGATCACCGGGTCTTAGCTTGATACCCTTGACGCCGTGGGCTTGTCTGCCCATGCAGCGCACATCTTCTTCCTTAAAGAGGATAGCGATACCTTTGCGGGTAGCCATGAAGATTTGCGCCTGGCCGTCGGTAAGACGGACGCTGATCAATTCTTCGTCGTCGTTCAAGTTGATGGCCATGAGGCCGTTCTTACGCACGGAAGCAAAATCTTCCACCTTCGTCTTCTTGACGCTGCCGTGGTTGGTAGCCATGAACAGATACTTGGCGGCGCCAAAGGTGCTGCCGTTAATAACGGCGGTGATGCGCTCGCCCGGAGCAAAAGGCAGCAGGTTGATGATGGCGGTGCCTTTGGCCGTGCGGCCGGCTTCCGGAATCTCGTAACCCCGCAGCTGATAAGCGCGGCCCTTGTTGGTAAAGAAGAGAACATAATCATGGGTGGTGGCCAGGAACATATGCTCGGTAAAATCGTCTTCCTTTTTACCGCCGCCGCCCATCTTGCCTACGCCGCCCCGGCGCTGTGCCTTAAAGTTAACCGTGGTCTGGCGCTTGATATAACCGTGATTGCTGATGGTGATCACGATATCCTCGTTGGCAATCAGGTCGATTTCCTGCATATCTTTCACATCGGCGGCAATTTCCGTACGGCGGTCATCACCGAACTTCTTAGCTTTTTCCAGCTGATCCGTCTTAATGATCTCCAGAACTTTATGGCCGTCGGCCAGGACGCCCTTCAGATAATCGATGGTCCCTAAGACATCCACGTACTCATCGTCAATCTTCTGACGTTCCAAACCGGTCAGCCGCTGCAGGCGTAAATCCAGGATGGCCTGAGACTGACGGTCGCTCAGTTTGAATTTTTCCATGAGGGCGCTCTTGGCAATATCAGCGTTAGCGCTGTCCCTGATGGTATGGATGACGGCGTCCAGGTTATCCAGGGCAATCTTGAAACCTTCCAGGATATGGGCCCGTTCTTCCGCTTTCGCTAATTCAAACCGGCATTTTCTGGTCACCACGTCTTTCTGGTGTTCCAGATAATAATACAGCATCTCCTTTAAGGTGAGCACCCGGGGCCGGCCGTTAACCAGGGCCAGGTTGATCACGCCGAAGGAACCTTGCAGCTGAGTATGTTTAAAGAGTTTGTTTAAAATAACATCGGGCACGATGTCGGCACGCAGTTCGATGACGATGCGCATGCCGCGGCGATCGGATTCATCCCGTAAATCGGTGATGCCGTCAATGTTGCCGTCCTTCACCAGCTGGGCGATGCTCTCGATAAGGCGCGCCTTGTTTACCTGGTAAGGGATCTCGGTAACCACGATGCGGTGTTTATTCTTGGGCATGGGCTCAATGGAGGTACGAGCCCTGACCTTGATGGAACCGCGGCCGGTCATATAAGCATCCCGGATGCCTTCCCGGCCTAAGATGATACCGCCGGTAGGGAAGTCCGGACCTTTGATGGCCGTCATCAGCTCTTCGATTTCCACATCGGGATTGTCGATGAGCATCACGAGACCGTTCACCACTTCCCGCAGATTGTGGGGCGGGATGTTGGTGGCCATGCCGACGGCGATACCGTCGGAACCGTTGACGAGCAGCGCCGGAATCTTAGCCGGCAGCACGGACGGTTCTTTTAAAGATTCATCATAGTTGGGGACAAAGTCTACCGTATCTTCATCAATATCTTCCAACATGGCTTCCGCCATCTTGGCCATCCTGACCTCGGTGTAACGCATAGCGGCAGGACTATCGCCATCCACGCTGCCGAAGTTGCCGTGGCCGTCTACCAAGAGGTACCTGGTATTAAAATCCTGGGCCAGACGCACGATGGCGCCGTACACGGAACTATCGCCATGGGGATGGAACTTACCTAAAACTTCGCCGACGATACGGGCGGATTTTTTATAAGGTTTGTTGGAAGCCATGCCGGCTTCTTCCATGGCATACAGGATGCGGCGGTGCACAGGCTTCAGTCCGTCCCGCACGTCCGGCAGGGCGCGCTGCACGATAACGCTCATGGCGTAATCGATGTAGGACTTCTTCATTTCTGATTCGATATAGACGGGAAGGACTTTCCCCGCGTTAGCTATTAATTCGTCCACGATCTCACCTCATATTTTCTTTGCTACCTGGCAGCAGGCGCTGCCCCTAACCGGCTATATATAAGGCGGCAATGCCGTCTTCGCTCGTAAATTCCAGACTTTCCTTGACCAGTTCGTTGCTGACCGCGTACGGATCGGCGGCAGTTAACACCGCATGCTCCAAAGGCCAGCGGACCCCGTCCAGGCTGCAGCTTACTTTACCGCACAGTGGCAAGACCGAAATTGCCTGCGGTCGTTCTTCCGGCGGCGGGGTAAAAACACATTTTTTCCCGGCCGGGAGCAGAACCATTAGTTCCCGCTCGTCTGCTACCAGGAGCGGCAGCTGTCTTTGCTGCACCAGGGCCGCCAGGGAATGGATGGCGCTGTACAGGTGATCAAAACGACCGCCCCACACGCCGCTGCACAGATACAAACGGTCCGGCGGCAATTCCTGCAGCAGCAGCTGCAGATCCGTGTGGTCTTTGGCCACCGGAAATTCTTTTACCAGGGTCTCGCTTTTAGCTTTACGCCACAGCTCCTCATCCGCACTGTCGCCGTCGCCTACTACCAGGAGAGGCTGCAGCTGCGCCGCCGCGGCGTAGTTTAAACCTTTATCCGCGGCAAAAACTTCCTTACAGCTCGTGCCTACCTGGGTCAGCCAGTTCACGGCGGGTTTGCGGCCGCCGGCCAGGACTAATCCCAGCGGCAGCGGTGGTAAATCCGGAAAAGCTATGGTGCCCTGGGGCAAAGTTACCAACTGGCTCATACGCTATGTTCCTTCTTCTTGGCCGCCGGGGCGATCGTGATCACGAGTCCGTCCCGTTTAACCTTCCAGTCCAGGTCGCCGTTCTTAGCCTTCAGCCATTCCATGCTTACTTCCAGCAGACAGCGATTTAATTTTTCCTGAGCTTCCTTGGGGAGCAGCAGCTCCTCTTCCTTTTTATTTTTGGGAACCGCACCCCGGAAAACTTTCTTCCGGGAATCGTCCTCCAGGACCTCGTTCTCAAAGGAGTAAGTTTCCTTACTGCCCCGGAACATGTCCTCGTCCGTTAAATTCTTCTTGATCTTCATCCTTGGTCCTCACTTTATGTACGCTTACAGATCCAGGTTCGTGACTTTATCGGCATTGTCCTCAATAAATTTCCGCCGGGGTTCTACCTTGTCGCCCATGAGGACGCTGAAGATACTATCCGCTTCGGCGGCATCTTCCAGATGCACCTGCAAGATGGTCCGGTACTGGGGATCCATGGTGGTCTCCCACAGCTGGGACGGGTTCATCTCGCCTAAGCCTTTGTAGCGCTGCACGTAGGGATTACCGGTGCGGCCTACCTTATCCAAAATCTGTTTTAGTTCTTCGTCGCTGTACGCGTATTCATGTTTCTGGCCCTTCCGGATCAGGAACAAAGGCGGCTGGGCGATAAAGACATGGCCTTCGGTAATCAGAGGTTTCATGAAACGATAGAAAAAGGTGAGGAGCAACGTCCTGATATGGGCGCCGTCCACATCCGCATCGGTCATGATGATAATCTTGCCGTAGCGGGCCTTCGTGAGATCAAATTCTTCGCCGATGCCGCAGCCGAAAGCCGTGATCATATTGCGGATTTCTTCACTGCTCAGCATCTTATCCATGCGGGCTTTTTCCACGTTCAAAATTTTGCCGCGCAGAGGCAGGATGGCCTGGAACTTACGGTCACGACCCTGTTTGGCGCTGCCGCCGGCGCTGTCGCCCTCGACCAGGTAAATCTCGGTCTGGGTGTTGTCCTTGCTCTGGCAGTCCGCCAGTTTGCCGGGGAGGGAGCTGATCTCTAACGCGTTCTTCCGGTGTACCAGTTCGCGGGCTTTTCTGGCCGCAGCCCGGGCCCGGGCGCTGATGATGGCTTTTTCCACGATCTTCTTGGCTTCCGGAGGATTCTCTTCAAAGAACTCCTGCAGCTGGTCGCTGACCAGACTGTCCACCAGGGGACGCACCTCGCTGTTGCCCAGCTTGGTCTTGGTCTGACCTTCAAACTGCGGTTCCGGTACCTTGATGGAAAGCACGCCGGTTAAACCTTCACGCACATCATCACCGGACAGGTTCTCTTCGTTCTCTTTCAAAATATTTTTCTTACGGGCATAATCATTAATGGTCCGGGTCAGGGCCTGCCGGAAACCGGCCACATGGGTGCCTCCTTCCTCGGTATTAATGTTATTCACGTACGAGAAGACATTTTCGTTATAAGTATCGCAGTACTGCAAAGCTACTTCCACGATGACCTTATCCTTAACGCCTTCGATATAGATAGGCTCGGCATTGATGGCATCCTTGCCGCTGTCCACATATTTTACATATTCAATGATACCGCCTTCAAAATGAAAGGTCTCGCTGCGGCCGTCCCGTTCATCGGTAAGGGAGATGCGCACGCCCTTATTTAAAAAGGCCAGCTCCCGTAAACGCAGACGCAGCACGTTGTAATCGTACACCAGTTCCGTAAAGATAGAAGCATCGGGCACAAAATGCACGGTAGTACCGGTCGTCTCCGCCGGCCCGATCTCGTATAAAGGTTTCACGGTCTTGCCCTTGGCAAATTCAATCCCGTAGCGTTTACCGTTACGGCGGGATTCAACCTCCATCTTGCTGCTGAGGGCGTTGACGCAGGAAACGCCTACGCCGTGCAGACCGCCGGAAACTTTATAACCGCCGTCGCCAAACTTACCGCCGGCATGCAGGATGGTCATAACTACTTCGATGGCAGGTTTGCCCGTCTTATGCATATCCACAGGAATACCACGGCCGTTATCCACGACGGTGATACTGTTATCTTTATGAATGAAGACTTCGATATGATCACAGAAACCGGCCAGGGCTTCATCGATACTATTATCTACGACTTCGGAAACCAGATGGTGCAGACCACGGCTGCTGATACTGCCGATGTACATGCTGGGGCGCTTGCGGACTGCTTCCAGTCCTTCCAGCACCTGAATCTTGTTGGCATCGTACGCTTCGCTGACAGTGGTGGCTTCCACAATCTCTTCTTCCACCGCTTCAAACTTTTCTTTCTGCTTGGCTTCCAGTTTGGCTTTTTCCGCAGCGGTCATCTCTGTGACTACCTCTTGCGGCTTTTTTGTTTCTGTCATACTAAACCTCCATTTTACCTTGCATCTTTAAAATCGTCTTCACCGATCCAAAATTTAGCTTTAAACCTTTTCACCAGGGTGGGCACCGAGATGCTGGACAAATAAATCACATGGTCCGTGATGATACAGCTGACATGATTGCCCGTCTTGCTCACATCCCGCACTTCCATGTCCCGTCCCCGGGGCTGGCAAATCTTTTTAACCAGGTCGTACTTCTTGGAAACTTCAAAGATGCCGATAATTTCTTCCGACCTGATGATATTGTTATTTCCTAGTTGAAAATACATGTTGTTTCTTCCCCCGTATGGCCTTTAAGGCATTCTCATAATCCAGGGCGGTAATGCGTTCCCGGGGCCGGCTGTACGTTAAACAAACCGCCAGACTTTGTTCGGCCTCGGTAGCAGTTTCCTGCCGCACCTTCAGGTTATAAAAAGCTTTTAAGCTTTCTTTCACAGAAATATAAAGATAGGTGGAACAACCGGTAATTTTCCTGGCGTCATTTTCCGTAAGCCAGGGCTGCTGTGCTAAGAGCCGGGCCAGTTTCTGTCTGGCTTCTTCTTCCAGTTCTCTTTTACAGACCGGACATAATTCCTCGTCCTTACTGATAAAAGCGCCACAGCGGGAACATTGGGACGCACCCTGCTGTCGTAACTGTTTTTCTCGTCTGGCCTGCTTCAGAAAAAAGTCTTTGGCTTTAGCCGCCAAAGCAGGATCTTCTAAAACCGGACAGGCCTGCAAAGCCTCTTTGGCTTCCGCAGGCGTTAATTCTACCTCTGGAAGCGGCGCTGCTTTAGTTATGGTAGCTTTGGATTTCACAACTTCGCCTTTGATAAGAATCAAATCTTTTAAAACTTCCTCACCCAGAGCCTCATTAATTTTTTGTAAGATTAAGAGGCGGTTGATAAAAAATTCGGAAGACCAGCCGGAAGTATCTACAAAAAGCGTCAACCTTCTACGACTCAGTCGGCTGGGATAAGCATGTTTAGCTAAAACCTTGCCTACTAAATCCGGCCAGGTCTGCCGGATTTGTTCCAGATGGAAACGATCTTCCTGTAGTTTCGTCTTGCCTAACATCTTAAAGAGCACGCCTGTAACTTTATCCATGATCAGTCTTTCTCGATAGTGCCATCGCGTACTTGAAAATAAGCAGTTTCCGCCAGGCTGGGAATCAGGCTGCGGTCGTTGACCGTGATAAAAGTCTGCACCCGTCCGTCCAGAAAATGTAAAAGCTGGGTGCGGCGGGCTTCATCCAGTTCGCTCATCACATCATCTAAAAGCAGGACAGGGTATTCACCGCACTGCTGCTTGATAAATTCCAGCTGAGCTAATTTTAAGGCCAAAGCATAACTGCGTTTCTGACCCTGGCTGCCAAAAGCTTTGCTGTCGTAGCCGTTAATGGTAAACAATAAATCGTCCCGGTGGATACCGATACCCGTATAACCCATCAGCACATCTTTAAAACGTCTTTCCTTAAGACTGGTCTTATAAAACTCGGCCCAGTCCCTGGTATCCTCAGCGTTGACTTGCAAGTACACACCGTTATTAGCTTTTAAATTATACCTGATGGTCAGTTCTTCCTGACTGCCGGTAAGTACTGTGCCAATCTTCCCGGTCAAGGTGGTAAAACCAGTCAGGTTCGCCAGCCGCTTTTGTAAAATTTGTGCAGCCAGCAGACTAAGATTCTCATCCCAGGTATTTAACAGATTTTCCGGCGCGCCTTTTTCCCGGATATTTTTTAAGAGCTTATTGCGCTGCCGCAAAGTCCGGTTATACTGCACCAATAAATCATAATACACCGGGTCAGTCTGTGCCAGACCCATATCCAGAAAACGACGGCGCTGTGCCGGATCGCCTTTAATGATGGCTAAATCTTCCGGCGAGAACAAGATGACTTTTAAAAAACCATAATGTTCCCGGGCGCTGATTTTCTTGTCATCCAGAAGCAGCAGCTTTTTAACTTTTTCCTGTTCCAGATAACGTTTAATCTGAATGCTGTGAGGCGTATCCTCTTTTTCAAAACGCACCTGCACCGCCAAACCTTCGGAACGAAAACGCACCAGCTCATCTTCATTACTGGTGCGATGGGAAAGTCCCAGGGCGCCGTAATAAATACTTTCCAAAAGATTGGTTTTTCCCTGAGCGTTAGCCCCAAAAAAAACGTTAATCATCGCCGGAAAGTTTAACTCCGTCAGCGTATAGTTACGAAAATTAATGAGCCTGAGGTTGGTGATCTTCATCGTGTGCCGCCACAACTTCAATTTCTAACTGGTCAGCCAGGATAACATGGCTGCCGGGATAAATCTTTTTTCTTTTTTCGTGAATGACCGTACCGTCCACCTTAACCTCGCCGGCCAGGATCGCTTCCGCAGCCTGACCGCCGGTTGCTTCCACCCCGGCCAGTTTTAAGAGGGCCGTGGCCGGAATATAAGGCGTGGTAATCGCACAAGTTTTTGTTTTCATCTTAGAAAATCACCCGTACAGGAGTGACGATGTAAGTATAATCCTTTTCGCCTACCGGACGGATGCAGACCGGACTCAAAGAATTATTCATTTCCAGGGTAGCTTCCTCATCCTCAATATTGTTCATGATATCCAGGATATAGGTAGCGTTGAAAGCCACGTTCAGTCTTTCGCCTTCCGTATGGCAGGCCAGTTTTTCCTCACCGGTACCTACATCGGGGCTGCTGCTTAAAACCGTCAGCTCGTTTTCGTCAATCTTAATCTTGATGATGCTGTAATCAGTCTCGTCACCGCTGCACAAAGATACACGCTGTACGGCGCCGGCTAAATCTTTTACATTCACCTTGGTCTTGACGGAGAAAGAAGGAGGAATAACCCTTTTATAATCAGGGAACTTACCTTCAATCAAACGGGAAACGATGATCAAATCATCAATCACTACCATGATCTGGTTGTTCAGTAAAGAAATTTTTACTTCCTGCGGCAGTTTTCCATTCAGGTTCTTATTAATTTCTTTTAAGATTACCGCCGGAATAATAATGCTTAAATTTTCCTTACTTTCATGAGCCAGAGATTTAATAGCCAGACGGTGAGTGTTGGTACCTACGAAAGTAATCTTGCCTTCGCTCAGTTCACACAGCACGCCGGTAAAAAGAGGACGGGCAGCATCGCTGGAGCAGGCAAAAGCCGTTTTCTTAATCAGTTCCTTGACAGTCTCATCCGCCAGGGTAAAAGTTTTATCGGCGTTGAAATCCGGGAACTTAGGATAATCAGCTACGTTCATCAGCAGGATCTTAAAATCAGCTTTCCCTGATTGTAAACGGACGCTGTTTTCTTCTTCCTTACGGGTCAGGCTGATGGTTTCGCCGTTCATATTTTTAACTAATTCCGCAAAGCGGTTGGCAGCTAAAAGAATTTCGCCCGGTTCCTCAATCTGGCCTTTAATCTTAAAACTCATGGCCATACTGATATCCATACCTTGCAGTTCGATGACACCGTGATCGGCAATCAGGTGCAGACCGCCAAAAATCGGGGTGCTGGGTTTGGAGGGGATAGCGCTCATGACAGTTTGGACGGCTTTATGTAATTCGGCCGTGTCGCATGTAAAAATCATTTTCCACAGTCCTTTCTTTTTTATTAAAACTTATATATTTTAAAATCTTAGTAAACGTAGTATTAAGAGCTGTTTAAAGTGTGGATAAAGTTGTCAGGCCGGACGGGGGATGATGGCGTCCGTGTTGATAAGGTTGTGGAGAAAGTGTTTTTTTTATCAACAGCTTTTCAAAGGTGTTGATAAAAAACCTTTTTTCCACAGACTCGCTTTTTTATCCACAGTTTCTACAGGTTTATCCACATAAAAATGTGCATAACTTTTTTTAAGAATTACTGATTTCCTGTTCGTATTTTTCCAGCAGCTGATTAAAACTTTTATCTTCTTTACAGAGCTTGGTAATCTTTTCACAAGCATGGATGACCGTGGTGTGATCCCGGCCAAACTTGCTGCCGATACGGGGCAGGGAAATATCGGTCAACTTGCGGCAGAGATACATGGCAATCTGCCGGGGTTCCGCGATATCCTTGGACCGTTTATGACTTAAGATATCTTCTAATTTTAACTTATAGGTTGCGCAGATATACTCAATGATTTTATCGATGGTGACGACGCTCTGAACCGGATTGCCCATGTCATCTAAAACTTTACGGGCCAGGTCCACGGTAATCGGTTCTTTCATTAAAGAAGAAAAAGCTACTATTTTGATAAAAGCGCCCTCAATCATCCTGATGTTGCTGCTGATGCTCATTGCTATCATCTGGATGACATCGTTGGGAATATTTACATGTTCCGCTTCAGCTTTTTTACGCAGGATGGCAATCTTGGTTTCCGTATCCGGCTGCTGGATATCAGCGGTGAGGCCGCTGGCAAACCGGGAACGTAAACGCTCTTCCAGGCCGTCCAGATCCTTAGGGGGACGGTCGCTGGAAATAACAATCTCTTTCTTGGCTTCCGTCAAAGTATTGAAAGTATTAAAAAATTCTTCCTGGGTCTGAATCTTGCCTTTTAAAAATTGGATATCATCAATGATCAAACAATCGATGCCCCGGTATTTTTTCCGGAATGCATCCATGGTATTATTTTTCAGGCAGACGATCATCTCGTTGGTAAAAGTTTCCGTGGTAAGATATAAAACTTTTAACTGGGAATTCAGTTCCAGCATCTTGTTGCCGATAGCCTGGATTAAATGGGTCTTGCCCAGTCCGGAGGAACCGTAGATAAAAAGAGGGTTATAGGATTGACCCGGGGCACTGTTGCCTACAGCTTGCGCCGCCGCGCAGGCAAAACGGTTGGAGTTGCCTACCACGAAGTTATCAAAGCGCTTGGTACTGTTTAAGTTATTATTAAAGTTGTCGCTTTCCTGAGCAGGCTGCTGGTTATGAAAGAGGGGGATGGGCTGGTAGGCTTCTTTTTCTACCGGGGCAGCCGAATCTTGCGCCAGGCTTAATTCCAGATGAAACTTACTGTTGTTGGTAATCTCGGTCAGGATACCGTTTAAGACGGTCATGAACTTTTCTTCGATAGCATTCTTTAAAAAAGCACTGTTGACCTGGGCCCGTAACACATTACCTTCGATGGCCAGGGGCTGCAGGTGCGAGATATACATATTGAAATTTTCCGCGCTGGTAGAATTTTGTAACTTGGCGATAAAATCCGCCCAGATGCGGTCCAGATTAACATCGGTCATACTACGAGACATCCTTTCTTTGGTGGTCACTCTATTTTATCATAAAACCAGAAAGTTATCCACAACCAGTTTATTTTAATTTAAAGGCATTGTGTAACATTTTTATTTAACCTTTTGACTTTTATAAGGGCATTTAAGAACTATGACTTTATTATGGAAGAAAGTTGTTGAGGAACTGAAAAAAATTTTTGGCGCCGACCCCTGCACGGCGTGATTTTTCCTTGACATAGAGGGCAGATTTTATTATAATGGCCGTAGCTATCAATTTAAACAACCCATAGATTGATTGAAGCACTATTAAGCACGGTAAGGAGGTAATTGCGAGATGAAACGTACGTTCCAGCCTAATAATCACAGGCGCAAGATGACCCACGGTTTCCGGGCCAGGATGGCAACCATCGGCGGCCGTCAGGTTCTGAAGAGAAGACGCCAAAGGGGCAGAAAGAAATTATCCGCATAAGATATTAAAATAGGCCGCGTAAGTGGCCTATTTTTTCCCTGTGGGTAAGTAAAGGAAAAGGTCTCCATGAAACAATTCGGTTTGCAAAAACTGAACAAGATTAAGTCGAAAAAGGAATTTCAGGGTGTGTATGAAAAAGGACATTCTGTTATTGACGCGTTAGCCGTTTTCTATGTTTTGCCTTGTGAAAATGAAACATTAAAAATAGGTTTCGCAGTAGGTAAGAAAGTGGGCAACGCCGTCGTCCGCAATCATGCCAAGCGTATGATGCGTGAGGTTTTCCGCCATCACAAAGATGAATTAGTTTTGGGTACGCGCCTGATCTGGGTAGCGCGTAAAAAATTAGTCCAGGCAGATTTCAAGACTTATGAACGCGTGTTCCTGCGCCTGGCTAAAAGGGCAGCTTTGCTGCGCTAGGTAAGGCCATGAAAAATTTTGTGCAGTTAATTTTAGTAGGGGGCATCAGATTCTATCAGATTTTTATCTCCCCCTTACACCGTCCCTGTTGCAGATATTATCCCACCTGTAGCCAGTATGCCTTGGAAGCGGTCCGCAAATACGGTCCCTTTAAGGGCGGCTGGATGGCGGTGAAAAGAATCTGCCGGTGCCATCCCTGGCATAAAGGCGGTTATGACCCCGTAATTTAAACCCTCTGGGTTTTGAAGGAGTGATATTTTGGACTTTTTAGGTCACCTGGTGCAACAGTTTATCACTTTGTTGTATCATTTTACCGGCATGCTGGGCTATGCCAACTATGGTGTCGCCATCGTGCTGATGACCATCATCATTAAGCTGGCCCTGTACCCCCTGACAAAGAAACAGATTGAATCCACCAAGGCCATGATGGAACTGCAGCCGAAGTTAAAAGAGCTGCAGACTCGTTATAAAGACGATAAGATGAAGCTGAACGAAGAAGTGGCCAAGATTTATAAGTCCAGCGGTGTGAACCCGGTGGCAGGTTGTCTGCCCATGCTGATCCAGATGCCGATCCTGTTTGCCATTTATTACGGCGTGCGGGATATGGTGTACGAAGGACCGGCCAACTTCTTATGGATGAGTAATATTGCCACGGACGTGAAGAACACGGAATTTCCGTTCATCATGCCCATCCTGTCGGCATTAACTACCTATATTGCTTCTAAGCAGACCATGGCGGATAACAACAGCATGCAGAATCAGATGATGCTGTACTTCATGCCGCTGATGATCGGTTACATGAGCTGGCAGTTCTCCGGCGGCCTGGTTATTTACTGGGTAGTCATGAACATCATGCAGATTGCGCAGCAAACGTACATGGCTCATCTGGAAAATAAGGCGAAGGCTGCGGCTATTGCTCCCAGGGAACCGGTACCGGCTCCTGAGAAAAAAGTACCTGCGAAGAAAGATAAGAATCAGAAAAAATAAGCGGCCCGGGCGGCTGTTAAATTTTGCGCTGAAGGAGTAGATTTACCATGAGTACTGTGGAAAAAACCGGTAAGACTGTTGAAGAAGCTCTCCAGGAAGCATTAAAAGAATTAAACCTGACGCAAGATCAGGTAGATGTAGAAATTGTAGACGAACCGAAGAAGGCTCTGTTGGGCTTGATCGGCGGCCGGAAGGCTAAGGTCAGGGTAACTCCCAAGGCTGAGCAGGCCGCAGCGGCTCCAGTGGCAGCACCTGCACCCGCGGCAGCGCCTGAGGCTGAAGTTGCTCCGGCGGTAGAAAAAGTAGCGCCGGTGGCTGCAGCAGCTAAGACCGAGACCCAGGAAGCTCCCGCTTCCAGGCTCCATAAAGACCGGGAGCCCCGGGAATATCTGGTGGATGAAAATGCCATTGAAGCTGCCAAGGCTTTCTTGAATAAGATTTTTGCCGCCATGAAGATTACCGTGAACACGGAAAAATTTATCAACCGGGAAAACGGGATTGTGACTTTAAAATTACACGGCGATGACATGGGTATCCTGATTGGCAAGCACGGTCAAACCCTGGACGCGCTCCAGTACCTGACCAACCTGGTAGCTAACCGGGCCGCCGGCGGCCGGATGCGTATCGTCATCGATGTAGAAGATTACCGGGACCGCCGGGCGGAAACTTTAACCCGTCTGGCTAAACGCCTGGCCGAGAAGGTAAAACGTACCGGCGAGCGCTGCGCTCTGGAACCGATGAATCCCCACGAAAGAAAGATCATCCATACTGCCCTGCAGGGAGATCCAACCATTACCACTTTAAGCGAGGGTACGGATCCGTACCGTAAAGTTGTTATCGAGTTAAAGAAGTAAGAGCTTGAGGAGCTGTTTCCGGCAGGAGACGGCTCCTTTTTATATGAACGGGCGTTTTTCCAGGAAGCTGGCTGTCCGAAGCAGACAGCGGCAGTTTTGTAAAAAATTGAGTCACGGGGCCGGCAGGTCCGGAAAGGAAGAGGCAGATGAGTACGTCAACGATCAGCGCGATTACGACGGCGGTAGGTCCGGCGGCGGTGGGTATCGTCCGCGTCAGCGGTCCGGAAGCTTTGCGCATTGCCCGGGAAATATTCGTCCCTGCGGCTAAGAAAAGTCTGGCAGATTTTCCGCCCCGGACTTTGGCGTTCGGTCATGTGCGGGACGGCGCCGTGGACGTGGATGAAGTTTTAACCGTCTACATGCCGGCGCCTCATTCCTATACGGCGGAAGACGTGGTAGAGATTCAATGTCACGGCGGCGCGGTGAGCCTGCAAAAAATTTTGGCGCTGACGTACCAGCACGGGGCGGAACCGGCGGCGCCGGGTGAATTTACCAAGCGGGCCTTTTTAAACGGCCGCCTGGATTTGGTCCAGGCCGAAGCGGTGATGGATATCATCAACGCCCGGAGCGAGGTGGCTTTAAAAAATTCGCTGCGGCTGCAGGAAGGTTATCTGTCCAGGGAGCTGGAAAAGATCCGGCAGGAACTTTTAGCAGTCATCGTCAATCTGGAAGCCGTCATCGATTATCCGGAAGAAGATATTGAGGACGTAACTTATGCCCGGCTGGAACAAAGTATCAACCGGGCCCGGGCACAGGTGGAAACTTTAGCGTCCCGGGGCGAGACCGGCCAGATTTTGCGGGAAGGTTTGCGCACGGTGATCGTGGGCCGGCCCAACGTGGGCAAATCCAGTTTGCTGAACCAGCTTTTGAAAGAGGACCGGGCCCTGGTAAGCCAGTATGCCGGGACGACCAGGGACGTGATCGAGGAACAATTGGTTGTGGACGGGATCCCTTTGGTGCTGGCGGATACGGCGGGCATCCACAAGACGGAAGATTTTGTGGAGCAGTTAGGTATCAAGCGCAGCCGGGAACTTTTAGCCAAGGCGGAACTGGCCATCGTGGTTATCGACGGTACGGAAGCTTTGACGGCAGCCGACGAGGAAATCTTGACGGCGGTGCAGGGGAAACCCTACGTGTTAATCGTAAACAAAGCAGACCTGGGGCAGAGTGATGTCATTAAGGTGCTGCGGCAAAAATATCCGGCGGCCACGGTGCTGCCGCTGAGTGCCAAGACCGGCGCCGGCCTGGATGCTTTTCAGACCTGGCTGCAAAAATTTGTCTATGGCGCCCAGGGTCACGGCGGTGAAGCTTTGTACGTGGCCAACGCCCGGCAGGAAAATTTGCTACGGCAGGCGGCGGCGTCTTTGGCCAGCGCTGCAGACGGTGCGGCCCAGCGGCTGCCGTACGATTGTCTGAGCATCGACGTGCATGCGGCTTTGGAAAACCTGGGGGAGATTACCGGCCAGGCGGCCACGGACGAGATCATCAACCAGATTTTTGCCCGTTTCTGTGTGGGCAAATAAAAAGTTGGCAGATGTGTTATACTTATATATAATGAAAGAAAAATTTGGAGAGTTGGTACGGTGAGCATGACGGCAAGTTATGATGTGATCGTGGTAGGCGCGGGGCACGCGGGTATCGAAGCGGCCCTGGCTACGGCGCGTTTGGGTTTTAAGACGCTGCTGGCCACTTTGACTTTGGACAATATTGGTTTTATGCCCTGCAACCCCAGCGTGGGTGGCAGCGCCAAGGGTCAGCTGGTGGGCGAGGTGGATGCCCTGGGCGGCCAGATGGGCAAAAGCGCGGACCAGGCCGCCATCCAGATGCGGCTGTTAAACACGGGTAAAGGTTACGCCGTGCATTCTTTGCGCGCCCAGGCGGACAAGGCTTATTATCATACGCTCATGAAACAGATCGTGGAAAACGAACCGCACCTGGACGTGAAGCAGCTGATGATTGACGAGCTGTGCGTGGAACAGGGGCAGGTCGTAGGCGTGGTGGATGAAACCGGCGCCCGTTTTGCCGCGCCCTGCGTCATTTTATGTACGGGCACCTATCTCAAAGGCCGCATCGTTTTTGGCAGCGTTAATTTTGCCAGCGGTCCTAACGGTATGCGTCCGGCCAATAAACTTTCCGCGTCGCTTTTAGCCCACGATATTAAATTGATGCGCTTCAAGACCGGTACGCCGGCCCGGGTGGATAAACGCAGTTTGGATTTTAGCAAGATGGAGATTCAGGAAGGGGACCGGGAGCTGCGCAACTTTTCCTACGTGAGCACCATCACGGAACGGAACCAGGTGCCTTGCTGGCTGACCTATACCAATCCCCGCACCCACGAGATTATCAAGAAAAATTTACAGCTGTCCGGGATGTTCAACGGTCTGGTAGAAGGGGTAGGCCCCCGCTACTGCCCGTCCATCGAAAGCAAGATTGTCCGCTTTGCGGATAAGGACCGGCACCAGCTTTTTATCGAGCCGGAAGGTCTGAGCACCAACGAGATGTACGTGCAGGGCATGAGCAGCTCGCTGCCGGCGGCGGTGCAGTTAGAATTTTTGCGCACCATCCCCGGCCTGGAAAATGTGGAGATGATGCGTCCCGGGTACGCCATCGATTATGACTGTCTGGACCCGTTGCAGTTAAAATCTTCCCTGGAGCATAAGGAGATCAGCGGTCTCTTTAGCGCCGGGCAGAGCAACGGTACCAGCGGGTACGAGGAAGCAGCGGCCCAGGGGCTGATGGCCGGCATTAACGCCGCCCGCAAATTACAAAATAAACCGGCGCTGGTCTTAAAACGCAGCGACGCCTATATCGGCGTCCTCATCGACGACCTGGTGACCAAAGGTACCCACGAACCGTACCGCATGATGACCAGCCGGGCGGAATACCGGTTGCTGCTGCGGCAGGACAACGCGGACCTACGCCTGACGGATATCGGCAGGGAAGTGGGGCTGGTGGATGACCGGCGCTACGAACAGTTTACGAAGAAACGCAGCGACCTGGAACGGCTGCTGCAGTTTTTGGATACGCACCACGCGGCGCCCAGCGCGGCCGTGAATGCCCAGCTGGAAACTATGGGCGTGACGCCGCTGCGAACCGGCGTCAGCTACACGGAACTGCTGCGCCGCAACGGTATGACCTACGAACGTCTGGCCGCTTTGGTTGAACTGCCGGCCGTCAGCAAGGTGGTGGCGGAGCAGGCGGAGATTCATGCCAAGTACGCCGGCTATATCGTGAAACAGCAGCAGGCGGTGGAAAAAGCGCTGAAGCTGGAAAACAAAAAAATTCCGGCAGGCTTTGATTATAAAAAGCTCAAGGAACTTTCCGGGGAAGCTACGGAAAAACTGCTGCAGGTTAAACCTGACAGCGTAGGCCAGGCGGCCCGCATCAGCGGCGTGAGCCCGGCAGATATCGGCGTGCTGCTCATCGCTTTGGCGGCCCACAGCCGGCAGGAAGCAAAGGCCTGAGACGGCAAAACTTTTACAAACATGGCGGTGAAAAATGACCGCGGCACTTTAACCAACCCGGAGAAGGAGCGTGTGACCAGGATGGGCGAAAAAGTAAGCGTGCAGCCGGACGTACCGGCGTTTAAAAAAATCCTGGCTGAACGGGGCGCGGCGGCGGGTCTTACACTTTCAGACTTGCAGCTGCAGCAGTTCAGCCGTTACTACGAGCTTTTGATCCTGGCTAACAACCAGTTTAACCTGACGGCGCTCACCAGTCCCGAGGACGTGGCGGTGAAACATATGATTGATAGCCTGCTGGCTGATGACGCAGCCCTGCAGGAGGGCAAGACGGTGCTTGATGTGGGCAGCGGCGCCGGTTTTCCGGGGCTGGCCTTAAAGATTTACCGGCCCGGTTTAAAGGTCACTTTGCTGGACGCGCTGACCAAACGCTTAACTTTTTTGGAAAGCGTGATTCAGGATTTGGGGTTAAAGGAAATTACCTGTGTCCATGCCCGGGCGGAAGATGCCGGGCACGATGTACGCCTGCGGGAAAAGTTTGACGTGGTGACGGCCCGGGCCGTAGCCAAACTTTCCGTGCTGGCGGAATATACTTTGCCGCTGGCGAAGGTTGGCGGACTTGTCATCGCCCTGAAGGGCAGCGCCTACCAGGAAGAAATGGACGAAGCCCGGGGCGCGTTAAAAATTTTAGGTGGTAAGGTCCTGCGGGCAGACCGGGTGGAGTTACCGGGTCTGGACGACGGACGTGCTATAATAAGGATTACTAAGACGGGGAAGACTCCCAAGCAGTTTCCCCGTAAGGCGGGCGTTCCCGCCAAGAAACCCCTGACTTGAAGTGGAGGTAGCAGAGATGGCAGATGACGGATTTACGGTTTTAGATATGGGGCAGGAGATGGGCCTGGCCAAGAAGGCGGCCCCGGTGGAAGTGGTACATGTCCCGGTGGGGAAGATTGTGCCCAACCCCTACCAGCCCCGGAAAACTTTTGAAGAAGACAGCCTGCTGGATTTGGCCAGTTCCATCCGGCAGTACGGTGTGTTGCAGCCGCTCTTAGTGGCGCCGTACGAAAACGGCAACTATCTTTTAATTGCCGGCGAGCGGCGCCTGCGTGCGTCTCAGATGGCGGGCCTGACGGAGCTGCCGGTGATCATCAGCGAATATACCAGCCAGCAGATTGCGGAAGTCGCCATGATCGAGAACCTGCAGCGGGAAGATTTGCATTATCTGGAAGAAGCGGAAGGCTACGAGAAGCTGTTGCGGGAATTCCATATGACGGAAGAAGTGATGGCCTCCCGGGTGGGCAAGAAGCAGAGCACGGTGGCGAACAAGCTGCGGCTTTTGAAACTGCCGCTCAGCGTACGGACTTTTTTGCGGGACAATGATTTGACGGAACGTCACGCCCGGGTGCTGCTAAAGCTGCGCAGCGAAGAAGAACAGCTCAGCGTCCTGGATACGGTGGTTAAGAAAAACTACAACGTGCGCCAGACGGAAGCGCTGGTGGAACGTATCCTGCACGGCACCGGTACGGTACCGGAGAAAAAGAAGCGCGTGGTCATCGTAAACGACGTGCGCATTTATCTGAACAGTATCAAGAAGATCGTTGGTTCCATCAAGGACGCCGGCATTCCCGTGAACTCCCAGCAGGTGGTGGAGGGGGACGACGTGGTGGTGACCTTGCGGATTAAGAATACCAAAGGGTCCAAGGATAAACATAGCGTGAAGTTGTTCTAAAAATTAACTCCGGTGCGCAGCCGGAGTTTTTTATTGCCTGGGAAATGTTTCACGTGAAACATTTTTGCAGAAAGGGTATGTTTGTGGTTAGAAATGTGGTACAATAAAAAGCAGAAAAACTAACACCAAGTCTGTGAAGGAGGAATCATCGTGGTAAAAGTAATCGCCATAGCCAACCAGAAAGGTGGCGTGGGCAAAACCACCACTACCGTCAACCTGGCCGCCTGCCTGGCAGGCATGGGCCGCAAGGTGCTTATCGTGGACAGCGATCCCCAGGGGAACACGACCAGCGGCTTAGGCTTTGATAAACGGGACATCAAAAAATGTATCTACGATACTTTGATTAACGATCAACCGGCCAAAGATATTATCATCAAGACCCCCTACGAAAATTTATTCCTGCTGCCGGCTACCATTCAGCTGGCCGGAGCGGAGATTGAACTGGTAAACCTGATGAGCAGGGAGACCAGGCTAAAGCGTACTTTGGACCGGGTGAAACATGACTACGATTATGTCCTCATCGACTGCCCGCCTTCTTTGGGCCTGCTGACAGTGAATGCCCTGACTGCAGCTAATTCCGTGATGATTCCTATTCAGTGCGAATTCTACGCCCTGGAAGGCGTCAGCATGCTGATGAATACTATCCAGCTGGTACAGCGCAACCTGAATCCGGCTTTAAAACTGGAAGGCGTGCTCATGACCATGTTCGATGCCCGGACTAATTTGTCCATCGACGTGGTCAACGAAGTGAAAAAATATTTTAATACCAAGATGTATAACACCATCATTCCCAGGAATGTGCGTTTGAGCGAGGCGCCCAGTCACGGGCAGCCCATCATCGTTTACGATCCTAAGAGCAAGGGCGCCCTGGTGTACCAGGATTTAGCCAAGGAGGTTATCGGCGATGAGTAAGAATACGAAAAAGGCGCCAGCCAAGGCTAAAGCGGCCCGGGGTTTAGGCATGGGTTTAGGTGCCCTGATGGCGACCAGCGAAAGCGAATACCGTCAGACCCGGGATGCCCAAACCGGCAGCGAGGAACCTACCTCTATCAGTATCAAGGAGATTGTGCCGAATCCGTATCAGCCCCGGAAGGTGTTTGATAAAGAATTACTGGCGGAACTGGCCGCTTCTATCAAAGAACACGGCATCATCCAGCCGCTGATCGTACGCAAGCAGGACAAGCATTACGAACTGGTGGCAGGGGAGCGCCGTTTGCGCGCCGCCCAGCTGGTACATTTAACGGAAGTGCCCGTGCTGCTGCGGACTTATTCCAACGAGCAGATGATGGAAATTGCCCTGGTGGAAAATATCCAGCGGCATAACCTGAATCCTATCGAAGAGGCGGAAGGTTTGCAGCAGTTAATGGCAGCCTGTCATCTGACTCAGGAACAGGCCGCCGAAAAAGTTGGCCGCAGCCGGGTGGCCGTGACTAATATGTTACGGCTTTTGCATTTACCCAAGTCCATCCAGGAAAATGTTTCACGTGAAACATTGACCATGGGCCAGGTAAAACCGCTCCTGACTTTGGATAAGGAAGCCGATCAGCTCAGGCTCGCCAAAGCGACCCTGGAAAATGGCTGGAGCTCCCGTTACGTGGAAAAGATTGCCCAGCTTATCAAGTCCGGTAAACCTTTCCAGTATTCTCAAAAACTGGTTACCAGCCTGATGGAGAAAAAAGAACCGCATAAGAGCCAGTCTGCAGCACCGGCTTTAAGCGCCGAGTATCAATCGGTGGAAGATAACCTGGTCAGCTACCTGGGCACGAAAGTAAAACTGGTGCCCAAGAATGAGGAACAGGGTAAGATAGAGATTACCTATACTTCGGTAGACGATTTGAACCGGATTTACGAATTACTGCAGGGAACGGAAAAAACAAGCGCGCCGGCCGGCTTTGGCAAGGCGCATAAGTTAACGGTGTAAGCATGATAGGTTTAGGAACAATTGTCAATGCCTTGGCCATTGTGGCCGGATGTACCGTGGGTCTTTTTCTTAAACGCGGCTTTCCCCAAAAATGGCAGGAGACAATCATGCAGGGTATTACCCTGTGCATCTTCGTCATCGGCTGCCAGATGGCTTTTCAAAGTAAGAATATCATCGTCGTCATAGTCAGCATCGCCATCGGTACCGTCATCGGTGAAATCCTGGACATTGACCGCAAGCTGCAGCGGTTTGGCAACTGGGTAGAAGTCAAGATGGTGGGGAAACGCAATACCGGTACTACCGGCGCCATCGGCGAAGGTTTTATTGCCGCCAGCTTGATTTATTGTATTGGCGCCATGGCTATCGTCGGCAGTATCCAGGACGGACTGACCGGCGATCATCAGATTTTGTTTGCCAAGAGTACCCTGGACGGGATGACCGCTATTATCTTTACCGCCAACCTGGGCGTAGGAGTGGGTTTGTCAGCAGTGAGTGTTCTTATTTATCAAGGTTTGATCACCATCCTGGCCTCCCACTTGCAAAGTTTTATGACCCCGGCCCTGATGGCGGAAATCACCGCTACCGGCGGCATCCTCATCATGGCGATTGCCGTGAACATGAGTAAGGTCATGCAGATCCGTATTGCCAACCAGATTCCGGCCCTGGTAATCGTGGTGCTGATCATGAGCCTACTTAAATAGGAAGCAAAAATTACCTTTTGCTGCTACTAGGGGCTGCAAACCCAGTCAGGGAGCGGCTAAAAATGAAAAACGCACAGGACGCCCGTAGCGCGATGAAACAGCTTGCGGCTATAGGACAGGTCCAAAAAGTAAAAACAAACGCTCAGAAGCGATTTCTGAGCGTTTTCGTTTTTTAAGGGAATTTTTCTTCTATTATATAGGGGCTGAACCAACAATAAGGAGTCATTAGAAAGAGAAAATGCGACAGGAAGCCGGAAAATTTTAGGCGTACCGTGTAAGGATAAAGTATAATTGTAAGCAGGACTAGCAGATTACCCAAAAGCAATAAAAAAGTGTAAAGAAAATGGAAAATTTTTCCTCTGGACACTAGGCTTAGGGAAAAACATGTTTACCTGTCCAATGAATAAAGAACTTTGTACTTTAATGGAACACAAAAAATGAGAAAATGAAAAATATGTTACGCTTTTTGAGTAAAAAATTTTTGAAACACAAAAAAACATAAAAATACGTTGACAAATGTGTGAACTCAAACTTATAATAGGGCACATAGATATAGTTGCCGGGGGATTGCTGAGGGGTCGCAGGGGCGATGCCTTCAGGTTCGAGGGGACCTGAGAGATCCTTAAGAGCAACAAATTATTTTTTAAGAAGGGAAAGATGTTTATGAAAATGATGAAAAAGCTTTCCAGCGTAGCACTTGCTGCTATGGTGCTGGCCGCTTTAACCGCAGGTTGCGGTGGCGGAGCCAAGAAAGATGCCGCCAAACCGGCGGGCAATGAAATCGTAGTCGGCGCCAGCTTCGAGTTGACCGGCAACGTAGCCAACTATGGTAAGTCCACCCTGAGTGGTTTCCAGATGGCGATTGATGAAACCAATAAGGCCGGCGGCGTGAACGGTAAAAAGATCCGTCTCGTCACCAGCGATAATAAATCCGAGCCGGCTGAATCCGGCAACGCCGTAACCAAGATTGTGACCCAGGATAAGGTTGTGGCTGTGGTTGGACCTGCTACCAGCGGTTGCGTCGCAGCAGCAGAACCGGTAGTTACCGGCGCCAAGGTGCCTTTGATCGCTCCCTGCGCTACGGCTCCCGGCATCACCCTGAACAAAGATGGCAGCGTTAAACAATTTATCTTCCGCGCCTGCTTCATCGATCCGTTCCAGGGCCAGGTTATGGCAACCTTTGCCGACAAGACTCTGCATGTCAAGAAAATTGCTATCCTGTTTGATTCTTCCAGCGATTATTCCAAAGGTTTAGCTGATGTCTTCCAGAAGACTCTGGAAAAGAACGGCGGCCAGGTTGTAGCTAAGGAAGCTTTCTTAGCTAAAGATATTGACTTCAAGGCAGCCCTGACCAAGATTAAGGCTTCCAATCCGGAAGCTCTGTATGTGCCCGGTTACTACGAAGAAGTTTCCAAGATTGTTAAGCAGGCTCGTGAAATTGGTTTGAACGTGCCCATGATGGGTTCCGATGGTTGGGACAGCCCCAAGCTGGCTGAAATCGCCGGCTCCGCTGCTTTGAACAACTGCTATTTCTCCAGCGCTTTCAGTGCTGATGATAAAGATCCCGGCGTCCAGAAGTTCATCAAGACTTATAAAGACCTGAACAAGAAGGATCCGGATGTCTTCGCAATGCAGGGTTACAACGCAGGTTTAGTTCTGGTGAACGCGCTGAAGACCGCCGGCACCACCGACGGCACCAAGCTGGCCGTAACCTTAGCTGCTACCAAGGATTTGTCCGTAGCCAGCGGCAAGTTTACCTACGACAAGAACCACAACCCGATTACGGGCGCTATCGTCATCGCGATGAAAGATGGCAAGCAGACCTTCAAAGAGAAGATCAACCTGTAAGTTAGTTTGGAGCCAGCTGTAAAGTTGGCAGTAAGTAGTTTTTTACCGGCCGCAAGGCTGGCAGCAAGTAAAACCTGAAAGCCGCACAAAAATATAGAAGCGGTACAGGTGAGCAAGGGCCAATGAGGGATTTTAAATGCGGGCTGCAGGTGCGGCCCGCTTTAAAATAAATTTGTTTTGAGGTGGGGGGTTTATTATGAAAAGACTAAAAGTATTTGCTGTGATGGCAGCGGCCATGGCACTGACAATCGCGTTAGCCGGTTGCGGTGGTAAGAAGGCCGACGGAGACACCGTCAAGATTGGCGGCAACCTGGAAATGACCGGCGGCAGCGCCAGCTACGGCGCCAGCGCCAAGAACGCCATTGAACTGGCACTGAAACAAATCAATGCCAAGGGCGGCGTCAACGGCAAGAAGTTAGCCCTGGTAGTTGCGGATAACAAGTCCGAAGCTACCGAAGCAACCAACGCCATGCAAAAGCTGATCAGCCAGGATAAAGTTGTGGCCGTTATCGGTCCTAACCTGTCCAGCGCAGCTATCGCGGCTACGGCAGTTAATGCCAGCGCCAAGATTGCGGCTATCACGCCTATGGGTACCAACCCGAACGTAACAGTTGATCCTGCTAATGGCAAGACCAAGCCCTACAACTACCGGACCTGCTTTATCGATCCGTTCCAGGGCACGGTTATGGCTAACTTTGCTACCAAGGAATTGAAAGCCAAGAAAGCCGCCATCATGGTGGATAACTCTTCTGATTACGCGAAAGGCTTAGCTCAGTTCTTTAAGGAAAACTTCGTGAAGAACGGCGGCCAGATCGTGGCCGAAGAATTCTATCTGCAAAAAGATACGGACTTCAAAGCTACCCTGACCAAGATTAAAGCAGCTAACCCCGATTTACTGTATATCCCCGGTTACTATCAGGAAGTTGGTATGATTGTTAAGCAGGGCCGTGAGATGGGCTTAACCATCCCGATGGCCGGCGGCGATGGCTGGGATAGCGCCAAGCTCCCCGAGATCGCAGGCAAGAATGCTCTGAACAACACCTTCTTCTCCAGCCTGTATTCTCCTGATGATGATTCCAAGTTGAACAAAGACTTCGTCGCTGAGTATCAGAAAGCTTATAACGCCCGTCCGGACGTTTTCGCCGCTCTGGCGTACGACAGCGCTCTGCTCTTAGCTAAGGCCATGGAAGATGCTAAATCTTTTGATCCCGCTAAGATTAACGAAGCTCTGGCCAAGGTTAACGGTTTCCAGGGTGTATCCGGTACCGTCACCTTCAACGCGCAGCACAATCCTGTGAAGAGCGCCGTCATCATTGAACACAAGGATGGCAAGCAGACCTTTAAGACCAAGATTAATCCCTGATTGAGAACAAAGATATAATTGGCGCGGCACTGGCTGCGTCCCCGGTAAGCACCCCGGGTTATAGTCCGTGCACCAGGCAGTGAAGCTGTGGTGTGCAAAATCACCACAGCTTTTTTTCTTTTTTTAATTTAACGGAGGGTTTATTATGGATATGGGTTCACTCTTGCATCAATTTATCCAGCAGATGATTAACGGCATTTCACTGGGTAGTATTTATGCACTGATCGCCCTGGGCTATACCATGATTTATGGTATCATCAAGTTGATCAACTTCGCCCACGGTGATATTTACATGGTTGGCGCTTATTTAGGTTTTATCGCCACCACTTATTTAGGTTTCGGCTTTTTGCCGGCCATCATCTTCGCCATGTTAGGCGCAGGTTTAGCCGGTATCATCATTGAACGCGTGGCCTACAGGCCCATGCGTAACGCACCCCGTATCGCCATCTTGATCACGGCCATCGGCGTGTCGTTCTTTTTGGAATATACCATGATGCTGATCGCATCACCGCAACCCCGTACTTTCCCGGCCATCTTCGAAGCCACGGTCTACCATTTAGGGCCCCTGGTTGTCAACAGCCAGCAGATCCTGATCCTGGTCAGCGCCTTAGTTTTGATGGTAGCCCTGTCTTACATTGTTAATAAAACCAAAGCCGGCATGGCCATGCGCGCCGTGTCCTTTGATGCCGATGCGGCACAGCTGATGGGCATCAACGTGGACAAGACGATTTCCCTGACCTTCGCCCTGGGCAGCGCCCTGGCAGCAGCCGGCGGCGTGCTGGTTGGTATCTACTATAACTCTATCGATCCTTTGATGGGCATGATGCCTGGCATGAAAGCCTTCATTGCCGCCGTACTGGGCGGTATCGGTATCATCCCCGGAGCGATGGCGGGCGGCCTGATTTTGGGCGTGGTGGAAGCCTTAGTCAGCGGCTTCATCAGTTCCACGTTCCGTGACGCAGCCAGCTTTGCGATTTTGATCCTGATCCTGCTCTACAAACCTACCGGCTTGTTAGGCAAGAACGTGCGCGAGAAAGTGTAAGGTGACGAAGATGAATAAACAAAGAAAAAATGATTTACTCGCTCTCGGCGCCTGCGTGCTTATTTACGCGATTTTTGAAGTTTTAATTCAGTTGGAGATCATCGGTCCCTTCTGGGAATTAAACATGGTGCTGATCTGCATCAACATTATCCTAGCCAGCAGCCTGAACATGATTAACGGTTACACCGGTCAGTTCTCTATCGGCCATGCGGGCTTCCTGGCCGTGGGCGCGTATGTGGGCGCCATCTTTACGGTGAAATTAGGCCTGCCTTTCCCGGTAGCCATTATTGCCGGTACTATCGCTGCCGGTTTCCTGGGTTTCCTGATTGGTCTGCCGACCCTGCGTTTGAACGGTGACTATCTGGCCATCGCTACGTTGGGCTTAGGCGAAATTATTCGTATCTGTATCCTGAACATCGATTATGTCGGCGGCGCTTCCGGTTTTATGGGCATTCCCCGTCTGACCAGCTTCACCAACATTTTCTGGATCATGATCGTCATCCTGTTCTTCATTAAGAACTTTAAGAACTCGGCCCACGGCCGTGCCTGCCTGGCCATTCGTGAAAACGAAATTGCCGCCGACACCATGGGCATCGACACCACCAAGTACAAGGTTATGGCCTTTACCCTGGGCGCCGCCTTTGCCGGCACCGCCGGTGTCATGTTCTCCCATTACTTTTACATCGCCCATCCGGCGTCTTTCACCTTCATGCGTTCTTTCGATATCCTGACCATGGTCGTGTTAGGCGGTCTGGGCAGCATGACCGGCAGTATTACCGGCGCTATCGTGCTGACCTTTATTTCCGCTTACCTGGCGGAATTCCCTGAATGGCGTATGATCGTGTACTCTCTGACCATGATCGTGCTGATGCTGCGTCGTCCGCAAGGCTTGTTCGGCAGCGCGGAACTGTCAGCCCAGATGTTCAAGGGTTTAACCAAAAGGATCGGGGGTGTGAAGATTGGCAAATGAAAATACCGCTGCGGCTAATGCTGCGGCCCTGCAAGAAGCCAATGCCACGGCGGCGAAACGCCTCCTGGATTTAAAAGATGTTTCCATCGTTTTCGGCGGCCTGCGCGCCGTCTCCAACCTGAACATGCATATTGATGAAGGCGAGCTGGTAGGCCTGATCGGTCCTAACGGCGCCGGCAAGACCACGGCTTTTAACATGATCACCGGCGTGTACGAACCCACTGAGGGGCAGGTACATTTTGACGGCCAGCTGGTTAACGGCCACAAATCTTACCAGGTTACCCAGATGGGCATGGCCCGTACCTTCCAGAACATTCGTCTGTTTTCCGAGCTGTCCGTGCTGGACAACGTGAAGATTGCCTTTAACATGCACGTGAAATACAACCTGGCGGAAGCCGTAGTGCGCGACAAGCTGTATTTTAGCGAAGAAGATTACGTGGCCGAAAAGTCCATGGAACTGTTGGAAATTTTCCATCTGGAAAAACATGCCAACGATATTGCCAAGAACCTGCCGTACGGCGAACAACGCCGCCTGGAAATTGCCCGCGCCCTGGCTACCCAGCCCAAGCTGTTACTACTGGATGAACCGGCTGCCGGCATGAATCCCCAGGAAACCAAGGAACTGACCAACATGATTAAGTGGATCAGGGATCAGTTCAAGTTAAGCGTGCTCCTGATCGAGCATGATATGAGCCTGGTCATGGGCGTGTGCGAACGTATCTATGTTTTGGAATACGGGTTCTGCATCGCCGAAGGCAAACCGGAAGAAATTAAACATAACAAGCGCGTCATCGAGGCGTACTTGGGCGGGGAGGCATCCTGATGTTAAAAGTAGATAATATTAACGTTTTCTATGGTGCCATTCACGCCATTAAGGGCATCAGCATCGACGTCAGCGACGGCGAGATTGTTACCCTGATTGGTTCCAACGGCGCCGGTAAATCTACCACGCTGCGCACCATCAGCGGCCTGATGAAACCGAAGACCGGCACGATTAAGTTTGAAGATAAGGATATTACCGGCGTGTCCGCCCACAAGATCGTGGGTATGGGCTTGTGCCAGGTACCGGAAGGCCGCCATGTGTTCTCCAACATGACGGTTATGGAAAACCTGCAGCTGGGCGCTTATCTGCGCAAAGATAAAGCCGGCATCAGCCAGGATCTGGAAGAGGTTTTCAAAAAGTTCCCGCGTCTGCTGGAACGCAAGCTGCAGGTAGCCGGAACGCTGTCCGGCGGCGAGCAGCAGATGTTAGCCATGGGCCGCGCGCTGATGAGTCGTCCGCGCCTGCTGCTTTTGGACGAACCTTCCATGGGCTTAGCTCCCTTGCTTGTTAAGGAAATATTTAATATAATTAAAGAGATCAATGAGAGTGGTACTACCATCCTGTTGGTCGAACAGAACGCCAAGATGGCGCTGGATATTGCCGACAAGGCGTACGTGCTGGAAACAGGGCGCATCACCCTGGCCGGTACGGCTAAAGAACTCCAGAACAGCGAAGCTGTACAAAAAGCTTATTTGGGTGGCTAAGAGAAAAAGGAGCGTGCATTATGTTAGTAAAAGATATTATGACGACTAACGTCATTACCATTACCGAAGATAAGACCATGCTGGAAGCTCAGGAATTAATGAAGAGTAAAAATATCCGCCGTGTCCCCGTCGTAGATGACATTAAGCGGGTCCTGGGTATCATTACCGATGGCGACGTAGGCCGTGCTTCTCCTTCCGAGGCCAGCACCCTGAGCCGTTACGAAGCTAACTATCTGCTGAGCCGTTTTAAAGTACGCGACGTGATGACCAAGGACGTGATCACCGTGCGCGGCAACAGCGGCCTGGAAGATATTGCCGGCCAGATGTATAAGCATAAGATTAATTCTCTGCCCGTGGTAGATGATAAGGGCTGTCTCATCGGCATTGTCACCGATAGCGACTTGTTCCGCGCCATGGTAGAAATTTTTGGCCTGGACAAGAGCTGCACCCGTATCACGATCGACTGCACCGATAAAGTCGGCGTCATCGCCCAGCTGGGTAAAATGTTTGCGGACCGGGGCATCAATATTATTTCCGTTAACTGCCTCCGTTCGGCTGACGACACGCATACCGAAGTTACCATTGCCGCTGATTTAAGCGCCTTCGGCATGGATGTAATTGAAGATATCCGCGAAGCGGGCTATAACGTTACCGATATCTCTACCGTTAAGGTTAATAAATAACCATGAGTAGCGGCGACGTCTTCAATGTGGGGGACGTGGTCAGGATGAAAAAAGCGCATCCCTGTGGGTCCAATACCTGGGAAATTACCCGTACCGGGATGGACTTTGGGCTGAAATGCCAGGGTTGCGGACATTTTGTGATGTTACCCCGCACTAAATTTTTAAAGGCGGTGAAGGAAGTTATCAGCCGCCAGGCGCAGTGAACCAATCCAAAAAATTAGACCCTGTAGCAAAAAAGCTGCGGGGTCTATTTTTATTTCCCGGGGAATAGGGGCGGATTTGATTCAGAAATAAAAAATTACCCGTACTGAGTTTTTCCTCAGTACGGGTGAAAATTTTTTAGCTTATAATTAAAGTACAGCAAAGATTTCTAGTATTTATTTTAGGGTAAGGAGGGAAGGATATGTTTAAGAAAACTATCGTTGCAGGTTTGACATTAGCCCTGATACTGGGCGGCAGTATTTTTACGGGAGTCGGCACGGAACTGACGGCGGGTCACGCCTGGGCGGCGACCAGTTACGGGAGCGGCAGTTCCAGTAGTAGCAGCAGTAGAGGGATGGCGCGTCCGTCTTATAAGACCAGCCGTTCTCAAAGTTCCAGTTCTCGTTCCAGCTCCAGCAGTCTGGCGGCGGTCAATGTGATGCAGGTTAGCCAGAGCACCATGGAAAGCAAGCTGACCAATACATCCCGCTATGCTGTTTTTGTAGGCACTAATGCGCCGTACACGGAATATTGGACCACGGCGCCTACGGCTGACGAGGCCGCTCGTGCTATTTTGAGCAGAGTGCGGAACGGTTATTTCCGGACCAGTAACTCCAGATTGTATGATAGCATGCGGAGCCAGGGCAGTTTTTACGCCGATAAAACTTACCCCAACCATGGCAGCACGGTGTATTGTTTTAGACATTGAGTTCTGAGAGCAGCCACAAAATAAAAACAGGCCAGATTCTTCTTGAAGCAACAATAACTGTTGTGAAAGAAGAAGCTGGCCTTATTTTTAGGCGCCGTATTTTTGTCGCATGTGTTCCAGGAACAGTTTGGCGGCAGGAGAAAAGATCTGGTATTTGCGCCACACAAAATAAATATGGGCTTCCAGTTGGGGGAAGAGAGGTTTAAAACAGAGAGCGCTGTCCGGACCGGTGCTGACTAATTTATCCAGGGTCAGGGCGTAACCCATGCCTTCCCGGACCATGAGCGCCGCGTTAAAAATTAAGTTATAGGTAGCCACGATATTCAGATCTGTAAAACTTTGGTGCAGCCAGGCATTATAGGGACTGTCGTTACCTGCAGCCAGATCTTGTTCGCTGACCAGGAGCGGCAAATTTTTAAGTTCTTCCCGGGTGATATGGGCGTGGGTGGTAAGCAGACTGTCTTTGCGCATGAGCAGTCCCCAGGTATCTACACCGGGCAGCGGCAGACAATTGTAACTTCTCTTATCGAAAGGATCCATGAGCACGCCAAAATCCAGCAAGCCTTTTTCCAGGCGCAGCTGCACATCGGCAGCGTTGCCGCTGGAGAGATGGTAACGTAAATTCTGATAATCCTGCTGCAGATCCTTGGCGGTCTGGGCTAAGAAACGTATGTTGTCCGATTCGGCACAGCCGATATAAATAGCGCCGCCGGCAAACAGGTCCGGAGTTTTGATTTCCTGCTCCGTCTTCTCTGTCAGGGAAAGAATTTCCTCGGCCCGCTGGCGAAAGAGCAGACCTTTTTCCGTCAGGGTGACCCGGCGCTTGCCACGAATTAAAAGCTTGGTGCCTAATTCTGTTTCCAGTTCCGAAAGCTGGCGGGAGAGCGTGGGCTGGGTGACGTGTAAAATTTCCGTGGCCCCGGTGATGCTTTGCTCCTTGGCCACGGCTAAGAAATAACGTAAAAGACGCAGTTCCATGGTAAAACCTCCTTGAAAAGATACCAATGCTTTTGGTAAAACCTGGCTCGCTTGCTGTAAGCAGGCGCCAGGTCTTTTTAATGTAATTATAGCTCTGGATAATATGCTTGGCAAGCATGATAAATCATGTAAGATAAGTATTTGCTATTTTAAGGCGGCAACCATACAATGAAGACGAAGTAAGAAATAAAAAAATCTGGACTGGCCTTAAGAAATTTAGCCAGGAAATAAGCCAAAAAAATTTGTTAGGAAATTTGCAGTCAGGAAAAGGAAAGGAACAGGAGCGATGAAAAAATCTATTTTAGGTTTAGCGTTAATGAGTTTATTTTTATTAATGACGGGTTGCGGCGGCGCAGTCGGACAAAGTTCGGCAGCCAAACCGGCGCCCGTAGCCGTGGCGGAAAGGCCGGCGGCGGCAGAAAAATATGCCACCCGTAAGTTAACCCAGGGGACCAAGGTCAACCTGATCGTGGGTAAGACCATTATCCCGGCTACTTTAAACGATACCAAGTCGGCTAAAGAATTAATCTCCCGCCTGCCCTACGAAGTAAAACTGAACAAGTACAGCCACGATTACTGCGGCGTCATGGCCAAACCTTTGTCCTACGACCAGGCAGACGTACACAACGGCTGGCAGAACGGCGATATCGATTTTGCCACGGACGGCAATTATTTTACCATCCTCTACAAGGACGAAGATATCTCCAAGCAGTTCGGCTTCCAGGTGAACCTGGGCGTGATTAATGCGCCCCTGGCCGTGATGGATACGCTCCCTCAGGATATTACCCTGCGAATTGAGTTAGCAAAATAAAAACAGGCTGCCTAAATAAAATAATTGACGAAATAAAACAGGCCGGGAAAATTACCGGCAGTAGCAGAAAATATTTTTTAAACCAAGTTGAAAATTTAAGGTGCAGGATGCAGAAAGGATTTATCATGCAGAAAAAATTTTTAGGAGCATTAATGGCAGCAGTAATTTTAGCGGCAGGGATGCAGTTTGGTACTGCCGCCGCCGCAGGCAGGACAGTGGCAACTGCAAAAGTTGTTGCGCAGCCCCTGCAGACTTTAGCTATGAAGGGAGAAAAGAAAATGCAGGTAACCACGGCGTGGGATAAGGTGTTCCCCCAGGATAGCCAGGTAGAACATAAGAAGGTTACTTTCCACAATCGTTACGGCATTACTTTGGTGGCAGATATGTATGCGCCCAAACATGCTACGGGCAAGCTGGCAGCCATCGCCGTCAGCGGACCTTTCGGCGCCGTGAAGGAACAGTCTTCCGGTTTGTACGCCCAGGAAATGGCGAAGCGGGGTTTCTTGACCATCGCCTTTGATCCCAGCTTTACCGGGGAAAGCGGCGGCACGCCCAGGGATGTAGCGTCTCCAGATATTAACACGGAAGATTTTTCCGCGGCGGTAGATTTTCTTTCCACCCGGGACAACGTGGACGCAAGCCGCATCGGCATCATCGGTATCTGCGGCTGGGGCGGCATGGCCCTGAACGCAGCGGCTAACGATACCCGCATCAAGGCTACGGTAGCCAGCACCATGTACGATATGACCAGGGTTACGGCCAACGGTTATTTTGACAGCGTGGATGCCAACGGCCGTTACAAGGCCCGTGAGGAACTGAACGCCCAAAGGACCGCTGACTATAAGAACGGCACTTATGCCAAAGCCGGCGGCGTACCGGAGGTGCTTCCCAAAGATGCGCCTTTCTTTGTGAAAGATTACTATGATTATTACAAGACTAAACGCGGTTATCATCCCCGTTCCGTGAACTCCAACGCCGGCTGGAATAAGACTTCGGCGCTGTCTTTCATGAACATGCCCATCCTGGCGTATGCCGGCGAGATTCGCAACGCCGTCCTGGTGATCCACGGGGAAAAGGCTCACTCCCGTTATTTTAGCGAGACTGCCTTTAAGAAATTGAAAGGTGATAACAAGGAACTCCTGATTATTCCCGGCGCCGTGCACACGGATTTGTACGACAAGAAGGACATCATTCCCTTTGACAAGATCCAGGCCTTCTTTGACAAATACTTAAAATAAAAATTTTGATAAAACGGCGGCGTGTGGTAACGAAAATTTTGTTGCCGCGCGCCGGAGGTTGAAGCGGATAAAATTTTTTATGAAAGAGGTACGAGCATGAGAAAATTTTTACTGCTGATCCTGACGGTGAGTTTGCTGGCGGTGGGTGGCTGCGGCGATGCTGCGAAAACTCAGACTGCCGCCGCTAAGGATACGGCAACCGTTACTACGAATGCTAAAAACGCAGCGACTGCAGAAAAAACTATCACCGGGGAGGCGCAGGGAACCATGCAGCTGGAAGTTAAAAATAACGGTCAGACTTTTAGGGTGGCGTTAAACAACAGTCAGGCGGCTCAGGATTTTTATAAGCAGCTGCCCCTTACCGTGGAGGTAAAAAATTTCAGCGACAACGAAAAGCTTTTTTATCCACCGCAGAAATTAAAAACTCAGGACGCAGTTGTGGCTCACGCCACCACAGGAACGCTGGCCTATTTTATTCCCTGGGGCAACCTGACCTTTTTCTATAAAGATTACGCGCCGGTGTCCGCAGATTTAATTGAGATCGGCAAAGTGGTAAGCGGCGGCGCCGATCTGGAAAAGCTGACAGGAAAATTGGAAATCACGGCGGCACAGTAAAAATGGAAATGCCAGGCGTAAATTAAATGATGCTAGTGTCCTAAAAAACGGTGAGGAAAAATTCCCCACCGTTTTGTTATGTACAGAAATAGTTTTACCAGCGGCTCCGGTTGGGCTATAATAGTCTGGTACGAAAAAATATTTAGTCTGAGGGAACTGAGGTAAGGGCATGCGTGAAACAAGCATTAAGCTAAAACAGGAACAACCGGGTTTATGGCAGGAACTGGCCACCCGGGCCTGCTTTTTTATCGGCGGGTTTGGCATCGCCAGCTGGGCGCCCCTGGTGCCGCTCTTTAAAACGCGGCTGGCGCTGAACGAAGGCGTGCTGGGACTTTTGCTGCTGTGCATCGGCGGCGGGGCCCTCATTACCATGCCCTTATCCGGACTGGCCGCGGCCAGGTTTGGTTGCCGCAAAGTTTTGACGGTGGCCGCCTGTTTGTACGCCGGCTTTTTACTGGCCTTGAGCCAGGTGCAGACTTTCTGGCTGGCAGTGCCGGTGCTCCTGGCCTTTGGCGCCTCCATGGGACTGGTGGATGTGACGGTGAACATCCAGGCCGTGCTGGTGGAAAAAGCGGTGGGCAAAAGACTCATGTCCGGCTTCCACGCTTTTTGGAGCGTGGGTTGTTTTGCCGGCGCGGGACTGTTTGCCGTGTGGTTAAAACTGGGCCTGGCGCCGGGACAAGCCACGGGTTGCGCCGTACTTTTGATCCTGCTCCTGCTGGTCAGCTTCGGCCGCTTTTTGCTGCCCTACGGCGGCGCCCAACAAGATACTTCCCTGTTTGCCATTCCCAGGGGCATCGTCACTTATATCGGCGTCATCTGCTGCCTGGGTTTTGTGGTGGAAGGCGCCATGTTAGACTGGAGCGGCGTCTTTTTAACGGAACTGAAAGGCGTGGATTTTTCCCTGGCGGGCACGGGCTTCGCCCTTTTTTCGGCGGCCATGCTCAGCATGCGTCTGACCGGGGACTGGCTGACGCAAAAATTAGGCGGACGCGTGGTAGTTTTGTACGGCACCGGGGTAGCGGTGGCAGGTTTTGTCCTGCTCCTGTGCGCCCGGAATCTGCCCCTGCTGTACGCAGGCTTTTTTGCTATCGGCATCGGCTGCGCCAATATCGTGCCCGTTTTTTATTCCCTGCTGGGGCGGCAAAAAGAAATGCCCATCAGCATGGCGGTGGCGGCAGTCAGCATCCTGGGGTATGTGGGTACTTTGATGGGGCCGGCGGTGATCGGTTTTATCGCTCACCGGAGCAATCTTTACGTGTCCTTCGGCTTTTTAGCTATGCTCCTGGTGGCGCTGATTGTAATCGCCAGGTATGTGTATAAAAAAGTGTTATGACCACGAAAAAAATGTTATGATATAAATATGATGATGAACGGTAAAGCATTAATGTTTACAAGGGAGGTCGGCGCCTTGATCAAGTATCACGATAAAAAATATATTTGCGCTTTGGATTTAGGGTTTGAACAAATTCGCGGCAAGTGGAAGGCCGTGATCCTGTGTCATCTGGACGAAGGCACTAAAAGATTTTTGGCCCTGCAGCGGGTGACGGGGGGCATTAGCCAGAAAGTTTTGAACGAGTCGCTGCGGGAGATGGAAGAGGAAGGTTTGATTCACAAAGAAATTTTCCCTGAGGTTCCGCCCCGGGTGGAATATTCCCTGACGCCGAAAGGACAGGCTTTGATCCCGGCCTTAAAAAGCATTGAGGCCTGGAGCAAAAAATATTATCCGGCCACCCAGTGTGAAGGCGAACCGGAAGTATAAGCTGCGGCGGGTGCAGAAAACCCGCATAAATTTTATTTTACAAAAGTTAAAGCAGCCGGGAAGTTATAATTACTTCCCGGCTGCTTTTTTATGAACCTATGTAGTTACTGTATGTCTGACCGCCCTCCAGTAGGCAAAACCGTGAAACAGGATACCTGCTACTAAAAAGATGAGGCCGGCGTACACCTTAAGATTAGCCGCAAGCAGGGCTGCAAAGTAGATGGAGCTGCTGAGTAGCGGACATCTTTGCAGACGCCGGAATTGCAGCTGGTATCTGCTGCTGGCTAACAGGGAGGGTTTGTGGGCCAGATAATGGTAAAAGGCAAAGTAGGACATGGAGATGCCCAGCGCCAATAAGGCGTAAAAAGTCAGGGCAAACTGCAAATCACGAGTGTTCAAGGTTACCAGGCTCTCTGCTAACAAGGACATGGAATAGTTGAGCAAGGTAATCAGGAAGATGGAACTGAGATTTAAGATATTTAAGCGGGCGTCGATGCGCTGTACGCAGCTGAACATATCATGGTGGAACAGCCAGAGGATGCCGATATAGGTGAAGGTCATCACGTAGGCCACCAAAGTCGGCCACTGTTGCAGTACCGCCTGCAGTAAATTTCCCTGGACATAGCCGTCGGGGAGTTTGAATTCCAGGACCAGGATGGTGATCAGGATGGAAAAGATACCATCGCTGAAAGCCTGGATGCGATCGGTTTTCATCATATCACTTCTTAAAAATTAAAATTATCCGGGTCCGGGCCCACGCGCAGGTTCAGATTCAGCGACTGCAGCAGCTGCATATCCTCCGGACTCAGAGCAAAATCAAAGAGCTTGATGTTTTCGGCAATGCGGTTTTGGTGGGAAGATTTAGGAATCACCACCAGCCCGCGCTGGATGTCCCAGCGTAACACAATCTGGGCCGGGCTGCGCTGATACTTTTGCGCCAGCAGGTTTAGAGCCGGATGCTGCAGAAAATTGCTGACGCCGATGGCCCGGATCCGGCCCTCCGCATATAATTCTTCCAGGGTTTCCCAGGCGGCCCGGGTACCGGCAACCGGCCAGTGCAGCAGGCACAGGTCCAGATATTCTGTCTGCAGGTTTTCTAAAGTCTGAAAGAAAGCTGCCCTTGTCAGGCGCTTGCGGATATGTTCATTCCAGATCTTACCGGTGAGAAAAATTTCCCGGCGGGGGACGCCGGAAGCATTTAACGCCAGACCGACTTCCTTTTCGTTGCCGTAGACGGCGGCGGTATCGATATGACGGTAGCCGGCCTCTAAAGCCCACAGCACCGCCTGCTCGGTCTGGATACCCTGGCCGGCCAGGAAAACGCCCAGGCCCAGCTGCGGCACTTGTACGCCGTTGCGCAGTTCCAGCTGGGGAACGGGACTGGTAGTTTTATTTTCTGGTTTATTCAAGGATGGACACCCCTTCGTAACCCTTTTGGGGACGGGCATTGAGAACTTTTTCCGGCAGGGATTTTTTGCCTTGTTCCAGTTCCCGGAGCAAGGATTCTTTATCGTAAGGCAGCTTGCCCAACAGGGGCACCACGTTGGAAGTGTGGATGCCGAAGAAAACGCAGTTGGGCAGATCCAGGTTACGCAGGAACTCGGCTTCCTCTTCCAGGTTGCCGCCCAGGGTATTTTCTACAAATTGGCCCGCTTGTAATTCTTCGTATAACTTGCTGCCCGGATCCACATGCAGGGTGGCCAGAAAGATCAGGTACGGTTTTACTTCGTTCATCAGTTTACTGCTGGCCCGGGCATTTTCCAGGGAATCTTTTTCGCCGGCGGCGCCCAGGATGATGTTGGCGGAAAAATCCATGCCGGCTTTATTTAAACGCTGCAGCTGGGTGCGGGCCTCCTCCAGGGTAAAGCCTTTGTTCAGATGGTGCAGGACTTTGTCCAGACCGGATTCCACACCGATATTGAGCTGATTGATTTTCAGCCGGCGCAGTTCTTTTAATTCCTCGTCCGTCTTGCCGATGATATTTTTGACGGAAGCGTAGGCGGAAATAGTTTGGATTTCCGGGAAAATCTCGTTAATCTTTTCCGCGATGGCTTTTAATTTGGCAGCGCTGAGCACAAACGGATCGGCGTTGACCAAAAAGATGCGGCGCACCGTGCTGAGCTGAGCCCGGGCTTCCCGTAAATCTTGTTCAATCTGTTCCATAGGCGCCACCGCAAAACAGGTATCTTTGTACATGGTGCAAAAAGTACAGGCATTGTGGCTGCAGCCTACGGTAACTTGCAAGAGTAAAGAGTTCGCCTCAAAAGGCGGACGGAAAACAGGACCGGTATAATTCATGATGATGACCTCCTATCTGACTAAGCAACTAAAACATTTTTGTTTGTGGCCTCATGATAACGCAGCGGCAGTGGTCGCACAAGTAGGCACTTTTAGGTAAGACACGCACCAAAAAGTAGGATTTTAGCTGCCGGTTCCGCGTCCGGTTCTCAAAAATTTTTAAACCTGTGCGTTAGCAATATAGTTAAGCGGCAAAAAAAGCTCCTCACAGGGAATTGATCTGCACCCAAAATGTTGGACAGTTTATTAAGCGACTAATCTGGAATGAGTTCGGTATTCTACCGGACTCATTCCTTTTAGTTTGAGTTTGATTCTCTTGTTGTTATAGTAATAGATATATTCGTGTAATTTCTTTTCAAAGTCTTCCAGAGACTTAAATTCTTGTAAATAGAGTAGTTCTGATTTCAGAAGCCCAAAAAAGTTCTCCATCACGGAGTTATCCAGGCAGTTCCCCTTACGGGACATGCTTTGGATAATGCCGTGATTTTTTAATGTCTTCTGGTAGTAGGCGTGCTGGTACTGCCAGCCCTGGTCTGAGTGGAATATTATGCCTTTGGTTTCCTTAACCTTGGCAAAGGCCTTCTCCAGCATGTTCATGACCTGAGGCAAAGCCGGTGCCGTAGAAATGTCGTAGCTGACGATTTCCCCGTTGAACATGTCCAGTATGGGGGAAAGATAGAGCTTCTTCCCGAAAAGGGAGAACTCTGTTATGTCTGTGGTCCATTTCTGGTTAGGTCTGTCAGCTTTGAAGTCCCTGTCGATAATGTTAGGGGCAATCTTGCCAACCTGGCCTCTGTAGGAACGATATTTTTTCATGCGTACCTTGCTGGTGAGGCCTTCTTCCTCCATTAGGCGCATCACCACCTTGTGATTGATGTAAATATTCTGCCTGTGCATTTCGGCTGTCACACGACGGTAACCATACCTGCCAAAATTGCTTTCACAGATGTGGTGAATCCTGGCTCTGATCTCTGCATATTTGTCCGCCTTATGCAATGACTTGATGATGGCGTAGTATGTGCTGCGTGCCAGCTTGGCAAACTTTAGCAGAGCCTTGAGCGGAAATCTCGCCTTGAGCTCGAAAACAACTAGGGCTAATTCTTTTTTGGTTGCTTTTTCCGCTGTTGAACCAAGGCGTCTAATTTTTTTAGGAATTCATTCTCCATGCGAAGCTGAGCATTTTCAGCTTCTAACTGTTCCAGTCTAGTTAAATCTTCTTTCTTCTTAGGTTTTTTAGGCATTTTACTCGGCCTGCCTTTCTTCTTTGAAAGCAGCCCAGACATACCTCTCTCGAGGTAATTGCGTTCCCATTGGTAAACGATACTAGAACCAGGAATTTTAAACTGGACTGCCGTGTGTGTTAATGATAGCCCATGTTCCCACCTGTATTCAACTACTTTTTTCTTGAATTCGGGCGTATACCGTCTGTTAACTCTTAACAATTGATCTGTTCCGCCAGCTTCGTAGCGGGCACACCAATCTACTACAGTTTTTTTCCCAACGCCAAATTCTTTGGAAATGGCTTTAAATGTTTTACCTGAAAGCCTTTCTTGGACCATCTTTGCTTTAAATTCTTCACTAAATTTTGTCATACAAAAAGTGCACCTCCAAATGTTATTTTTTGTCTAACATTTGGGGTGCACTTCAGAATGAAGTGAGGAGCTTTTTGTTAGCAGTTGGTTATTTATCTTTATAGTGCGTGCCACATTGAGCAATTTCAATATAGCCATCGCGGAGACGGTAGACAATTCTGTTCGTACTGTCGATGCGCCGGCTCCAAAATCCGGATTTATCATTTCTTAGCGGCTCCGGTTTGCCGATGCCAGTATTACCATTGCGGCTAATATCCAGGATTAATTGATTAATGCGCCGCAACGTTTTCTTATCCTGCCCCTGCCAAGCCAGATAATCGGCCCACGCATCTTCCTGCCAGATTATCTTCATATCAGGCACCTATAAGTTCGTGCTCTTTGCCTTTACCGGCATTTAAATCGTCAATAGCCTTATGCAGGCGTTCCTGGTTTTCACGGCTGTAAAATGGATCTGCCACAATTTCAAAAGGCAGCCTTTGTTCCCGGACTACTGTTTTGGCAAACATGTTGATGGCTACAGAGACGTTCATTCCTACATTCTCACAAAATTCCTCAAAGTTTTTCTTGTCCGTTTCATTCATGCGTACACTTAGTGTAGTCATCGTCACGATAATCACATCCTTTCACTTAAATTATATGGATAAAATATTGCTCTGTCAATACATAGTATTATAAAAATGATATTATGATAGCTTTTTTAAGTTTAGCAGTTGGTTATACTTTTCCCAGCAGTTGGTCCAGCTGGCCGTAAATTTGGAGGGCGTCGGTAACATGGAAGCGGTCCACGAAGATGTCGCCCATGGCGGCGGTGGTAACCAGGATATATTCCCGGCCGTGGATGGTGGCGAAGCTGGCCAGGCACAGGCCGGCATCACTGGTGGCGCCGGTTTTGCCGCCCAAAATTTGCGTCGTGGGAGAAAGTGCGCCGCTATCCAGTTCAGGTTTATTTCGCAGCCGGGCCTGCTCCCGCAGTAAAAAGAACAGCCGTTCTTTGAGGAACAATCCCTGGGGATGTTCCGGCGTAGCCGCGGTCCGGTAATATTTAGTGGTCAGCATCTGGCGCAGGACCGGCCGGTTCAGGGCATAGTCCAAAAGTTTGGCCATGTCGGCGGCGGTGGTGTACTGCAGTGGGTGGTGCAGACCGGTGGGATTCATGAAATGGGTGCTGGTCATACCCAGAGCCAGCGCCTTGGCGTTCATCAAATCCACAAAAGCTTCTTCGCTGCCGGCGGTCTGCCGGGCCAAAGTTAAGGAAGCATCGGCGCCGCTGGGCAGCAGCACGCCGTATAGTAAATCACGCACGCTTATACTTTCGCCGGGTTTAAAACCGGCTACGGAAGCGTGACTTTGTTCCAGAAATTCAAAAAAATCACCGGGCACGGCAATTCGGGCGTCCAGGTCTGTCAGTTTGTCCGTGACGACGACGGCGGTCATGATCTTGGTCAGCGAGGCGGGATACACAGGCCGGCCCGCATTTTTTTCGGACAGGATCTGCAGACTGTGCCGGGCCAGCAAGATTATGCTGCGGCTGTGAAGCCCGTCTAAATTCAAAGCGCTGCCTGCCAGCAGGTTGGCCGCATAAACACCGGTGGCATCCGGCGCCGCCGTAATTTTAGTCTGGGCGTAACAGGGCAGGGCCGGAAAGCGCAAAAGCAAAGCCGTCAGTACGGACATGTATAATATTTTTCTATTGTGGGCGCTGGCCAAAAGTTGTAAATACATTTGCGACCTCGTACTTCGTTAGACACCAACTAAATTTTATAAATACTTATTCTATTATAACCACTTTCCTTAATTTACGCACGTATAAATATATAAGTGTGCGGGCGGGGAAGTCCTGGCAGGTCACTATGCGGCGGCCAGGCGCAGTCGCGTAACGCCGCGGCGGCTAAATGTTACTAAGAACAGATATGCCGCCGCGAGTGACAAAGGACAGGACTTCCCCGCCCGCACACGAAATAACTTGACATGAAGCAGGCTCTAAGGGATAAAATTAGAATCAGAAGAAGTATCTTCGAATCACCTGCGCGTGAAAGTGAAAGGAAGTGTGCGTATGGGCGTGAACTTTGGCACGAAAAAATTTGGCTTTGGTTGTATGCGTCTGCCGATGACCACTGGTACGGTAGGCATGGATGGTACCGTAGATATTGAGCAGGTCAAAAAGATGGTAGATTTATTTTTGGACCGGGGCTTTACTTATTTTGATACGGCCCACGGTTATATTAACGGTAAAAGTGAGACGGCGCTGAAAGCTGCCCTGACCAGCCGTTATCCCAGGGATAAATTTATCTTGACGGACAAGCTGTCCGGCTATCTTTTTAAAGATGAGGCGGAGATGCGCAAAATTTTTCAAGACCAGCTGACGGCAGCGGGCGTTACTTATTTTGATAATGGTTTTGCCCATGCGGTGACCAGCGACAGTTATGCTCACTATAAAAAGTGTCATACCTTTGAGTTCTTGCAGGAACTTAAAGAAAAGGGCCAGATCAAACATATCGGCATGTCCTTCCACGATAAGCCGGCAGTCCTGGAGCAGGTGCTCACGGAACATCCCGAGGTGGAGATGGTACAGATTCAGTTTAACTACAATGATTACGAGGACGGCGGCGTGCAAAGCCGGGCCGTGTACGAGATGTGCCGCAAGTTTAAGAAACCGGTTCTCGTCATGGAACCGGTAAAGGGCGGCGCCCTGGTGAACCTGCCGCCGGCCGCGGCCAGGATCTTGCAGGACCTGCACGGCAGTTCCAACGCCAGCTACGCCATCCGTTTTGCCGCTTCCTTTGAAGGCATCGCCATGGTCTTAAGCGGTATGAGCAGCTTGGCGCAGATGGAAGACAATCTGAGTTATATGGAAAATTTCCAGCCGCTGAGTCCTCAGGAGCGGGTCGCCGTTTTTGAGGTGGCGGATCTTTTGAAAAAAGAAAACTCCATCGGCTGTACGGCCTGCCATTATTGTGCCGCCGGTTGTCCCAAAAAGATCATGATCCCGGAACTGTTTGCGGATTTGAATGCCAAGCGTCGCTACGCCAGCGACTTTAACAGCGATTTTTATTTTGACGTGCACACCACGGACGGTCACAGCAAACCGTCGGCCTGCATCAAATGCCGGCAGTGCGAAAGAGTTTGTCCGCAGCATCTGCCTATCACGGATTTGCTGCAGGAAGTGGCCAAAGTATTTGAGAAACCCCAGGCGTGATCACGCTGAGAGGATGCGGCCCGATGGGTAAAATGGTGGCCGCGGCAGTTGTAAAGGGGGAGGGTTGTGAATGCGGAACTTAAAATATGCAGCGACTTTATCTTTAGTGATGTTGTCTTTGTTAGGCACAGCCTGCGGAGCAGCTCCGGCCACAAAAGCGGCGGCGCCGGCACCGGGCGCGGCTAAAACTACGGCGGCCACGGCCATCAAGTTAGGAACGCCGCCCGGTTTTAAACCTTTGGCGGAACGTACCGGCGCCACCAGCAAAGTTTATTTTACCCGGGACATCAGCGCGGCAGGACTGAAAAAAGTGTATGCCCGCATTAACCAGGACCTGAGCGGCAAGATCGCGGTGAAACTGCACACGGGCGAACCGAACGGGCCCAATATTTTGGACCGGGGCATGGTCAAAGATTTTCTGGCGGGCGTGCCGGGCAGTACCATCGTAGAGTGCAATGTGCTTTATAACAGTCCCCGGCGGACCACGGCCGGTCACCGGGAAACTTTAAAGACCAACGGCTGGACCTTCAGCCCGGTGGATATCATGGATGAGGACGGCGCCGCCATGCTGCCGATTAAAGGCGGCAAGCAGCTTACGGAAGTCAGCGTGGGCAAACACGAGCTGAATTACGATTCCATGCTGGTGCTGACCCATTTTAAAGGGCATACCATGGGCGGCTTCGGCGGCTCCATCAAGAATATCGGCATCGGCTGCGCCGACGGCAAGGTTGGCAAGCTGATGGTACACGGCCAGGGCTGGCCTATGGGCGAATCTTTCATGGAACGGATGGTGGAATCGGCCAAGGGCACCGTGGATCATTTTGGTAAAAAGATTGCCTTTATCGATGTGATGAACAAGATGTCCGTGGACTGCGACTGCGCTGGCACTAGTGCCGAAAAGCCTAAGCTGAAGGACATCGGCATCCTGGGTTCTACGGATATCGTGGCGGTGGACCAGGCGGCCATCGACCTGGTATACGGCGTCAGTGGTGAAGAAAGTCACGACCTGAAGGAACGCATCGAAAGCCGTAAAGGGTTGCGCCAGCTGACCTACGGGAAAGAGTTGGGGCTGGGCCATGATAAGTATGAACTGGTGGATTTGGATAAGGAATAAAATCAAGGATAGGCAGTAATCTAAGCGCTCAAGACTACAGGATGCTGTTTTAGTGGTTGGCTCAGCTGCTCGCATGCTGTTCCCGTGCTGCGCACGGGCCTTCATGCTCGCGACGCTTCGCTAACCTACTAAAACTACGCATCCTTCCGATTCGCGCTGCGATTACTGCCTATCCTCTTTTTTATCCTATTCCAAATATAAATATGCCTTAAGTAGAAGACGGGACGGGGGAGCCTTTGTGAGCCCTATGCGGCGACACGACGCAGCCGCGTAACGCCGCGGCGGCTAACGGTTATGCTTAACCAAGCATGGCGCCGCGAGGGCGGAAACAAAGACTACCCCGTCCTGTTTCTTCCCTTAGTACAAATTTTTACGTATTTGGTTTATAATATAGGCAAGATGAGAATCACAAACGATTTGTATGGTGGACAAGGAGGTAAGCTTATGCGCACGTATGCAAAGAAAATGCACGGTTTGGTTTTGGCAGCAGCCATCGCGGTAGCGATGGGAGTCTGCCTGGTACCGGCTACGCCGGCAGCAGCTTTTGGCCTGGGAGATCTGGGCAACGTTATTGCCGCAGGTCAGGCTTATGCCCAGCAGGAAAAGGCTTTAAATTATTTTAATAACGAAGGCCGTTATAAATACATGGACGAGGTGAAGAAAACTTACGGCGTGAATAATGATTACACGGCTAACGCCATGCTGGAAAATATCATGGGGCGTCTGAGCACTTCCATCGCCGCCGTGGATCCGTCCATCAAGAAAAAACCTTATAATTATTTTGTGAATAACGAAAAAAGCTTTAACGCTTTCTGTACCCTGGGTCACAATTTGAGCGTGAACATCGGCGCCTTTGACACCCTGGCCTATAATGAACCGGAACTGGCGGTGGTTATTGCCCATGAGCTGGGTCATGGCCAGAAAAATCATCCCATGACCGGCGCCAGAAAATCTATGACCGTAGCCCTGGCGGGAGCGGTGCTGACCGGTGGCGCCAGCGGCATTGCCCAGGCAGGTACGGCTCTGGCTCTTAATATTGGCCGGGCCAAACTGATTACCAAACCTATGGAAGACGAAGCGGATGAGTTGGCCTTTACCTATTACACGGGAGCCGGTTATAATATCGGCGCCGGGGCGGCGGTGTGGGAACGGGTCATCGAAAAGTCCAAGAGCTCCAGCGCAGCGTCTTCCTTTGTGGGCGATATGTTTAACGATCACCCGACCAACGTGGCGCGGTTGAATAATTACAACAATAAGATCACGGAGTGGAGCGGCGGCAAAGTTAAGGTGGACAGCAAGACCGGCGCCATCACCGTGAATGGCAAAGCTTTCTTTACTCCGGCGGCATCCGGTAATTTGAGCGGCAAGGAGCGGGCTTATTTTACGGCAGGCAACCTGGCGGCGGTGTACCACAACCACCACAACGGCGAACCGGTAACGGTCAGCGGCACCACCGTGTATGTAGGACCCCAGGATATCGTGGACGCGGGGGACTATACCAGCGCCGCTAACCTGCAGTCTAAGCTGCAAAGCATTTTATAAGTAAACTTGTTAAAATTTCCCGGATAATTAAGTGCGCCCTTCCTGTTTTGTAACGGATAGGAGGGGTGCATTTTTTGATAGCCGGGTTATTTTTTTGCCTGGAAACAGTTTTTATCAATCTAAAGATGTATTTTGACGGCTACCTACCCGAATCCGGTAGTGGCAGACGTCTTTTTTTATTTTATAAATAAACCAGAGATAGTTAGTTTTCTATGGTGGCGTGTTCTAACAGCTGTAAAAGTTCCTGGCGGCTATACACGCCAAACTTATCGTAGATGTGGCTGATATGGAACTTGACCGTATTTTGGGAAATTCCCAGCTTGTCGGCGATGGCCTTGTAATTCCGGCCCTGGGTTAGCAGGTAAAGAACCTGGCGCTCCCTGGGCGTTAAGAGAATCCTTAAAGTTTCCACATGATAAATGGCGGCCGTAGCCCGGAGAGATGCAGCTGCGGGTTCTGTCTTAGGCACGACAGGTAAAGGAATGGTTGCTAAATTTACCGGTAAAGGTTCCGGTTCAGGAGCTGCAATCTTTGTTACGGCTGGAACAGGTGCGGGAGCAGGAACCACATCAGGGACAGAAGGTGTTGCTTCCGGTGGAAGAGGAGGAATAGCTTCAGACGGCGGCGGCAGTAAAACCGGTACCGGATCTTTATGACTGGGAAACCGGGGATAAAGCTGAGTAGCCAACAGGCAGATAGCGCCGGCGACAGCAGCTACATAGGCCGTGGGTGGTAGGTTACCGGCGGCAGAGCTAAGTAATTTTTGCAGGATGTTGCCGCCAAAGATGCACAGGGTAATCCAGCCCAGCCCGTAACCGGTTACGGTATAAGGCCGCAGATGCGCCCTGCTTAGGGAAGCAATTAAAAGCCAGGTATACATATCAAAGGCAGCCAGGCCGCCTTGTAATAATAAGAAGGAAAATAAAGGCGGGATTAAAGGTAAGAGCAGGAAGCCTAAACCGGTCAAAGGTAAAACCGGTTTGTAAAGAAGATAAAGATCAGGTATCTGTACCCGGGTCAGTACAACGGCACCGGCCAGGCAGATCAAGGCGTAGGCAATGTTGGAAAGATAGAAATACTGTGTCAGTTCGGTATTTAGAAAGAGCAGTTGGAACATGGAACCGCCGGCCACATAGATTAGAGCCAGGATTAGCAGCAGTTGCCGGGGAAAGAGCAGGCTGAAAGTAAGATCGATATTCCCCGGCTGGTTTTGTGCCGGGTGAGGACTGGTCAGGAATAAATATAAGGAAAGCAGGGGCAGGCTGGTGAAGATCAGCTGTTGCAATATTAAGGGCAGAACCCCAGCGCCGAAGGTGATGAGGGTAGCCAGGACCACGCTGCCGGCAAAAGTTTGGGCGGCGGTTACAAGATTTAGGGAACCGATGGCGGCGCACCAGCTGAGCAAAAGCGGCGGCGCCCCGATGCCGGCCAGGATAGCGGCCAGCAGGCCCATATAAGAAGGAATTATTTGAGGGCAGGCACAGTAAACCGGCAGCGTCAAAAAAAGACCGGTGCAGAAGGCGGTTAGAGCCGGGCCTATTTTTAATAAGAAGTAAAGTTTTAAGGAAGTATGTTTGAGCAGATAGCCACACGCAAAAGCACTCAGAGTATGGCCCAGGAAAAAAAGCAAAAAGAGTGTTTCCGGAGTCAGCTGCCAGTAAGGAGCTGTTTGTTCCAGGAGGGGGCCGTCCAGGGCCACGGACCAGAGCCAGCCCACATTTAATCCTAAGCCAAGGATCATTTTCAGCATAGCGGTATTTCCTTTCTGTTTTGTGCTGGATTAAGTAATGTTACATTCGACAGAAAAGTGAAAGTTCCTATGAACTTGACATGTATACATGAAAGGAGGTGATGATTCCTACTTTTTAAGTAAACCTGGTATTGCATATTTTAGGAAGAAGGAGATGAGAAAGTATGTCTAAGGTACAAAGCAGGCAAAAATGGTTAGCTATGGCAATAACCGCGTCTATCATAAGCGGTATTTCGGGAACGGTGTGGGCACAACCCCTGGCAATTACGCAGATGGTTTCTCCTACCACCAACCAAAGTACGGCCAGCCTTCCTTATAATAGTATCAATGTCAATCAAAATAGTCCGGCCTCTTCCGTTATCACCGAAGCCGGTAATACGGTTTATGTGGGTATCGGCAATGATGGTTCCGGCACGCAGCCCATGTCCGTTTATCTGACGACGCCGGCCGCCGGCAACTATTACACCGTTAGGGTGTCTAATGATGGCAGCCAGGATACGGGTTATGTTATGGCGGCAGGAGCAGGTTCCCTGGATGAGGCGGCGGTGACAAATATCCATGGGACTTTGTCGGCCCAGGTGACCGCAACAGGCGCCGGGAATGGGAAAGGGGTTGCGGAAGCCATCGGTATCGGGGCAATAGCCGGGACCCTGACTACTGAAACAGTTACCATGTCCGTGACGGCAGCCGGCGGTGTTGTTACCGACGAGTCTGAGGAGGCTAAAGCTAAAGCTCACGGTATTGTGAACGGGAATGACGGCGTGCTGACGCAGCCCCTTACTACCATAGGTGTTACCGGCGGTGCTAATTCTATTGCTGCCAAGGCTACGGGAGGTACGGCACAGGGAATCCTCAATGATGTGAGTGCTACCGTTTATGGAGCCGAAAATTATGGCAGCCTGACTTTGAGAGGTGAGACCACGCTAAGCGCAGATGCCAAAGGCGGTGCTGTAGCCAGCGGCGGAACTTCTTCGGCAGGAGATGCTTATGGTGAAGCGTATGGTTTATATAATTCGGGAAGTGCTGCGACTCTTATTACGGACAATCTGATCATTGATTATGTTAAAGCAACAGGTACTACCGGTACTAACGCCCTGGGTTTTGCTTCCGGTATTTCTAATGTGAGTGGGGGTACGGTTACGACCGCTGCCCTGGCGTTGAACAACATCTCTGCCAAAGGCGGCAGTGCCGACAGCGGCGGCAGTGCGGATGCCACGGCATTTGGTGTGCAGAACCAGGAGGGTTCTGTGACCACGGGTACCTTTGATATTACGGTGCGGGCTGCGGGCGGGATCAGCGATACCAGCGCGGTGGGTCAGGCTTACGGTCTGGCTGCCGGGGAAAATGCCGGTGATGCGGTGAACCTGTCCATGGGAACAACGGGTATTGCCAATACCATAACCGTAACAGCCATAGGTGGCAACTCTTCCGGCCTGGATGAAAATACTGATGTTTCCGCTACGGCCTACGGTATTTTTGCCAGTAATACTACGGACCTGCACGGCAAGATAACTTTTTCCGTGCAGGCTACGGGGGGCCAGCGTTTTGAAGCCGGCAACCTGGCCGGGAATGTTATTGGAACTGCTTATGGTATTCATAATCAGGGCACATCCTTTACGGCGGACGATGTGAATTTTATCACGGTGTCTGCCCAAGGCGGTACCGGAGCTGATGCCGAGGCGTATGCCTATGGAATTAATAATGTAGGTAATAGCAGTGGGCCGGTTGCTGCCGAGATGACGGTGGGAGTGGTTAATTTTACCAATGTCAGCGCCACCGGCGGTAATGCCGGAACTAATGGTAATGCTACTGCTCTGGCTACTTTGCTATACAATGAGAATAATAATATTTTTACCACTACCGGTAAGCTGACCGGCAATGTGACGGCTACAGGCGGTTTTGGACCTTCTGCTAATGCTGCGGCCTATGGCATCAGCAACAATGGTACGCTTAACGGCACTAATTTTGAAATTACAGCCACCGCTGCGGGACAAACCGCCGCGGATGAAACTACGGCCGAGGCCAGGGGCATCATGAATTTTGGTACCCTTACCATGAGCGGCGGCGCCAATAAGATTACCGCAACGGCCCAGGGTGGTACCAGTAGTGACGGGGCCCTTGTCTATGCCTTTGCTTGTGGCATTGACAACTATCAGAGCCTGACACTTACCGGTCCTACGACTTTCTCCGTACAGGCAACCGGCGGCGCACCTGCAGCCGGTGCAGCAGAAGCCGTAGCCAGCGATGCTTCGGCGGAAGCCTACGGTCTTAGGAACCAGACGGATGAAGCTACTACGGGCCCCCTGACTTTTGCTTTAGTTAAAGCCCAGGGTGGTACCGGCGATACTGCTTATGCAACAGCCTACGGTATTTATAATGAAAATGCGCCTCATACTATCTATGCAACCTCCATAAACATGACTGAAGTTAATGCCCAGGGCGGTACCGGTGATAACGCCTATGCTCAGGCTTACGGGATTAAGAATAATTACAGTACCCTGGGAACCGGGGACGGCACGGCGGTTAATTCCCTGCTGGTTCGTGCTGCCGGCGGTACGGCTACCGCTGCTACCAGCAACGTTTCTGCGGAAGCGTACGGGCTTGCTAATGAGAATAGCGGCAGAGCCTCGCTTATCGGCAGCTGGATTTTTGATGTACAAGCCACTGGCGGCAGCGCCGGGTCAGGAGTGACCCCGGAGTACTCCAGCGCTGACGCGGTAGGTATTATTAATAAAAGTACTAACGGGATAGAGATTAACGGGCCGGTAACGATTGCAGCTGCAGCTGTGGGCGGTGCTGCCGGCAATAATTCCGGCATCCATGCGGCAGGTATATATAGTGAGAACGGCACGGTGCAGTTGCGGAAGAGCGTAGATATCAGTGCAGTGGTGACACCGGTGAGCGGAGCAGCATTTATCGCAGCTTCGTTGTATGCTGATACTAACGGTGTCATTAATGTAGGCACTGATGGTACGGATTCTTTAGGACAGATTGTGAAACTACAAGGTGACGTGGGGGCCAAGAATGAGAATGCCGTACTTAATATAACCCTGGATCAGCCGGATTCTTATCTGCAAGGTAACGTGAAAGAAATGAACGACGGCGTGGTGAATCTGATCGTTGGCGGCGGTGCCGCCTGGGAACCGGTGTATGATAACCGCTATGGTTCTTTCTATGCTGAGAATGACGCGGCCACTTTTACGAAAGATTATACGGTAAGCGCCAACTCCATCCCCAGGCTGACCTTAAACGAAGGTGGTGTGGTGGATCTGACCTGGGATAAGGCCACCCGGAATCCGTCTACGGACGGCAGGACTCTGACGATTGGCAGACTTTCCGGAAATAACGGCATCTTCAAAATTAACAGCGACCTGGCTCAGAATGTAGCCGATAAGCTGAGTATTGCGGGAGCCGATGCGGCAACCACTAATGCCTATATCCAGGTAAAATATGATCCATACCTGGCTACGGCGGATTTGGCCGCAGGCAGTACGCTTGCTGGCAAGGCCGAAGTGGTCAGCGCCGCTCCGTCTACGCTTATTTTTACCGGTAAGCAGGGAGAATATAATCTGTATCAATATACGCCTACGGTCATTAAGGATACGGACGGTAAATGGTATCTGACTAATATTACGATTAATAATGTTAGCGACAGTGGTAATGCTGGTGGTGGTGATACAGGTGGCGGTGATAGCGGCGATGGTACGGGCGGTGGCGATACCGGTGGCGGCGGGAATACCGGCGGTAATACGGTAACGACAATTACCGGGCCGGTACGCAGCATAGCTCAAACCCATCTGGGATTGCATGAGTTGTTCTTAGGCGAAGTTAACAACCTGGAAAAACGGTTAGGCGATCTGCGTCAGACCAATCCTGCCGAGGCCGGTGTGTGGGCGCGGTACCATCACGGCAAACTGGACCATAACGAGAGCAGCGTCAAATACAATTTGTTCCAGGCCGGTTTCGATAAAGAAAGCCGTGGCTCCGGCGAAACAACTTACCGGGGTCTGGCCGTTTCCCATGCCAAGGGCAGCGGCAGTTACGAAATTGGCAGCGGTGATTTAAGCGAGACCACGCTTTCCTTGTACCAGACCGGCGTAAAAAAGAACGGCCAGTATTATGACGTAATTTTTAAAGCCGGCAGATACAGCAATGATTATGATTTGGTCAGCGAAGGCGATAATAAATCCCATGCGGATTATCATACCTGGGCTTACAGCCTCAGCAGCGAATACGGAGTGCGCAAACAGTTAGGCCACGGGTTCTACGTAGAACCGCAGGCAGAACTGATCCTGGGCCGGATCCAGGGCGCCGACTATGTAACTTCTACCAACATGAACGCCCATGTGGATGCCCAGAATAAAGCCATCGCCAGGTTAGGCGTAGCCGCCGGCAAAGAATTTAAAGGCGGTACCCTGTACGGTAAGGCTAATTACTACCACGATTTTAGCGGCGGTATCCATATTAAAGCTGCGGATGGCGCTAACAGTGTTCTTTACAGTAACACGGTGGCCCACAACTGGTGCGAACTGAGCCTGGGCGGTACGGCCAAAGCCGGCAAGAACATGGTGGTTTATGGTGAACTCAGCAAATATCTGGGACAATTGAAATCTAACCTGCAGGTCAATGTTGGCGCACGTTGGACTTTCTAAAATCCCTGCACATCCCTTCCTTTCCTAGCTCTTCTCCTTTCTTTTCTGGCTCCGGATTTTTTGTACCGGGGCCAGTTTTTATACATTTTTGTAGCAAGTACTTGTTAATTTATGCTATAATAGCTATACTAAAAGAAAATTCTTGCAAAGGACGTGACCTTATCATCCGTGTACCCGGACCAAAATTTTTCCGGGGACAGCGTCCATGTTTTTAGTGCAGCTACCTTTAAGGGGCTACGAGGACACATTTCATGACGGTAAATAAAAAAATAACCGCGAGCAGCGACATTAAGAATCAGCAGATAGCAGATATCCTGGATAATCTTCCAGTGGGTGTCTGCGTTCTTTTTATGCCGGACGAACTGCACCAGCAATTGAGATTTGCTAATAAGTATATGATACGCATGATTAATCCGGACGTATCTGCCCCGGAATTGAAAGCACCGGCGACGAGTAAGCTGCGTGCAGATTATCATACAAATGCTTTCAGCGGTGTGCATCCGGATGACCTGGAGGAGGTTATCGAAGCTTTCCGGGAAGGCTTTACCAAACAGCATTTTCAGCTTAAACCCCTGCGGCTTATGACCAGTACCGGCAACTATATCTGGGTTGCCTTGGATGTGACGCACCGGGAAGATTTGCCGGAGGGCCGGCTGTTTTATGCTTCGTATCGTAATGTGAGCGCAGAGCTGCAGATGCAGCAGGAATTGGCAAAACGGGACCGGCATTTAAGCGAGGCGTTGAACGCTGCCGCCAAGGCCAACGAAGCCAAATCAGTCTTTCTTTCCAGCATGAGCCACGACCTGCGGACGCCCCTTAACGGTATCATCGGGTACACGGAACTGGCGGTACAGGAACGGGATCCAGCCCAAAAACAAGCCTTTCTGCTTAAGATTCAGAGCTCGGGCAACCTGCTGCTGGATCTGGTGAATGATACCCTGGACCTGTCCCGGATTGAAAGCGGCAAGCTGGTGCTGAAACCGGAAGCGGTGGATGGCTGCAAATATTGGGAAGAGATAGTCACGGCCATGGAGCCTTCCGCCACGGTGAAAAAGGTGCTGTTGGTTAAAGATACGTCTACCTGGCCGAGGCAAATGCTGATGGTGGATAAAGTCCAGGTCAAGAAGGTATTACTGAATATTATTTCCAATGCTATTAAGTATACGCCGGCGGGCGGCAGGGTTTCTGTTAAGGTGGAAGCACTGGAACCGCCGGTACAGGGCTGTACTCGCCGGATTACGGTAGCAGACACGGGCATCGGTATGAGCAGGGAATTTATGGAGCGCATGTTCGAACCTTTTTCCCAGGAACACCGTTCCGAACTGCCTAATGTGACCGGTACGGGACTGGGGCTGGCCATTGTCAAAAAGATCGTGGATTTTATGGGCGGTAGCATCCAGGTGACCAGCGTACTGCATCAAGGCACCAAGTTTGTGGTGGACCTGCCTTTGCAGGCTTGGGATAAGGAAGGGACTGCTGAAAAAAAGGAGCAGGCCAGGGCCAGGGTAATTGATGAAGGTCTGGCCGGGCATCGGGTACTTTTGTGTGAGGATAACTATTTGAACGCTGAGATTGCCCAGCTGCTTTTAAAAAATAAAAAGGTCCTGGTGGAATGGGCCAGAGATGGCCAGGAGGGCGTGACCAAGTTTAAGGCTGCGGCCCCGGGTTATTACCAGCTGATCTTAATGGATATCCGTATGCCCGTCCTGGACGGACTGCAGGCTACCCAGGCTATCCGCAAACTGGACCGGCCGGATGCCCGGACGATACCGATCCTGGCCATGACGGCAGATGCCTTTGATGAAACGGTCGAAGCTGCCAGAAAAGCGGGCATGGATGCTTATATCACGAAGCCTATCATGCCGCTGGTATTGTACAAGACTCTGTTTGAGAAACTAACTTCTTGCGCCCGGTGCTAAAGTTTGTTATAATAACAGCCACGGGAATGAAGTACTCCCGCAGCCTTGCTGAAACCGCTTTTAAAGCTGATGACTTCTAATAAAAAAGAGGGCATCAGCTTTTTCTATGCCCCAAGGAGGAAGAAATGTATTTAGACATGTTGATGGTCCTGGTGGGCGGCGGGCTCGGCGCCTTACTGCGCTATCTAATTACCCTGACGGTGTACGGGGATAAAGCTCCGGCTTTTCCCTACGGTACCTTGATCGTAAATCTGCTCGGCTGTTTCTGCATCGGGCTTCTGGCCGGTTATTTTCAAAGACATCCGGAGCTGCCCATGTTCCTTAAACTTTTTGCCATCACCGGCGTCCTGGGCGGGCTCACCACTTTCTCCACCTTTTCCCTGGAAACTTTTAACCTGCTCTACCTCCATCCCGTCTACGCCGTCGCCAACATCACCTGCAGCGTAGCCGCCGGCTTAATCTGTGTGGCAGTCGGTATGCAGGTGATACAATCTATATTGTAAGTAAAGAGGGCGTGTACCTTTGTAAGCGCCGTGATGCGGGCGGAGAAGCCGGGTAACGCCCCGGCGGCTGACATTTATTGTGAATTTTGCTTGCCGCATCCGGTTGCGCGGACACAAAGGTACACGCTCTCTTTCTTAAGCTAGTTGCGTAAACCCCGCGAATATTGTAAAATTATATGATACAGAAGTTAAACAATGTCTAACAGTAAATATAGTTAAGGAGCGATGCAAGTGAGTACAAATTTAGAGATGGGTATTGTCGGTCTGCCTAACGTAGGCAAGAGCACCCTGTTCAACGCTATTACCAAAGCCGGCGCCGAAGCCGCCAACTATCCCTTCTGCACCATCGAGCCCAACGTGGGCGTGGTAGATGTTCCCGATGAACGTCTGACGGTTTTGTCCAAGATGTTCAACAGCGGCCGTATTGTGCCGGCAGCCATGCGCTTCGTGGATATCGCCGGTCTGGTGAAAGGCGCCAGCAAAGGTGAAGGTCTGGGCAACAAATTCCTGTCCCATATCCGCGAGGTGGACGCCATCTGCGAGGTGGTCCGCTGCTTTGAGGACGGCAATATCACGCACGTGGAAGGCAGCATCGATCCGGTGCGGGATATTGAGATTATCAACACGGAACTGTGCCTGGCCGACATGGAATCCATCGAGAAACAACTGCCCAAGGTAGAAAAACTCATCAAGGCTCACGATAAAAAAGCCGGCGAGTTTAAGGAATTATTGAAAAAAGTCAACGCCGCTTTAGGCGAGGCCATCCCGGCCCGGGGCCAGGGACTGACCGAGGAACAGAAAGCTTCTTTGTACGACGCCCATCTGTTAACCATGAAGCCGGTGATTTATGTGGCCAACGTGGCGGAAAGCGAAGCGGCGGATGCCAGCGCCAACCCCTATGTGCAGAAGCTGACGGAGTATGTACAAAAAGAAGGCGCCCAGATGGTGACCATCAGCGCCAAGATTGAGGCCGACATCGCCGAGATGGAGAAGGCCGAAGCCAAGGAATATCTGGACATGATGGGCCTGAAAGAAGCTGGTTTGGACCGGTTGATCAGGGCGGGATTTAAACTTTTAGGTTTGCAGACTTTTTTAACCGCCGGCGAGATGGAAAGCCGGGCCTGGACCATCAATATCGGTATGAAAGCGCCTCAGGCGGCCGGCAAGATTCATACGGATTTTGAACGCGGTTTTATCAAGGCCGAGATTGTCAGCTACAAGGACCTGGTAGCCTGCGGCAGCAAGGCGGCGGCCCGGGATAAAGGCCTGGTCCGCATGGAAGGCAAGGATTATGTGATGCAGGACGGCGACGTGGTCGAGTTCCGCTTTAATGTGTAAGGGGGCGGCAACATGTTTGATACCCATGTGCATTGTGGTTTTTCCAGCGATTCCAGTATGACGCTGGCGCAGGCCTGGGCTCAGGTTAAGGATGAGCCCAAGCTGGGTATGGTGGTCACCGAGCATTGGGATTATGAATATCCGGGCGACCCCAAGAAATTTATTTTTGACCGGGACGCTTATTTTGCTGAATACCAAAAGCTGCGCCGGCCGGGGAAACTGCTACTGGGCATCGAGGTGGGCATGCAGCCCCACCTGGCGGCCAAGGATGACGCCGTGCCTCAGGGCTACGCGTTTGATTACGTGCTGGGCGCCGTCCACATGATGAACAAAGAGGATCTGTATTACAAAAAGGCGTACCAGGGTTTGACCCAGCTTCAGGCGGAGGAACTGTATGTAAAAACGGCCATCGCCTGCGTGGACAGCCACAAAAATTTTGATGCGTTTGCCCACATTGATTATATCTGCCGTTACTGGCCTTATACAGGCCCGGAAGGGGAACTGCATCTGGAAGAGCACTTAAAATTGTACCAGCAGCTGCTGGGCAAACTGGTGGAACGCCAGATCCCGCTGGAATTTAATACCCGGCGTCTGGATAACCAGCAGGCCATCAAGACCATGCTGGACATCGGCCACTGTTATGCCGGTTTGGGCGGACGCTACTGCACCGTGGGTAGCGACGCTCACAACAAGACCCATGTGACCAGACGGTTGGGTTTAGCCTCGGTGTTAGCCAAAGAGTGCGGTCTGGTACCGGTGTACTTTGAAGCGCGCAAGATGTACCGGGACCGGGTGCTGTAACAGGCAGGCAGCAGGGTATTTTTACAGGCATTGATGCGTAGGCAACTTTGTCTTGCCGTTGCGAACATGAATCTTTAAAAGTATTTTTACAGGAGAATCTTGCGTACAGGTGTACAAAAAACATAAAAAAACATCGTTTTTTTACAAAAACTATTAACTTTGTGCAGGATTTTTTCCTCCTGCAGGAGAATAAAAATAGTCAAAGTGGCAAAGGAGCCTAAGTTTCGTAATTGGATACGGAGACCAGGGCTCCTTTGTTATTTTGAAAATAATATTTGCAAGTCTATGAGGTGGGAGGGGTTTGTATGAGTTTGAAGAAACTGAGTCTGGTTGTACTGGCAGGATTACTGGCTGCCAGCCTGAGCGGCTGCGGTGGCAGCGGGAGCAGTAGCGGCGGCAGCGCCAAGACGCCGAAGGATACCCTGGTTATCGGTACGGCTTTTGAATCTGCGACTTTGGATCCGGCGGTTTCCATGGATAACGGTACCTGGGCCATCAGCTATCCCTGCTATGACCGCCTGGTAAAATATAAGACGGATAACGGCAAGGCCAGCACCGAAGTGGAAGCCAGCCTGGCTGAAAGCTGGACCGCCAGCCCGGATGGTTTAACCTGGACCTTTAAATTAAAGAAAGACGCCAAGTTCCCGGACGGCACGCCGGTAGATGCCAAGGCTGTCAAGTTTTCCTTTGACCGTCTGATGAAGATGAAGAAGGGACCTTCTGATTACTTCCCGACTTTAAAAACGGTGGAGGCTGTGGATGCTACCACGGTTAAGTTTACTTTAAGCAAACCTTTTGCACCGTTCCTGTACACCCTGGCTACCAGCGGCGCCAGCGTCATCAACCCCAAGGTCATGGAAAAAGCCAAGGGCGATGACAATGCCACCGCCTACCTGGCCGAACATACCATGGGCAGCGGCGCCTACCAGTTAAGCGAATGGGCCCGGGGCCAGCATGTGACCATGACGGCCAACGATAAATACTGGGGCAAGAAACCGTCCCTGAAGAAAGTCATCTTCCAGGTCATTAAGGATGCCAGCGCTCAGCGCCTGCAGTTAGAAAAAGGCGACCTGGATATCGCGGAAGGCATTCCGGTGGAGCAGACCGAGGAACTGGCGAAGAACAAGGACATCAAGGTGGGAGAGTATCCCAACTTCCTGGTCAGCTATCTGTATGTGAACAACCAGAAAGCGCCCCTCAATAACGTGAAAGTACGTCAGGCCTTGAGCTACGCCATGGATTATAAAGCCATCATCGACGGCAGCGTCAAAGGCAAAGGCGTGCCCATGAAGGGACCTATCCCCAAAGGAATGTGGGGTTACGACGACAGTCTGACCGGTTACACCACCAACGTGGAGAAGGCTAAACAGCTGTTGGCGGAATCCGGACAAAAAGATTTGACCGTGCATCTGCTTTATTCCAACTACAAGACCTTCTGGGAAGCAGAAGCGCTGCTGATCCAGAACAGTTTACAAAAAGCCGGCATCAAGTGCGAACTGGACAAGGTGGCCTGGGCTACCCTGCGTGAACGGGTAGACAAGGGCAACTTCGAGATCTGCTTAGGCAGCTGGACCCCGGACTTTGCCGATCCGTACATGTTCATGAACTGCTGGTATGACAGCAAGATGTTCGGCCTTTCCGGCGACCGCAGCTTCTATAAGAACGACAAGGTGGACCAGCTGATCCGTCAGGCCGTGGAAGTTACCGACCAGAAACAACGTACCGACCTGTACCGCCAGGCGCAGAAGATCGTGGTGGACGAAGCCGGTTACATCCTGCTCTTCCAGACCAGTACCATCGTACCGCAGCGGGCTAATGTCAAAGGCTTCGTATACAACCCGATGCTGGACGGCATGTTCAACTTTGAGGACATGAGCAAGTCTTAAAGTTTGGTCCTCAAGTTAACGCAGCAGTCTGATTTTAAGAGTTAGGTAGGCATAAAGCTTACAGGCACAAAACGTGGCGGCGTAAACCGTCACGTTTTACCTGTTTTTTCAGTGGGCACTTTGTGGTATAATCTGTAAGGTATAAATTAAATTTTTTACTTGGGGGTTTTTCTTTGTTTTCCTTTCATTACATACGGAACCAAATTATACACCTGCTCCTGGTTTTGATCGGCGTGTCCATCATTACCTTTGCCCTGAGCCATGTCATACCCGGCGATCCCGCCCGGATGATGGTGGGCGATAAGGCCAGCGCGGCAACTTTGGCCCGGGCCCGGGTGGAATTAGGTCTGGACCGTCCGCTGACGGAACAGTACTATAAATATGTGACCGGTCTGATGCACGGAGATATGGGTATCAGTATCCGCAGCCAGCAGCCGGTATCCAGTGAACTGAAAAAGTTTTTCCCTGCGACTTTGGAGCTGACGCTGTCCGCCATGATCCTGGCCGTGATTTTTGGTATCATCCTGGGCGTGGTGGCCGCCGTGCATCGCAACAAGTGGCCCGATCACCTGTGCCGTATCGTTTCCCTCATCGGTGTGTCTACACCTTTGTTCTGGTCCGGCGTGGTGGCGCTCATTATTTTTTATAAATGGATTCCTATCTTCCCGGCATCGGGACGGCTGGATACTTTTATGACGCCGCCGCCTCAGGTGACGGGTATGTATATTTTAGACGGGCTCTTTGCCGGTCAGATGGACGTGGTCCTTAGCGCCATCCATCATCTGATCCTGCCGGCGGTGTGCCTGGCTTATGTGCAGCTGGCGATTATTGCCCGGCAGGTACGCAGCAGCATGATCGACGTGCTGGAGGAAGATTATATCCGTACGGCCCGGTCCTGTGGCATCCCCACCCGGCGCATCCTCTACCACTACGCGTTAAAGAACGCCCTGCTGCCCACGGTCACCATCGCGGGTTTGACCCTGGCCGATTTACTGTCCGGCGCTATTATCACGGAGACGATTTTTGCCTGGCCCGGCATGGGCAAGTACGTGGTGGAAGCCATCACGTTCCTGGATTTCCCGGCCATCATGGGTTTTACCATGATCGTGTCCTGCGTGTACGTGTTCATTAACTTTATCGTGGACATGTTGTACCGCTTCCTGGATCCTCAGATCAGGGAGGTGGACAAATGACCTTCACGGAACGCGCGCTCAAAATTTTAAAATACAACCGCCTCACCGCCATCGGCGCCGGCATCGTCCTGCTGGTAATTTTAGTCGGCGTGTTTGCGCCGGTGATCGCGCCGTACGATCCCAATGTGATTGATGTGCCGCACCGCTTAGGCGCGCCCGCTTTAAAACATCTTTTCGGCACCGATGAGATGGGCCGCGATATTTTTACCCGGGTGCTGTACGGCTGTCGGATTTCTGTTTCAGTGGGCATCGCCATCGTGTGCGTGTCCGCTTTCTTCGGCATCCTCTTCGGCAGCATTTCCGGTTACGCCGGCGGCAAGGTGGATAACGTCATCATGTCCATCAGCGACATGGTCTTAAGTTTTCCGTCCATGGTGCTGGCCCTGGCCCTGACGGCTTCGTTAGGTTTAGGCCTGTTCAATACCATGCTGGCGGTTTCCATCGTCAAGATTCCTGTGTACGTCCGCTTAGTCCGGGGCCAGGTACTGAGCTTAAAGCAGCGGCAGTATGTGAAAGCTGCCCGCACGTTTGGCGCACCGCCGTTCTGGATTATCTGGAAACATATTATTCCCAACTCCCTGACGCCGATCATGGTGCAGATGACTTTGGGTCTGGGCGATGCCATCCTCATGGCGGCGTCCATGAGCTTCATCGGTCTGGGCGCCCAGCCGCCTACTCCTGAATGGGGCGCCATGGTCAACTCCGCCCGGGCGTATGCCATCGACCAGTGGTGGTACGCCGCCTTCCCGGGACTTTCCATCCTGGTAACGGTAGTGGGCTTTAACTTATTAGGCGACGGCATCCGGGATATCCTGGATCCTAAGAGCAAACAAGGTTAAAAAAGCTGTGCCGGGCACAGCGTGAACAAGGATAAAAAATGACAAGCACAGACAGCAAAACTACGGGCGCGGCAGCAGCTGCTCCCATCTTACAAATTAAAGATTTGAATGTCACCCTGCGCAAGGAGCAGGAGCTGATCCCCATCCTGCACCACGTGAACCTGACGGTCCACGCCGGTGAGATCGTGGGCCTGGTGGGCGAATCCGGCAGCGGCAAATCCATGACTGCCAGCGCCGTGACCCAGCTGCTCCCGGGCGGCAGCAAATCCCTGCAAGGCAGTATTAACTTTTGCGGGGAAGAGCTGACCACCAAGAGCGAAAAAGAAATGGCGCACTATCGGGGCAAAGAGATTGCCATGATCTTCCAGGAACCGATGACCTGCCTGAACCCGGTCTTTACCGTGGGGCAGCAGCTGGAAGACGTGATCTGCACCCACCAGCACCTGCAGGGCGGCGAGGCCCATGCCCGCGCTATCGCCATGTTGGAAAACGTGCATATTAAGGAACCGGAAAAAATGCTCAAAGCTTATCCCTACGAACTTTCCGGCGGCATGCGGCAGCGGGCCATGATCGCCATCGCCTTAAGCTGCTCGCCCAAACTTTTGATCGCGGACGAACCGACTACCGCGTTAGACGTGACCATTCAGGCGCAGATCCTGGGCCTGGTCAAGGAAGCGGCCGACAAAGCCGGCGCCGGCGTCATCTTTATCAGCCACGATCTGGGCGTTATCGCTCAGGTGTGCGACAGTATCGCCGTCATGTATTCCGGCGAGATTGTGGAAGCAGGTACGGCGGTGGAAGTTTTAACGACGCCCCGCCATCCTTATACCAAAGCTTTACTGGCCGCGATTCCGGGCTTTACCCCCAAAGGGGCGGAGCGTTTGGAATTGTGCGCTATTCCCGGCATGGTGCCGGATCCCCGGGAGCACATGGACGGGTGCCGTTTTGCGCCTCGCTGCAGCGTGTGCGGGGAAAACTGCACCGCCAAACATCCGCCGCTGCATGTAGCCGGAGACGGCCGCAGCGTTTGCTGCTGGAAGGAGGCCGAGGCCGGTGACACTGCCATTACTGCGTCTTGAAAATGTAGATAAGGTTTTCGTGAAGAAAACCATGATGGGCAAAAAAAGTTATATCCACGCGGTCCGCGGCATCACCCTGGATATTCAGAGGGGCGAAGCCTTGGGTATCGTGGGTGAGTCGGGCTGCGGTAAAAGTACCCTGGCCAGCCTCATCATCCGTTTGGAAACTTTGACCCGGGGCAAGATTATCCTGGACGGCACCGACGTGACCAGCCTGAAAGAAAAAGATTTACGGCCGCTGCGCCGCTTCGTGCAGATCGTCTTCCAGGATCCTTATTCTTCTTTGAGCCCGCGCATGACCGTGGAAGAAATTTTGACGGAACCGTTAAAGATCATGACCAAACTTTCCAAGGCTGAGATGCACGCCAAGGTCACAGCTTTGCTGGAACTGGTAGGCATGAACGCATCCTGTCTGGACCGTTACCCCCACGAATTTAGCGGCGGGCAGCGGCAGAGGATTTCCATCGCCAGGGCCCTGACCACGGAACCGGAAATTTTAATTTTGGATGAACCGACGTCCGCTCTGGACGTGTCGGTGCAGGCCCAGGTTTTAAATTTGCTTAACGACCTGCGGCAAAAGCTGCACCTGACCTATATTTTTATTTCGCACAATCTGGCGGTGGTCAAATATATCAGCGACCGTACCGCCGTCATGTATGCCGGGCAGATCGTGGAGCTGGGACCCAGCGAAAAAATTATGCTGGAGCCTTTGCACCCGTACACCCGGGAACTGATCGCCGCTTTGCCGGCCGTCGGCAAAAAATTAAAGCCGCTGACCAAGGCCGCCGATATGACAGAGAACGTGGCCCAGGAACGGGGCTGTCCGTATCAGAACCGTTGTCCTTTAGTTGATTTGCGTTGTAAGAGTGAAAGGCCGCCGCTGGCACAATTTGAGCCCGGCCATTTCCTCGCTTGTTGGGGGGTTACAAAAAGTTGAAGGTACTGGAGAATCTGGAAGTTTCTCTGGCGGGAGGCGGCGTGCCGGTAACGGCCATCGCGGTCTGCTACCAGAATGCGCACACGCAGGCGTTAGCTAAAAAGTTAGCCGCCCTGCTGCCGCAGAAACATTTTTTGGTGGATGCTACGAAAGTGGCGCCCACGGATGCCAAGCTGCAGACGGCGTCCCACGCCATTGAGTTTTACAATCCGTACGGGGAACATTATGACAAATGCCGGCTGGTGCGGGCGGCCATGTTTGCCCGGGGCTGCCGCATCGTGGATCTGTACGACTGGCAGGAAAATTATTTTGAGGACGCCTTCTGGGGTCCTTTTGATTACCAAAGCTGCACCCAGTTTCTGGAAGGCGTGAAGCAGGAACTGCTCAAAGTCAAAGAGTTCCACATCACTTCGCCCCAGGGCACGGATATTAAATTTTCCACTTACGGCAAGGACTGGATCGTGGCCAACGGTTTAACCCGCAGCGACGAGCTGAGCCAGATGCCGGACGGAGAAATTTACACCTGCCCCATCGAGTCTACTTTTACCGGCACCCTGGTGGTGGACGGCACGGTGACCCGCAGCTGGGTACCGGAACCGCCGGAAAAAGTTATGTTCCGGGAAGGACGTATCGTAGGCGGCACGCCTAAGATCCTGGACTATATCGGTAAACTGGGTCCCGACGCCCAGATGATCGGCGAGTTTGCCCTGGGTTTTAACCCGGCGTATAATAAAACGCTGCACCACAACATGAGCGTGGATGAAAAAGGTTTAGGCACCGTACATTTTGCCGTGGGCGACAGCTACAACCTGGGCAAGAATCATTGCCAGGCCCACTGCGATATGCTCATTCGCCATCCGGTAATCCATACGGAACCGGCCATTAAATTGCCGGCGGGTTTTACGGTGAAATAAACTGCGCCTGAAGTTTGTTGTGCACCGGCGTAAAAGCGCCGGAACACGCTGAAGGCTTTTTCACAGGCGCCGCTTTCTGTGGTATAATACCTGTGTATATTTATTAGATTTCCTATGAAGGGGAGGAAGAAAGATGAAGAAACTGTTTGTGCTCCTGGTAGCACTGTGCGCCCTGCTCATGATCGCCGGCTGCGGCGGCAATAAGAGCGGCGGCAGCGCCGGCAAGGGAACGCCCAAGGATACCCTGGTGGTAGCTACCGGCGTGGAACCTGCTACGATTGACCCGGGCGTCTCCATGGATGTGTGGATTGTCAGCTATCCCTGCTACGATCGTCTGGTAACCTACAAGAAAGGCAGCACCGAGGTGCAGCCTTCCGTGGCTGAAAGCTGGCAGGCCTCTGCCGACGGTCTGCAATGGACCTTTAAGCTCCGCAAGGACGTGAAGTTCCAGGACGGCACGCCGTTAGATGCCAAGGCAGTTAAGTTTACTTTCGACCGGATCCTGAAATTAAAGAAAGGCCCCTCTGATTACTTCCCGACTTTGAAGAGCGTCGAAGTAGTAGACGCCAACACGGTAAAGTTCATCATGGACAAACCGTTCTCGCCTTTCCTGTACACCCTGGCTACCAACTGCGGCAACCTGGTGAACCCCAAGGTTATGGACAAAGCTAAGGGCGACGACATGGGCAGCGGCTATCTGGCAGCAGCAACCATGGGCAGCGGCCCGTACAAGTTAGCTGAATGGAACCGGGGCCAGAACATGAAACTGGTAGCTAACGAAAATTACTGGGGCAAGAAACCCGCTCTCAAGACCGTCATCCTGCAGATTATTAAGGATGCCAGCGGTCAGCGCCTGCAGTTAGAAAAAGGCGACGTGGATATTGCCAAGGATATTCCGATGGAACAGATGACCGAGCTGGCTAAGAACAAAGATATCGTGATTAACCAGGCGCCCGGTCTGAAAGTAAGTTATCTGTACCTGAACAACGGCAAGGCACCTTTCAACGATGTGAAAGTACGCCAGGCCATGAACTACGCCATGGATTACAAAGCTATCCTGGACGGCACCATCAAGGGCAAAGGCCTGAAACTGGGCGGACCCATCCCGAAAGGAATGTGGGGCTATGATGAAAGCCTGAAAGGTTACACCACCGATATCGAAAAAGCCAAGAGCCTGCTCCAGGCTGCCGGCAAGAACGGCATGACCGTCAAGCTCTCCTACGCCAACTACGAAAGCTTCTGGGAAGCAGAAGCGCTGCTGATCCAGAACAGCCTGCAAAAGGTGGGTATCAAGTGCGAACTGGAAAAGATTGCCTGGGCTACCCTGCGGGAGAAACTGCAGAACGGCGACTACGAGATGGCTCTGGGAACCTGGATGCCTGACTTTGGCGATCCTTACCAGTACATGAACTGCTTCTACGATTCCACCATGAAGGGTCTGCCGGTTTATCGTGACCGGTACAAGAACCCCGCGATGGATAAGTACCTGTCTCAGGCTCTGGCCGTTAGCGATCAGGGTCAGCGTACCGCCATCTACAAGAACGCGCAAAAGCTGGCTATCGACGATGCCGCTTACGTGCTGCTCTTCCAGGCTGACAGCATGGTACCTCTGCGCAAGAACGTGAAGGGCTATGTGTTCAACCCCATGCTGGAAGGTATGTTTGAGTTCCAGGACCTGAGCAAGGAATAAAGTTTCACGTGAAACAATAAAAATCTCCTGTCACTAAGTGGCAGGAGATTTTTTTATTACAGAAAAGTGGTTACCGTTGCGGCAGCCGCGAGACAGAAATAGATAAAAGAAGTAAAGGCTTTGAGAAAATTTACAGAGTTATGCTTTTATTTGCCAATCACATTTTCCAGCTTGCCAATTTTTTCAATCTCGCACACGACTTGGTCGCCGGGTTGTAAAAATTTGGGCGGCTTAAAGCCCATGCCCACACCGGCGGGAGTACCCATGGCGATGATGGTGCCGGCCTTGAGGGTCATGCCCCGGGACAGTTCGCTGACGGCGCCTTCCACGTTCTGGATCATAAAGTGGGTGTTGCTGTGCTGGCGCTGTTCACCGTTCACGGTGCTGCCGATGGTTAGATCATACACCTCCGGGATCTCGTCCGGCGTCACGATGCAGGGACCCATGGGGAAGAAACCGTCCAGGCTCTTGCCCAGATACCATTGTTTGTGACGGGTCTGCAGGTTGCGGGCGCTCACGTCATTGACCACGGTATAGCCGAAAATATATTTATGCACCTGGTCCGGCGCTACTTTTTTAGCATCCCGGCCCAGGACCACGCCCAGTTCTGCTTCGTAATCCAGGCTGTCCACCAGCCCGGTGTAGGCGGGAATGGTGCCGCCGGTGGCTACAGCTTCGCTGACGCGTTTAGAAAAATAAATGGTGTAGGGGCGCTCGCCGCCGAAAGCTTCCTTAGAAAAACCGCCGGCTTCTTTGGCGTGCTCGTCGTAGTTGATGCCCAGGCAGACGATATCCTGCAGGGGCCGGGGGATGGGCGCGCGCAGTTTGAGTTTGGCTACGGGGCAGGGCAGGATGGCGAGGCTGTTAAGCCGGGGCGCAGTTTTGGCCGCGCCGACTTTTTTAGCCGTGGTCCGGTGATCCTGGTCCGCCGGTTCCAAAGCGTAGGTTTTGGCCACCGTGGTGACGATGGCGGCCAGGGAAGGCGTCCAGTCCCGGATGATGGCGTTCAGGTCGGGCTGGTCCAGCCCCAGATCTTTGGCGCGGTAGGCATTCACGCCGCCGTCAAAACTGATGAAGACTTGTTCTTTGCCGTTGGTCAGTGCGGTATAAAAACGCATGGTGGATTCTCCTTTGCTACATTTAAGGGCGTAGGTGATGACAGATAGTAATTACGTATAGTTTATTTTAACATTCAGGAGCTGGTTAGTCCATAAGTTTAAAATAAGAAGCGCGGAGCGGTGGCAGTCTTTGTTCTGGTCGCTGGCTTCGGCATACTTGTTCTTTAAAATTGTTAGTCGCCGGGGCGGTGCCCGGCTGCGTCGTGCCTCAGCATAGCTCCTCACAAAGGCCGCCACCGCTCCGCTTTTTATACGTTAGCGCAATATGCTAAAGTTTGCTTGACATGGAGTACGCTCCAGGAATTACAATAAGATTAGAGCAGAGGTTAGCGCTTTAAAAAGAAGGTTACAGCAATCGGAGGCGGAATGTTTAAGAAGATGTTCATTGGTTTAGTAATTTTCATAGTTGTCCTGGCCGCAGGTGCCTTTGCGTATACGCTGACGCCTAAGTTTGGCCGCGCTCCCAGCGGTGCGCGCCTGGCCCGGATCCAAAAATCGCCTCACTACGTGCTCGGCGAGTTCCAGTGTCTGGAACCGGTGACGCAGATCGTGGAAGGGGACGGCGGCAGTTTTACGGCCACCTTAAAATTTTTGTTCGGGGACAAGGCGGGCTTAGTACCGCCGGCTGCGGTGCCCACCCGGAAAACAGATTTACGCAAGCTGGACCCCAAGCAGGATGTGGTGGTGTGGCTGGGACATTCCAGCTACTACATGCAGCTGGGCGGTTACAGGATTTTAATCGACCCGGTGCTGAGCGACTACGGCTCGCCCCTCTTTTTGGTGAATAAAGCTTTTGCGGGGAGCTGCGTGTACACGGCGGCGGATTTCCCGGAGCAGATCGACGTGCTCATCATGAGCCACGACCACTGGGACCATCTGGATTACGACGCCATCAAGGCGCTGCAGCCTAAGCTTAAAAATATTGTCTGTCCCTTGGGCGTGGGCGAATATTTTGAAGAGTGGGGTTTTGCGCGGTCACAGCTGCACGAAGAAGACTGGAACACGGAAGTAAAACTGGCGCCGGATTTCAGCGTGCAGGTTCTGCCGGCCCAGCATTTTTCGGGACGCCTGTTAAAACGGAATCAGACCGAATGGGCGGGTTTTGCCTTTATCACCCCGGGCCGCAAAGTCTTTTACAGCGGCGACGGCGGTTACGGTAAACATTTTGCCGCCATCGGTCAGCAGTTCGGCGGTTTTGACCTGGCAATTTTGGAAGACGGGCAGTATAATAAGAACTGGCCCCGTATCCATATGCTGCCGGAGCAGGTGGCCCAGGCAGCCCTGGATGTCAAAGCAAAAGCGGTTCTGCCAGCCCACAACGGCAAGTTCGCCCTCTCCACCCATGACTGGGACGAACCTTATAAACGTTTGGCGGCGGCCAGCGCCGGTAAGAACTATCAATTGCTAACCCCGGAAATTGGCGCCCTGGTCCATATTGGCAGCGCCGAATCTTTTTCTCCCTGGTGGGAAAAAGTTAAGAAGTAAATAAAGACGGGGGAGGGCGTTTGCAAGGCACTATGCTAAGGCTCGACGCAGCCGGGTAACGCCCCGGCGGCTAACGGTTTGGTGAACAATCATGCCGCAGCGAGTGCCAACTGCAAACGCACTGCCCCGCTTAATTTAAAAATTAAGGAGTGTGTCACCATGAGTAAAAAAGTTTTGGTTATATCTGCCAGTCCTCGCGAGGGCGGCAACTCGGATTATTTGTGTGACCAGTTTATCCAGGGCGCCCAGGAAGCCGGCCACGAGGTAGAAAAATTATTCATCGCCGACTACGAGATTGGTTTTTGCAGCGGCTGCGGCGTGTGCAACCAGACCCACAAATGCGTGCTGCGAGATGATATGGAAAAGCTGTTGCCCAAACTGATTAACGCCGACGTGCTCGTGCTGGCCAGTCCGGTTTATTTTTACGCCATCGACGGCCAGATGAAAACTTTCATCGACCGGACCGTGCCCCGTTATCAGGAAATTTCCGGCAAGGAGCTGTACTTTATCGTGACGGCGGCCGACACGGAAGTGGCCAACCTGGAACGGGCGGTGGAATGTTTCCGCGGCTACGCCGATTGTTTGCCGGGTGCGCAGGAAAAAGGCGTGCTGTACGGCGCCGGCGTCTGGCAGAAAGGCGAGATTGTGGGCAAGCCCGCGGCCAAACAAGCCTACGCCATGGGCAAAAATTTATAAAAGTTTATAAGTTAGCCCAGCAGCGGATCCACAAGCTAAAATAACCCCCTTTTTTACCCCCTCATAGGGGTGGGAAAGGGGTTCTTTTTTACCCTCAAAAAGGGTATTTTGCGAATTTGAGCAAAGTGTAAACACTATATATAGTGGTATATAGACCTAAAACTCACTAAAAGGCCTCAACTTTTATTGTTTTTTTGACTTTTTATACAGTAAAAAATACTAAATCGCTCTATAGGCGTTTAAACGCGTTTAAAGGCCAGTTTAAAAAGTAGCTACTCTGTATCAAAAAACCATTTTTGGCACTGCTATGACGATTTACGAGCGATTTTTTTAAAAAAGCTTCTAAGCCGCTCCCAGACTGGCTTATACATGGTTTACATTCACCCGGTCCACTATTTTTATACTGGTAGGCTGCCCAAATAAGTTTATACGGGACACTAAATGTCCTTGGTGGACAAAAAGCGTATACAGCAGTATAATAAGACTAAGATAACAAGACTACGTAGATACATGGATGTATGTACGGGAAAACCGGCGCCTTGAGTCGCAGCGGTTGATAGCAGCCAGGACGCCTGGGTTTTAGTCAAGGTTGCAGTTTAATAAAACTAGGAGGTAAGCACTATGTCTAATCGTATCATCCTGAACGAAACTTCGTATTTTGGCGAGGGCGCCATCAAAGAAATTGTCACTGAGATCAAAGCCCGGGGCGCGAAAAAAGTTATGGTCGCTACCGATCCCGACCTGGTAAAGTTTAAAGTCATCAACCATGTGACGGAGTTGCTGGACGCCGCCAAGATTCCTTACGCGGTGTACGATCATATTAAACCGAATCCCACTATCCAGAACGTACAGGAAGGCGTGGCTTTCTGCAAGAAAGAAAAGGCGGATCTGATCGTGGCCATCGGCGGCGGTTCTTCCATCGATACTTCCAAAGCCGTGGGCATCATCATGACCAATCCGGAGTTTGCCGATGTGCGCAGCCTGGAAGGCGTAGCGCCCACCAAAAATAAATGTCTGCCCATCATCGCCGTTTCCACCACCAGCGGCACGGCCGCCGAAGTCACCATCAACTACGTGATCACCGATGTGGAAAAGAATCGCAAGTTTGTCTGCGCCGATCCGCACGACATCCCGGTAGTTGCCGTGGTAGATCCTCAGATGAGCGCCAGCATGCCGAAAGGTTTGACGGCTGCCACCGGTATGGACGCCCTGGTTCATGCCATCGAAGGTTACATCACCAAAGGTGCCTGGGAAATGACGGACATGATGCACCTGAAAGCCATTGAGATTATCGGCAAGTGGCTGCGCAAATCCGTGGCCGGGGATATGGAAGCCCGGAAAGAGATGGCCCTGGGCCAGTACATCGCCGGCATGGGCTTTTCCAATGTAGGTCTGGGCATCGTGCACTCCATGGCCCATCCTCTCAGCGCCGTGTATGATATTCCGCACGGCAAGGCCTGCGCCATCCTGCTCACCGCCGTGTTAAAATTTAACGCAGAAGCTACCGGCGAACGGTATCGCGAAGTGGCCCGGGCTATGGGCGTGGCCGGCGTGGATAAGATGAGCCAGCCGGAATATCGCAAGGCCTGCCTGGACGTGGTACAAAAATTGGCTGATGACGTGGGCATTCCCCGTCACCTGAGCGAACTGGGCGTCAAGGAAAAAGATCTGGACTTCCTGGCTAAATCCGCCATGGCGGATGCCTGCACGCCGGGTAATCCCCGTGCTGTCACTCACGACCAGATCGTGGAAATTTATAAATCCATTTTCTAAAAGCGTTGAGAAAATATTTTAAA